>JAYTGN010000279.1:0-3986 GCA_043733485.1 Gemmataceae bacterium
CCCGGCGACTTACGTCGCCGGTTCGCCAGGAAAATCAGCGAGTGCCAAAATCTATAGGTACACCCTCGCTCAACCGCCGCGAAAGCGACCGAATCGAGGGCCGAAACTGCCATTGGGCATCGGCGCGCGGTTCAGAGTCTTGTCGAACCAGCCGACGGCGGCATCGATGAGTGGAACGAATCCCCCGCTCGGTGCCTTGGGTTGGAACATCTCGAATCGCAACTCGTTGCCCGTTCGCCGAGCGGCGAGCGAGAGCGCGGGGAGTGCCTGGAACGATTTGAAGAGTGCCTCCTTCGCCGCGGCCTCGTCCTTCTTCTGAGCTTCGGGTGTTGGCGATCCGGCGGGTGGTTCACTCATAAACTCGCTGAATCCACGCCCGGCCGGCACTGGCTTTGCCGGTGTGGCCGGACCGCGTGGGACGACCGGCCCCGTGAGCGGCGAGACCTCGGTGAGCAACTTGATCATCGCCCCGAGATTCATCGAACCGATCACCGCGTTCGCCTCGACCATCGGCGGTGCGGCTTCGACCTTTCCAGCCTCCGAGTCGAGCGAAGCGGCCACGAGTTTGCGATTGAGGCCGATGGCGAATTCGTTCCCCTTCCGCGCGTAATGCACCGCGGCCTTCCAGGGTAAAGTCCCAGCCGGCAGTGAGAAGACCTTCAAGTTGCCGATCGCCTCCGAAGATGCCTGAGGTGTCGCCGTGCCGCCGAGATCGCCAATCAACCGCGGCAGGATCTCTTCCCAGGCGGCAGCGACCTCTTCGCTCTCCGTTTGCAACACCACGGTCGGGAGCGACACCGCACCCTTGGGCAGCGCCGGGTGAAGTGGAAGCACGAAAATTGCGGCCCGAGTTTTGCCGATCAGATTCTGCGCGAGCGGCATCTTGTACTTGACCTCGAGCTCCTTGATCCACTCGCCCGGCGTTCGGCCCAGTTCGCCATGTGCCTTCGCGAGTGCATCCAGAAAGCCGACTACCGCCGCCGTCCGATTCGTTTCGGGAAACGAGATGGCAAGAGCGAACGCGGCTGGTCCGGGAGCGCGACGAAGGAGTTCCACCTTGGCACCGGTTCCCGAAAGCACTTCCAGGAGTGGGCTTTTCTGCGCGGGATCGAAGGTTGCTCCGATCGTGACCGCGGCACCGCCGTCTCGGAAGTAAGCGCGACCCGCGACGGTTTGAATGGCCTTGGGGTTCGCGAGCAGCTTGAACCAACCCAGCGAATCGGATTCGGCATCCGCGACCTCCGCCTTCTTGCGGGCTCGGTCGAACTTCGCGAAGCACTCCGCCACGTTCGCGAAGAAGAAAACTCCCGTCTGGCGGTGGGCGGCGACCGCCGCCTTGAACGCCGGCGTCTCCGCGAGTGAGCCCTTCGATTTTCCCTGGTACCGCGCGATCACTTCGCCCACCGCCGCCTTGCTCGTGCCGGCCACGAACAGGCCGGGAACGTAGGCGAACGTCGGCTCGTAAAGCCCCTCGACCGGGGGCTTCTCGTTTTGCAGAATCTGCTGGCCGTTCGGATCGTAGCCGAGGGTCGGTTGCCGAAATTGATAGACGGGCACGTCGCCGATCGCGGCCACCTTCCTCACGGTAGTCAGTGTTAAGAAGGCCCGTGCCATCAGGCCGGCCGCGGAGCTTTCGCCCGTCAGCACGGCCGCGGCCCACTCCGGTTCGAGTTGGTCGTTGAACCCGACCACACCCACCGCGACGCCTCGTAGCTTCTTGAACTCCGCTGCCATCTCGGGCGAAGCGAGCAAGCCGAGAATCGCGAGTTGATCCTTCGCCAAAAGGTCTCGCGGGTCCTTGGCCTTATCCCGGCGAGTGTGGATGAACGAAATGCTGTCTTCGAGCAGACTGCCCTTGAGTGCGACCGCGATCTGCGGAGCCGTACCCGCGGGGTCGTGAAGCTCGACGTAGGCCAGCGTTCCGGGCGGAAACAACTCCGCCGGATCGGTCGGTTCCGCGGCGCGAAGCGATGTCGAGACGAAGGCCATCGTGAAGATGGCGGCGAGTGGTTGAAGTCGCGTGATCAAGGGGTCACTCCCTCGGAGCGGTTATCGAACGCTTCCACGCTACGGGTCCGACCGTTCTTTCGCAAGCCTCGAACGCACGCCTTGTGACGGTGTTGAGGCGATCCGCCTTCCGCAAACTCTACACCAGCCCCGGCAAGCGGCAAGCATCGGACAGCGCATGATGCAATTTTACTCTTTGGGGGAATCCCAGAAGGCGAGTTCGCCGCGGCCCGCGCTCCCGGCTCCTCCGGTGATGAGGACGCGACCATCGCTCGAGAACTCGGCCGCGAGTACGGCCCCGGCGTGCCGCTCAAGGGTCAACACTTCTTGCCCGGTTCGTAGGTCCCAGAGTTTCGTATCGCCGTTCGCGCCTCCGCTCACGAGCGTGCGGAAATCCGGGGAGACCGCGAGCGCGGTGATGCGTCCCACGTGGCCGAGCAACGACGCTTCCTCGCGAAGCGTGGCGAGGTGCCAGATTCTAATCGCGCTGCCTCGGCCCGTGGTGATGACGCGATCGTCCCCCAGGAATCGCACCGGCCAGAGGCCGTCGCCGCCCGGCAACTTGTGCCGAATGACCGGATCGGAAACGTACCAGACGCCGAGCATGCGATCGGCGGTCGGCGCGACGAGCCAGCGGCCGCTATCCGAGAACGCCAGCTGCCGGACCGGCGTGCCGAGCCCGGATGCGAAGGAGCCCTTGAGTTCGCGATCGGCCACGGACCACACCTTGATCTGTCCGCGTTCGTCTCCGACGGCCAGCCACCCGGAGATCGGGCTGTAGTCGGCTATCGTGCCGCGTATTTCCGCCTGGAACGCGATTCGCGGCTTCTCGCCAAATTCCCAGACGGTGGCCGTATTGCCGCGGAGTTCGACTCCGAGCGGCGGACCGACTTCGGGATAACGCAGGAGGACGAGCGGGCCGCGGCCTTGCGGTTCGAAGCGGCGGGGAGAGGCACCGCGCGCGGCCGAAATCTCGACAGACCCATCGGCGAACGAAACGGCGTACTCCTGGCTCTCGGGCCTCAACGCCAGGTTCCTCACCGCACGCGGCAGCGTTCGAATCGACGGCCCTTCCGGTCCCGCCACGTTCCAGGAGTTGACTGCCCCATCTTCGGCAACGGAAAACAAGACGCGAGAATCCGGGGAAAAGCCCAGACCTCGAACGACTCGCTCGCGCCCGTGCAGCACCGTTTGGACCGTCCCAGCCAGGGCGTTATGAACCACAATTTCGTCCGCCGAAGACACCGCTAGTAACGACCCATCGGGGCTCGCACTCCAGGCGATGATGGGCGTGCGGCTTCCGATCGGGGTGCGAACCTCACGGCGGTCGCCGTCGTAAAATCGGACCGCTCCATCGGGACGTGCGACCGCGAGCATTCCATTTGGAAGGTAGGCGAGGTGCGTGGCTCCAGCGGTGCCGTCGATCTCGCCGAGTGCGTCGTCGCGGCCCGGCTCCCAAACGCGGACGGGTTCGCTGCCGCCGCCGGTTGCGAGCCGCTTCCCATCACCGAAAACAGCAATGCCACTCAGGGGGCCACTCGTCGCTTTCAACGAGCGGAGCAGTCGCCGTTCCTCGAAGTTCCAACATTCGCACTCGCCGGTCGCGGTTCCGCAGTAGACGAACTTACCGTCGGAGGATGAAACTAGCGCGGCGATCGGTCCTGCGGTTCTCGGCAAGTTCGGCCCCGGCTGCACTTCCCCTTTCGCGCCGACCGTCCAGACTCGCACCTCCGCGCCGCTCGCAGTCGCGATGCGCGAATCGGAGAGGAAGGCGATATGCGAAATCGCTCGCTCGTCGGCTTTGGCCGTTGCCGTTACGGTCGTGGCCTCTCGGTTCCAGATGGCGAGCGTGCCGTTCTCGTATCCCGTTGCGAGCCACGCACCGCTGGTGGACACCGCAAGTGCGAGCGGTTTGCCGGCGGGTCCGGCGGTCGAGGATCGCTCGGCGTGCCCGACTTGCGAGAGGTAGCCCCAAGCGA
>JAYTGN010000280.1:0-10583 GCA_043733485.1 Gemmataceae bacterium
GCGCATCCAACCCGGCGACTCACGTCGCCGGTTCGCCAAGAATGCTCTCCATCCTCGGTGCCCGACAGCACAACCTCCGCAACGTCGATGTGAACTTGCCGCTCGGCTGCTTCATCGCCGTCACGGGTGTCAGCGGTTCCGGCAAATCGTCGCTCGTCAACGAGGTGCTGTACAACACGCTTGCTCGCAAACTGCACCGAGCCCGAACCGCCGGCGCGGCTCACGATGAGATTCGCGGCATCGAACACCTCGACAAGATCATCAACGTCGATCAGGACCCGCTCGGCAACTCGCCGTCGTCCAACCCCGCGACCTACACCGGCGTCTTCGACTTGATTCGCGAACTGTTCGCCCGACTGCCCGAGTCCAAGATTCGCGGCTACCAACCGCGACGATTCAGCTTCAATCAGAAGGGCGGCCGGTGCGAGGCGTGCGAAGGGATGGGCCAGAAGAAGATCGAGATGCACTTCCTCCCGGATGTGTGGGTGGAGTGCGACACGTGCCGCGGCAGCCGGTTCAACCCGGAAACGCTCGCCGTGAAGTACCACGACAAGAGCATCGCCGATGTCCTCGCCATGCGCGTCGGCGAGGCACTCGAACTGTTCGGCAACGTCACCAAAATTCGCCACATTCTGCAAACGCTGGACGACGTCGGCCTCGGCTACATGGCACTCGGGCAGCCAGCACCGACCATGTCCGGAGGCGAAGCCCAACGCGTGAAACTCGCGGCTGAACTCGCCCGCCCCAGCACTGGGAAGACGCTTTACCTGCTCGATGAACCCACCACGGGGCTGCACTTCGACGACATTCGCAAGTTGCTCGATGTGCTGCATCGTCTCGTCGATCTCGGCAACACCGTGATTGTGGTCGAGCACAATCTCGATGTCGTGAAGACGGCGGATTGGGTGGTCGACCTCGGCCCGGAGGCGGGCATTCATGGCGGTCGCATTGTCGCGTCCGGCACGCCGGAACAAGTGGTCGCACAATTCGACGCCGGTGCTCCGACGCACACAGGGCGCATCTTGAAGGCGATTCTGGAGGCGGGGCCGCACGCCGAGCGCGTGAAGTTCGACGCCGTGGCGGCACTTCGCGCGAAGGCCGGCGGCCTCGAAATCGCCGACGTGGGTAAGGATCAGAAGCTGCCCTGGGAAGCGGACGGTCCGAAGTGGCACACCAAGGAACGCATCACGTCGACGGGCAAGCCGATCAAGTGGGAAGGTTCGGCACTCGCTTTCGCGATCGACGAGATTCACAAGCTCGGCACGTTTTCCGACACGAACTGGAACAACCGCAGCATCGTCGAGATTGCCGCGGCGAAGAAGTCGGACGGCTGGTTCCTCCACGCGATGACGGGCCACGAAGCGTACATGAAGCTCGTCTTTCGCCTGCCCGGTCGGCCGTTCAAGCAGGATCTACTGAAGGCGGAACTCGGCTTGAAGCCGCTCTCGGATACGCCGGGGCTCGAAGGCTTTTCGCGCGACAGCGACCGCGTCGAAGTCACGGCCTATCCCGGCGGGCAGCAGGTCGTACTCGTCGTTCACAAGCTGGACGAAATCGACGCGCCCGCGTTCCAGGGCTTCCTCAAGAAGGCGGTCGAACTCTTCCTGAGCCGGCTCGAAAACAAGGAGGGTGGCGTCGAGGCGCAGATGCCGTGGAAGAAGGACGGCGAGAAGTGGCACCTCTCGGAGAAGGGCTTCCCGCTCGGCCGCAAGTTGCGCTGGGATCGCTCGGTGTTGCCTCGGGTGGTGGCAGTACTTCGCGAGGTCGATCCGGAACTCGAGTTCAAGTGGGACGTGCGCGACGCGATCACGATTCGGCCGGCGGGTTCGAGTCGCTTCTGGTGCCGGATCAAGTCGAAGGAATCCGACGCGCTCGAAGTGTGGTTCGTCGGCAAGCGCGGGCAGATCAACCTGGCAAAGGTGGAGGGGCTCGGCCGCGATCCCGCGATCGAAGGCGACCGCAACGACGGCACCGAGGTCTTGAAACTCCGCTTCCTCACCGCGGACCACGTTCAACCGACTAAGTTAAAGGCCGTTCTCGCGGAACACCTGAAGCACTTCCGCGGAGCCTTCGAGGGATAGTCTTTGGATTGCTACCGGAATCGGGCGCTGGTACTTTTAACGGACACCACTCGTGAGGGGATCATGGCACCAACCCTGGAAGAACTCGGAATCGACAAGATGAGTACCGACGAGCGGCTGATGCTCGCTCAGGACATTCTCGAGAGCGTGATGGAGGAACGCCCGGGGAGTTCGCTCACCCCCGCGAAGCGCGAGGAGTTGCGCCGCCGCGTGGCGGAACTGGATGCGAACCCAGACGACGTAGTGAGTTGGGAAGACGTTCAGGCTTCAATCCAGGCGAGGCTCGCCAGATGAAGCTTCCCATCATTCTCCATCGGCTCGCTCAGCGCGAACTCGATCTCGCGGTGGATTGGTATGACGATCGTCGCTGCGGACTTGGGGATCGATTCAACAACCGAGTACTCGATGTGATGAGCCATCTCGCGGACAACCCGAATGCTTTTGCGGAGGCGGAGAACTAACTCCGTTTCGATATTCCACACTTCGCGCGATCCCGAATCGTGGAAGAATCGCACCTGATCGCAGCGCTCAGTTCACATTCGGGAACTCCAGTCGCGCCAGGAACAGCGTGCGTCGGTCGCCGCGGAGCCAGTAGTCTTCCATCAGCACGTTGATGTCTTGCTCGATCATCTTGCCGCCAGTCTTCCAGCCGGTCGCGAGCGTCCCGTTGATGGAAACGCGGACCGGGCGCGACCAGTTGATCATGTCGCGGCTGAGCCAGATGCTGATCTGGCGCACGCCCTGCGATTTGATGTCGATGAGGTCGCCGCGGATGTCGCCGGTGAGGTCGGCGGTTTTCGAGAGGTTCGAGTTCGGCTTGTCGTTCGGGCTGAGGTTGCCGGGATGAACGCGATCGGCCCCGAGCCAGTAGAAGTGGTTGTCGCCTTCGCGCATGATCTGCCAGCGGATGGCTTCGCCCGATCCCGTCTTCATATTCGAGGCGATGGTCGCCCGCTTCTTACGGTTCATCCAGTCGAAGATCACGGGCGTTTCCGCGGGGTACCACTCGAACCCGCGGCCGCGGTAGAGTACTTCGAGAGATGGGAAGCCGTGCCGCATCCAAGGACCGAATAGCGAACGCAAGTTGCCGCCCGCTTCGCCGGCGAGTTCGCCGCTGATGACGTAGAACGGCAGCTTCTGAGCGTTGCGCCAGTAGTGCATGAAGAAACTGCCCCACTTTGGGTTCGGCCCGGCGGCCACGACTCCGGCGAAGAGGTCGGGGTGCGACGCGCCGATGTCCATGGCCATATCGGCTCCCGCGCCGGCCCCCACCATGAACACGCGATCGTTGTCTACCGTGAAGTGGCGGATCGTGTCGCGCAGTGCCGCAGTGACGAAGTCGTGGTCGGCACCATCCCAAGCCCAACCATCGACCTTGGGGCCGAACACCGGTGCCCAATCCGGGGCAATCACGATGTAGCCGTTCTTGTCGGCCTCGTGCGCGAAGCTGGCGATGAAGCGTTCGGGGTCGAGGCCCGGCTGAGTCAGTGCAATCAACACTGGATAAGCCCGACCGTGGTGGTACTCCGGCGGCAGCTTGACGAGGTAATCGAGGCCGGCGGGGTGTTGCCCATAGGGTGCCGAGCGCCGCTTGTAGATGCCATCGGGAACGCCGTTCCCCTTCATCAGCGTGCCGGTGCGATTGCTCAAGTTCTCCGGTTCGGCCGGGGGGAGAAGTGAGATCACTTGCGTCAGTTCATCGAGGCCCAGCGGGTTGGCTTGCTTCTTGAAGCGAGCCAGCACGTCGTTGCGGGCGTTGAGGTTCGCGCCGCGCTGGTAGTCGAGGACCATCGTGCGGGCCGTCCAGAGTCTGATAGCGATATCGTAGTCGGGCTTCGCGCCATTTTTGCCCTTGGCCCAACCGCTGATCGCCGTGGCGAGCAGTTCCTCGGGCTTCTTGGAAACCGTCTGGCCCATGGCCTTTTCGCGTTCGACCTGCGAGGCGAGATTGACGAAGAACTCGATGCGGCCCGCGCTATCGGGGTGAAGTTCCGAATAGACCTGTTCGGCGGCGGTCGCAAGGAATTGCAGTTGCGGGTTGCCGCCCTTGCTCGGCCAGATGGCCGCGAGCGGCCCGCCGCCCGCGGCGAGGAACGGCTTCGCGGCCCCAAGGCCCGTCGCTTCGTCGATCAGCATTCGCAACTGGCGGCGACCCGTCTCGTACTGTTCCCGTGCCGTTTTGTGCTGAGCCATTAACTTGGTGGCGCGGTCCACGTCCTTCGGGTCGGCACTCTTCTCCGGAAAGAGGGCGAGCATCTCCGCGGCGTAAGTGTAGCGACCCGCCGCGAGCGCCAACTCCGCTTCGTTCACGACCAGTTCCGCCGCCGCGTGGTCCACGATTTTCTGCAACTTGTCGAGTTGTTCCTGAGGCTCCTTGGTCAGCGGTCCGGGCACGGCTTTTCGCAAGTTCTCAATCTCCTCCTTCGCCAGGTAGAGCCAGCCAGCATCCAACAAGAATCGCGCGATGGCGATCCGCTTCATGGGGTCCGGCTTGCCATCGGCTTCCACGAGTTCCGGGTGAGTCGAGAGAAGCTTCCGAATCAGTTTCGGGCTCATCTCGGACGTGCGGAACGCTTGCGTCCAGATGTGCGTGGGGGAAACGATCCAGCAGCAGTACGGATCGAGGTAGGTAATCTGCTGATCGATCTTGTCCCAGTCGTTGGGCGGCACGATGACCTTGATCGTCCGCCTCCACTTCTCGTTGAAGTCGGGGAGATCCTTGGTGCCGCCCATGGAGGGCAAGGGGTGCGAACTACGCCGCGCGCCGAACGGGTTCGAGTAACCCTTGTAATCTGGACGGAGTTTGGTGTCCTTGGACACTTCGCCGAGTTGCTTGCTGTGGGTGGAGAAGATCGTGAAGCGAACGCCGTCGTCGATGAAGTCGAAGCCGTCCGCCTTGAAGATCGTCATCGACTTGGCGAACGGATCGTTGATGGACGAGGTTTCTTTTCGCACGTTCCCCTGGATGGTGAACCCATCCTTGAGAATGACGACGTCGGCGGGCCGAGCACTGAGGGCGCAACCGACGAAGAGCGCAACACCCGCTGCGAGCCGGATCGAGAAACCGCGAGACAGCAACTTCGCCATGGGTTCATCCTGAGAGGGCCGGGCGTTCACTCTATTGTTCTGCGAGGAGCCGTTCGGATCAAGCGCGATGCGCACGAGTTGCCTCTTTCGCGCGAAGGGACGCTATACTGGACTCAACAATCGGTTCGGCTTTTCGTTGGTTTCGAGGAGGCGGGAATGCCCATTCGGTTTCGGTGCCCCCATTGCGAACGGCTTCTCGGGATCGCACGGCGCAAGGCCGGCACGCCCATCCGCTGCCCGCAGTGCGGAGAAGGCGTCACCGTTCCCCATCAAGACGAAGCGCCCGATCACACCTTGCGCGACCTGGACGATTTACTCGGACCCGCGCCCGGCGCGAACGGCTCCGTGCCCCAACCTGCTCCCGAACCTGCGGAATCGGTTCTGATTACCCAGGATGTGGCAACGATGGCTCCGCCGCGGATCCCGGCCCCCAAACCCGTGCCGAAACGACAATCGTACGGCGAGGAACCGCTTTTCGAACGAGCGGATATGGAGGAATTGCTCGGTCTTTCGAAATTGGACGGGGCTCTCCCACGCGACGAAAGTCGTTCGGCGAAGGTGAAGCCGGTGAGCGGCACGGACGCTCTCAGCCTGGACGACGGGCCGAAACAAATCGTGCTCACTTCACAAAAAGCCACGCTCCTCGTGGTCGCCGCGGCCGTGCTGATCGTACTCGCGTTCGCGGCCGGGTTCTTGATCCGATCCAGCGTGTAGGGGTGTGCCAACCATTCTTGGAGTTTCCCAGATCGACCTCCCGGATGAGGGCTTCCACACTGGTGGAAACAGGAGGTGAGGTCGAGAGTGACCACAGAGAAGTGGTTTTCAGGCTGAAAGCCTGGGATTCCTTAGCCCAGGGCAACGCCCCGACGCATTAAACATCTTCGACTTCCGTAACCCGCTACCCTGGATTAACTTTCCACGACGACATCCCGTCAACTCGTGGGAATGGAATCCGATGAGCTCCACTTTCGACCTCGAAGCGTGTCGCCGATTGCCACTCGCCGACGCCGCCCTGCGGCTTCTTTCTCTCGCTACCGACGACGCACTCCTCAACGGCGTCTTCGAACGCCATCGCGGTCGCTCCTACGAAAGCACGATCACCTTTCCCCTGTTCGTCAGACTCGTCGCCGATGCCTTGCTCGGCCATCGCGGCAACTCGGCCCACCAGACCTTCCAACACGCTCAAGCCACCGAGGCCCTGGACGCCACCGTTCAGGCCATGTACGGCAAACTCCGTCGCGTCCCACTCGAACTGAGTCTGGCCCTGTTCGCCGAGAGCGCCGCACGCCTGCGCGAAGTCGCCTCGTCTGCTGTGGTCAATCCCCTGCCGACATCGCTGACCGCGTTTTGGGCTCTGGCTCTCGACGGCAAAAAACTCAAGTACGTCGCCAAGAAACTCAAGCCGCTTCGCGGCCTCAAAGGCAACATCTTCGGCGGCAAATTGCTGGTCGTTCAAGACGTGGCGACCCAACAAGCGGTTGCGGCCCAAGCCGTCGCCGATGGCGTGCGCGTCCGCATCCCATCGCGGCTGCGGGAGTTGCGGCGGAAGCTTCGGCTTGGTTTTGGCGGTAGGCAATGGGAATCCCCTCTCGGCGCGGGCGACGCCACATAGCCAATCGCAAAAAAGGGCAAAAAGAGGACACGAAATCCGACTATTTTCCTCGGATTGTTCAAAATCGCTTCAGTCGGCTCCCGCAAACCTGAGCTCAAACGATGGGGGAATGCTCTCTTTTCGAGGCCTTTCTTGTGGGTCGAAATCAGTTCCCAGCCGATTTTCGTAGAACGAATTGGTCAAATACTCTGATCGCGTTCCTTATCCTCATGAACCGCACACCGATTCTCTTCTTGAACGTGATGGTGGTGGCCACCTGCGGGCTCGTTTACGAACTGCTCGCCGGCACGCTCGCCAGCTACGTACTCGGCGATTCCGTCACGCAGTTCTCACTCGTCATCGGCATTTATCTTTCCGCCCTCGGCGTCGGCGCGTGGCTCTCCGGCTTCATCGATAAGGGCCTCGCCCGCACCTTCGTCGAAGTCGAACTCGGCGTCGCACTCATCGGCGGTGCGTCCGGCCCCATGCTCTTCGTCGCCTTCGGCCAGATCGGCTACTTCCAACTCTTCCTGTACGGCACCGTCTTCCTCATCGGCATCCTCGTCGGGCTCGAGTTGCCGTTACTCATGCGAATCGTGAAGGACCAACTCGACTTCAAGCAGCTCGTCTCGCGCGTGCTCGCCTTCGATTACCTCGGAGCGCTCTTCGCCTCGATCCTCTTCCCGATCCTGTTCGTGCCGAAACTCGGGCTCATCCGCACCTCGCTGGTCTTCGGCATGCTGAACGCTGCGGTCGGGCTTTGGGCCACATGGCTGTTGCAACCGCTCATTCCGAAGGGCGTGTTCGGCCTCCGCGTTCGCGGCGTGATCGTCCTCGCGATCCTCGCCATCGGGCTCTTCCAGGCGGACCGGCTCACGGCGCTCGCCGAGAACTCGCTCTATTCGGACGAGATCGTTTACACGAAGTCGAGCCCCTATCAGCGAATCGTGGTGACCCGCGGCCGCTCCGGGTTCAACCTCTATTTGAACGGCCACCTGCAGTTCGCCTCGGCGGATGAATACCGCTATCACGAGGCGCTCGTACACCCTGCGATGGCAATCTCCGGCTCGGGTGCGAAGCGCGTGTTGATCCTCGGCGGCGGTGACGGCTTGGCTTTGCGGGAAGTGCTCCGCTACCCGAGTGTCAACGCGGTGACACTCGTCGATCTCGACCCGGCCATGACCGGCCTCTCAGATACGTACCCGCCGCTGGCGAAGCTCAACAACAACGCCTTCGCCGACCCGCGCGTCACGGTGATGAATCAAGATGCCTTCGTTTGGGCCGATGAAACTAGCGAGCCATTCGACGCGGCCATCGTGGACTTCCCCGATCCGTCGAACTACTCGGTCGGCAAGCTTTACACCACGCGGTTCTACAAGAAGCTGCAGCGCAAGCTCGCACCGAGTGCCGGCATCAGCGTGCAGTGTACGTCGCCGCTGTTCGCACGCAATTCGTATTGGTGCGTGATTCGCACGCTGGAAGCGGCAGGCTTCACGGTGCGCCCTTACCACGCGGCAGTGCCTTCGTTCGGAGTCTGGGGATTCGCCCTTTGCAAGCGCGGTCCGTTCGAGATTCCGAAGACAATCCCGCCGGGATTGCAGTTCTTGACCGCATCGAGTTTGCCGTGTTTGTTCGAACTGCCGCCCGACATGGGCCCGGTGGACGTGGAAGTGAATCGCCTCGATAATCAGGTGCTCGTGCGCTACCACGAAACCGACTGGCGAAAGTTCGAATCGAGATAGGCTAGGTCAAAGACGCAAAGAGTTCACCACGAAGGCACGAAGTTCCACGAAGAAACACAGAGAAGTCAAAGACTGTTTTCTGAACTAATTCAGCTTGGTGTTTCTTTGTGTGATCTTTGTGCCTCTGTGGTGAGATTTTCCTTCGATCATCAACATCAATTTTAACCCCTCCCACAACATGCTCGCACTCGCACTACTCCTGCTCTTCCCGGTCATCACGGCGTTCGCGGGAACTGGGGAGAAAGGCTTTGCCGGCGATGGCGGGCCGGCCGCGAAGGCGAAGCTCGACCAACCGTTCCACGTTGCCTTCGACAAGGCCGGGAATCTGTACTTCTCGGACACCTTCAACCATCGCATCCGCAAAGTGGACGCCAAGACCGGCGTCATCAGCACCGTTGCCGGCAACGGCAAGAAGGGGCACGGCGGCGACGGCGGACCGGCCACCGATGCCATGCTCAACGAACCCTACGGAATCTGCTTCGACACCAACGACAACCTCTACATCGTGGATCGGCTGAACTACTGCATCCGCGCCGTGGCGAAGAAGACCGGCACGATCAGCACCATCGCGGGAACGCCGGGGAAGTCCGGTTTCGCCGGCGACGGCGGACAAGCCACCAAGGCGCTGTTCCGCGAGCCAAATGGGATTTGCTTCGACGGAACGAATCGCCTTTACATCGCCGATGTGGCCGACCAGCGGATTCGCTTCGTGGACATTTTTCGCGACGCGATCTACACCGTAGCCGGAAATGGAACGAAACTCTCGGCCGGCGATGGTGGCCCGCTCAAGGATGCGACGTTCGCCGGACCGCGAGCGGTAGCTTTCCATAATGGCGATCTCTACATCGTCGAGCGCGAAGGAAATTGCATCCGCAAAATCGACTTCAAGAAGGAAACGATTGAGCGGTTCGCGGGGACCGGCAAGAAGGGTTACACTGGAGACGGCGGGCCCGCGAAAGACGCAACCTTCGACGAGCCCAAGGAACTCGACATCGACAAGGACGGCAACGTGTTCGTGGTCGATACCGAGAACGAAGTGATTCGGCGAATCGTTGCGAAGTCGGGGATCATCACGACGGTCGCCGGAAAAGGCCGATCGAAGACACCGGGACTCGGCGATGGCGGTTCCGCAACCGCAGCAACGCTGGGCAGGCCACACGGCGTGGCCATCGGTCCGGATGGAGCGATCTACATCGCCGACACGAACAGCCACCGCATTCGCCGCGTGAAGTGAATCAAGGAAGCATCTCGCCGACGAGAATCGATCCGTTCGGAGCGGCGAGCGGCGCGATGCGATCCGTGGGCCCGAGGATTTGCTGATTCCGATAGGCCGTCGCTCCGAGGCCCGCGGGAAGCGGTGCAGGATCGCGGAACACCAGCAATCGCCGCCCCTCGAGATCGAGCACCCAATAGTCGGCGATTCCGGCAGTAGCGTAGCGTTCGGCCTTCTCGGTGATGTCCGTACTGAGCGTGGTATCGGCCACTTCGACGACCAGCGCCGCGGTCGTGGGATGCCGGCCGAGGTAGTCGCGCGGCCCACCGGGAACGACTGCGAAATCGGGGAACGGATTGTTGTACTCGTCGACGTGAAGCGGCATCTGTCCGCGCACGGTCCACCCGCTCGCGAATAGCGTTCGGATCGCGTTCTCTGCCAGCGAGCCTCCGACGGCATGTGGCGGGTTCATCGGACCTTGCTCCCAGATGACTCCATCGAGGAGGAACGGTCGTCGGCCTTCGAAGACACCCGTTCCCGCGAGCCGATCGAACTCGGTCGCCGTGAATTTGTGCGGGCGCGGCGGAGTAAGAACGGCAGTGGACATGTCGAGACCTCCGGACTTCACCTTACCATCGTCTCTTTCGAGAAGCCAGATCGAGGCTACACGCGGGTGTGCCAACCATTCTTGGAGTTCAGCCACTCGAAACAACTCGAGGCTGTTCGATCTTCAGGCTGAAAGCCTGGGATCCCTCAGCCCAGGGCAACGCCCCAGTCGTTTAAACGTCTTCGAGAGTTTTGTCCCGCAGGTGAAACACGGCTTTTCGCCGCGGATGCGGCGGCCGATGGTAGCCAGGGGTGAAGTGAGG
>JAYTGN010000281.1:0-24957 GCA_043733485.1 Gemmataceae bacterium
GAGTGGTTGGACTGTGGATCTCAGTTCAATATCGAGACTTCCATCTATAATAAGAAGCCAAAACGTAGATCACTGTCGGCCAAGTGTGGAGCTATTTAGAGCGGTAGTAACGGGGTCATCCCCATTAGCAACCAGGGAACCATCGCTCGGAACTGTCACCGTCACGAACACCAACGTAGTAACGGGGTCATCCCCATTAGCAACCAGGGAACATACTGAAAGCAGTGTTACAGCGAACAACGTAGTGCTGACTTTCATTTTAGATCTCCACTTTCACTAAGATTGTCCATGTTCCTGAGAAGAATGCAAGTGCTTTCTTTCATATCGATCTAGCTTTTATGATGCTCTGTTTGGTAGCTAGAACTAGGCTCCGCCTTGACCACTTCCCAGGGGATGCCGGCACCGGGGTTCGCATCGCTGGCCGCGATTCGCCGGTCGAGCATCGCCTTCACATCTTCGGTTATCTCGAATTCCGGTTGCCAGCCGGCATCGATCAGCCCGGCCTCCAGTCGTCGCAAGAATTCCGCACGCTGTTCCAGGGTCAGTTCTTCGGCCTGATTCAGGATCGCATCGACGCTCATGGCACGGCCTCTCGAAGGTTCCCGTTGAGTATACCCAATCCGTGTCGCCAACGCTTCACCCTTGTTGCATGTTCCACGGGCTTTCCGGTTCTTATCATGACGGTGTTGCGAACCGTCGGAAAGGCCGGGGAACATGCCCGAAAATCTGCGCGTCGGCGCGGTCAATTACCTGAATGCGAAGCCGCTCATCGAACGGCTCACCGGCTTCGCCCCGAACATCGAACTTTCCCTCGATTTGCCGAGCCGCCTCGCGGATCAACTCGCCGCCAGCGAGATCGACGTCGGCCTCATTCCGGTCGTCGAGTACTTCCGCGGGGCGAACTACTCGCTGATCCCGAACATCGCCATTACGTCGCGCGGGCCGGTGCTCAGCGTCACGCTCTTCAGCAAGAAGCCGTGGACCGAGATTCGCTCCGTGGCCCTGGATGAAGGCTCGCGGTCGAGTGCGGCTCTCGTGCAGATTCTGCTTCGCAAGAAGTACGGGGTTCATCCGTCGATCTGCCAGTTGCCAATCGATGCATGTGCCGAGAGCGCCGGCACCGATGCCGTGCTACTCATCGGCGACCGCGCGATGCACGCCTGCCTTCCGGGCTTCCGCCACTCCTACGACCTCGGCCAGGAATGGACCGACTGGACCGGCCTGCCCTTCGTCTATGCCGTGTGGGCCGTCCGCGACGGCATCGAACTCGGCGACACCGAGCAGGCCTTTATTCGGGCGAAGGAATTCGGAGTTGCTCATGCCGGCGAGATCGCCCATCGTGAGGCACCGCTGCTCGGCCTCGACCCCGGCTACTGCCGTCGCTATCTCGATACGTTGATCCGCTACGACCTCGGTTCCGCGGAACTCGCGGGGATGAATCGGTTCCGGGAACTGGCCATACCGGCGAGCCGAGCGGCGTTAGCCGCCGGGTGATTGTGTCGCGCATCACCCGGCGGCTGACGCCGCTCGGCTCGCCAAAGGATCACTGATGAACAACATCGACCGCATTCTTGCGAACGCCGCCGACGGCATCCGGCTCACTGCCGAGGAAGGGCTCGCGCTCTTCGAGTGCCGCGATCTGCATAAACTCGGACGGGCCGCGCACGCCGTCACGATGAGGCTGCACCCGGAGCCCTACCGCACGTTCAACATCGACCGCAACGTGAACTACACGAACGTCTGCGCCGCGGTCTGCGACTTCTGTGCCTTCTATCGGAAGTCCGGCGACGCGGAAGCCTACGTGCTCTCGCGCGCGGAACTCTACCAGAAGATCGAAGAGACTATCGCCCTCGGCGGCGACCAAATCCTCATGCAGGGCGGGATGCACCCCTCGCTCAAACTCGAATGGTACGAAGACCTCCTTCGCGATTTGCGAAGCCGCTTTCCCACCGTGAACCTCCATGCGTTCAGCCCGCCGGAACTTTGGCACTTCCACAAAATCAACAAGCTGCCGCTGATTGAAGTGCT
Source organism: Gemmataceae bacterium (assembly GCA_043733485.1). Classification (GTDB taxonomy): domain Bacteria; phylum Planctomycetota; class Planctomycetia; order Gemmatales; family Gemmataceae; genus Urbifossiella. The sequence goes on from JAYTGN010000281.1 coordinate 2,029, forward strand.
GACGCGGCTCAAGGCGGCCGGGCTCGGCAGCATCCCCGGCGGTGGCGGCGAGATCCTCGTCGATCGCGTTCGCGCCGAACTGACCAAGAACAAAGCGATGACCGAGGAATGGCTCGAAGTCATGCGCGTGTGGCACCAACTCGGCGGAAAATCGACCTGCACGATGATGTTCGGCCACGTCGAAACGCACGCCGAACGCATCGAGCACCTCACGCGACTTCGCGATCTCCAGGACGAAACCAGCGGCTTCACCGCGTTCATCTGTTGGACCATGCAGCCCGGCCACAAGATGAGCCACTTTCCCGAAGCCGGCGCGTTCGACTACCTTCGCACGCAGGCCATCGCCCGGCTCTACCTCGACAACGTGCCGAACATTCAGTCTTCGTGGGTGACGCAGGGTGCGAAGATCGGCCAGGTCGCGCTCTTCTTCGGGGCCAACGACATGGGAAGCCTGATGATCGAGGAGAACGTCGTGGCCTCGGCGGGAACGGTCCACTCCCTCTCGCTCGAAGAGATCAAGCGCTGCATCCGCGAGGCCGGCTGGGAACCGCGACAACGCAACGTCTTCTATCAACTGATCGGTGGTGGCACAGGCTTTCCTGCCTGTGCGACAACGACACAGGCAGGAATGCCTGTGCCACCAAACGCACGAGCATTGCCGGTTCTCACCGAATCGGCACAATGACCGCATGACAGACGACGACAATATGCGGTTTCGCTTGCAGCAAGTGCTCGCTTATCGCCAGCTTCAGACGTCCGTTCGCTCGGGCGCCAATCACACCCTGATTGGCGGCCTCGTCTGGATCGGCCTGGCGGCCTTGCTGTTCAACAACAACTTCGGTTTCGTTGCCGCCTATGTCGCGCTGGGGTGTGCGGAACTCGCGATCGGCGTCTGGAAGAGGTTGTGGCCCTCCCTCGAAGCCGTACTCGCGGACGGCCTCGTTCTCGTCGGTTTCGGCATCTTCGTACTCGGCAGGCAGTTACTGGCTTGGCAAGGCATCATCTGGTTCCCGGTCAATCCGATTTCCATCTTCTTGGGCATCTGGTTCCTCTTCTCGTCCAGGAATTCGTTCAAGGCCTACAGCACCCTGCGGCGTGCCTTTCCGGATCGCCCCTCCGCCGAGATCGTCGCCTGGTTCGACGATCTGATTTACGAGATTCGCCACTCCGATCCGGGCACCGACGATCAGGCACTCGACCTGCCGAGCAAGCCGCCGTGGAAGGCGAAGTTGCTCGGTACCACGGCCTTCTTCGTGTCGAAGAAGGGGAACGAAGTCGTGATTGCCGGGCCGTTCGATTTCGGCCTCGCGCCGGAAGACCACCACGAGGGCGAGAGCCACGTTCGCGTGCGGCTGCACCTCTACGATCGCGCCACCAAACCGTTCGATCTCGACGACGCCAGCTGGGCCAACTACCGCAAGTGGATGGCGTCGCATTCCAATCGGGCCCCATCATGATCGAAGTGCGCGACCTCTCGAAGTCGTTCCCCGGTCCGAACGGCCCCGTCTCGGCTGTGGACGGCATCCGCTTCTCCGTTCATCCCGGAGAAGTCTTCGGCCTGCTCGGGCCCAACGGGGCTGGCAAGACCACGACGCTCCGCATGCTCTGCACCGTGCTGCGACCCACCGGCGGCACCGCCACGGTCGCCGGCTACGACGTGATCGAACAACCCTCCGAAGTGCGCCGGCACGTCGGCTTCCTCTCCGCCAACACCGGCGTCTACGACCGCATGACCGCCTGGGAAATGGTCTCCTACTACGGCCGGCTCAACCTCATCCCGCCGGACGAACTCCGCGTTCGCATGGACGAACTCTTCGACACGCTCCAAATGGACTCGTTCCGCGATGTGCCCGGCGCGAAGATGAGCACGGGCATGAAGCAGAAGGTCTCCATCGCCCGCGCCCTCGTCAACGACCCACCGGTGCTCATCTTCGACGAACCGACGTCCGGGTTGGACGTGCTGGTTCAGCGGGCCGTGCTCGAAAGCATCCGGCAACTTCGCGGCCGCGGCAAGACGATCATCTTCTCGACTCACGTCATGCGCGAGGTGGAAAAGCTCTGCGACCGCGTCGCGATCATGTCGAAGGGGAAGATCTTGGTCTGCGGCACGCTCGACGACTTGCGGCAGATGCACAACGAGCAGGACTTGGAAGAACTCTTCTTCGCGCTGGTGAGCTAGTGACTTCAGAATTGCAATCTCATCAGCGAACAGCTTGGTTTTGGCGAACCGGCGACGTGAGTCGCCGGGTTGGAGGTGCAACCCGGCGACTTACGTCGCCGGGTGGAGGTGCAACCCGGCGACGTGAGTCGCCGGGTTGGAGGTGCAACCCGGCGACTTACGTCGCCGGTTCGCCTGGAATGCCGGTGTTTTCGGTCTTCCGACTGTTAGTAACCCGACGTGCCGCCTTCGCGCATCGGGCTCGGTCGATCACGGTTTGGGAGCGGGAGCAGGTGCCGGTGCAAGCCCACCCATCGGGAAGCCGAACGGTGCGTTCCGCGTCTGCTCCAGTTCGAGCAGTTGCTTCTTCTTTTCCAGGGCTTCGTTGAACAGTTCGTGCGCGTGGTCCTTGCCGGTCACGAAGTAGGAGCTCCCCTTTTTCACGACTCGCAGGTCCGCTTGAAGGGCCAGCATTTCGATGGCCTTGTCGGCCGGCACGTTGAGCAAGCGCGCGTTCACGAATCCGGCCTTGTTGTCGCCGGCCTGCGGTGCGAGCACGATGGTCAGGTCGTATTCCTCGGCCAAATCCGCGAAGGCCTCGTTGATCGGCTTCTCCTTGTAGATGGCCGAGACGAGCGGCTGCGAGAGGCGAGGAATGCCGTCGTCGTCCGCGCCCGAGATCTTCGCTTCCTTGGCAGCCGTGAAGATCGACACAATCTCGATGTGCCCTTTGCGGACCAGGTACGTCGCGTTCCTCTCCGCGAGCGTTTGCCTCAGAACGGCAGCTAGCGAAAGACCCTTGGACTTCGACATCTTAAATCCACTCACGGACTGATTCTCGAATGCAACGGCGCTGTACGTCACCGGCACGCCGAATCGCTCGGACACCAGATCGGCGAACGCCTGAAGCTGAAGTTCGTCGGTCGCGCTGACGTCGATCGGCTTGCGGAGCTTGCTCAGCAACTCTGCCGTGGCGTCTTTCTTGGTCTCTTGTGCGGAGGCAACTTGTGGCGCGAACGCCAGGATTGCAAGTGCGAAGCATGCGATCGGACGCATCATTGGCCACCTGAATAAGAGATTCGGAAGGTATTGCCTTTGCGGACGACGCTGAGGCCAGCCTGCCCGGCCAGCAGTTCGATCGCCGTGTCGGCCGGCACGTTGAGGAGGCGTTCGGTGAGTGGGCCCTTGAGAGGCTCGCGGGCAGTCGGTTCGACCACGATGTTCAAACCGTATACCGCTGACAATTCATCGAGAATCGTGGAGAGCGGCTTCTCCTTGGCCGATACGCAAACCAATGGCAGGTTGAGGCGAGCCTTCGCACGCACGATCTCAGCCTGTTCACCGGATGCCTTCGCCTCGTCCATCGCCTCCATCAGCCCGGCCTCTTGTTGGGCCGCATCCCGCGTGGTGATCTCGATGTGGTCGGCCCGAACGAGATACGTGATGTCCGGCACCGGAATGGCACGGAAATAAACATCGAGGAACGTGACGAACCGCATCCCTTCGAGTTTGGTCGAGGAGAGTTTCTCGGCCTTGACCGTGTCGAGCACGGCCGACATGTCCCCGATCGCAGTCTTGTTCACCACGAAAATGACGTTGTACCGCTTGGCCAGGTCTTCGAGCACTTCCTTGAAGGGCGTGGTCTGCAGGTCCTTCTCGTAAGAAATTCGCTGCACCTGAAGGATGCTGACGATTTTCTCGGCCGAGGGAATTGCGACATCCCGACCCTCGCCCGGTTGAGCGTGGGCTCCCGGTATCGCCGACAGTCCGGTCGCCAACACAGCTACCAACATCGTTCGAAACATGACGTGGTTCTCCGAGAGGACGGCCGGTAAACCAGCCGGTAGATGCTTATGGGCCCTTCAAATGCTCGGTCACGGCTTGCAGTGCCGGCAGCGCGAACACCGCCGCACCGACGTGAGTCGAATCGAACCAGATGATCTTTTGCTTGCCGCACGCTACCCAGAGTGCCTTGGCAGCACTCGGCGGCAGCACGTCGTCGCGGCTCGCTGCGATCATCAAGAGATTGCGTTCCTTCAACTGCGGGGCGTACGTGATCGGATCCGCCGGGGCGACGATCTTCTTGAATGCGTTCTTGCCGCCGGCCAGCATCAAGAGCGGCGTGTACGGCTTCGCTTTCGGATGATCGTACAGCGCGTCGACCAGACCACCCGCGGGAAGCAAGAGGCAGACGTTCTTCAAGCGCGGTTCGGCCCCAGCCACGTTCGCCCCGATGATGCTTCCGAGGCTGGTGCCCACGAGCCCGAGACGACTCGCATCGACCTCGGGTCGGCTCGCCAACCACGAAGTCGCACAACGGCAATCGAGCACGGTCTGGCGAATCGCGGCCATCGATTGATCGACGTTCGGCGAGAGCATTCGCACCTTGCTGCCAGGCGGGCGGCGCGGGCCGTAGTGTGCCATGTGGACGAAGAGCGAGGCGATGCCGTGCTGCGCCAGCCACACCGCTTCGCCGCGGGCCACGACCGCCGCACCGTCCAGAATGTCCAGCACGATCGCGGCTGGCACCTTGTCGCCGGCGCTCGCGGAACTCGGAACGAAGTACTCGGCGTACACGGTGTCGTTCTCGGGAATCGCGGACTTCACCGGCGATGGGAACGTCAGGTTGTAGACGTTGACGCCGCTGTGCCGCAGTTCGTAGCGGAGCGCAAGGGTGTAGTCGAGCGTCTGCGCTTCGAGCCGATAGCGCTCCGGCACGGCGGCCTTCTCGTTCTCCGCGGGCTCGAAGCGGATCGTACCCTTGGCGGGTTCATCCGCCCGTGCGAAGCTCGCGTTCAACAGCATTGCCAGCGCCATTGCCCCTGCTACGGACCGGACCATGCACGACTCCTCGGTTGAAAGGATAACGACGACGGAACGAGAACGTTGGCGGCTTCATGGTACGACACGAGGAAATTGTTTGCAAATCGCGGTGCGTCGCGAAACGACTACTCGATCTTCGTCTTCGGTAACAGCTCCGCCAACTTCTGCTTGCCCGCAGGCGTGATCTTGGTGCTTCCGAGGTTCAGCTTGCGAAGGTGTTTGAACCCCGGGCGGGTCGCCGGTGGTGCAGAATATCTCATCGTGGTTCGGACCGCCGAACGCAATGTTGCTCACGACCTTCGCGGGCACGGGCAGGTAAGCGAGCACCTTTCCCTCAGGGCTGATGATCGTGATGCGGCCCTTGCCGGTCTCGGGGCGGTGGAAGTCCGCGACCCAGAGGTTGCCGGCGGCATCGAAGGCGCAGCCGTCGCCGCCGGAGCCGCCGAGGTCGTTAAGGCTGCGGAGCGGCTGGTTCTCAGCGCGATCCGCGAGCACGCTCACTTTACCTTCCGGAGCGACATCGAGGATCGCACGGTACTTGTTATCGGCGACCAGGAGGTGGCCGGCGGCGCGGAGCACGGTGCCAGCCGGGCCGAGTTCCAGATACTTGTGAACGACCTTCTTCTCGTCGACGCGGAGCAGGGCTCCACTGCAAAAAAAGACTTCACCCTTTCGCCAGGTCGGTCCTTCGGAGTAGCCGGGCGATGCGGCATACTGCTCGAACTTCACACCGGCGAGCTTCTTCGCGAGGTCGCCGGTCGGCTCTTCGGCACGAATGGAGGAAGCGATGGCGAGAAATGCGAGGAGTGCAGCGAGGCGATATGCGTTCATGAAGGGCTCCTCGAGCATCAAGGCGGGACGTTCGCCCTGGCCGGCGGGGGATTCAGTAATTGAATTCGTTTTAGGAGTTCGGGTGGCGTCAGAACGGGAATCGGCGAGTGGGCGAAGTCCGAAGTATTGCGGGTCACGATTGCGTCCTGCGCAGAAGCAACGGCTGCAGCAATGACGATGTCATCTTCGAAGTCTGGACCTGAAAGCGCATCGGCATCGAGTAGCGTTTGCTTGCCAATGGAGATGATCTCAAACGCCGTTAAATAGGTTCTCACTTCCGTTCGTGCCGCCGCCCGGCCTAATGCTTTTTTCCCAACGTAGAAGATCGTGGGCAACGAGTGAGCAGTCGTGGAGCAAACAATCAGCCCCAGTTTCGCCGCTTGAATGACTGCATCCGCATCCTGCTGCCACGGTGCGCGCTGCAACATCGCATCCAATATCACATTGATATCGAGGAGGACTCGCATCAGCCGTACTTCCTCATTCTCTCCTCGTCGACGATCTGCTTTTCGTCGATGATTTGATCCGTCTTCCAAATACCGATCAGCTGTTGAAGAGCATCGCGCCGTTCCTCCGAAACGGAGTAGCGAATCTCTTGTTGCAAGGACTGCAGGAGGTGAGTCGCCAACGCTAGGCGCTCTCCGGCAGGCCACGTACTCACTTCCCGATAAACCAGAGACTGCTGCATACCTCACCTGCTTCCTTTCTCGACCGTAACCGATTGCAGTTCGACATTCAACCTCGCAGCATCCTCACTCCGCCTTGGCGGGCGGGACGAACGAGCCGTCCCAGTCGGCGGGGGGGCGCTTCTTGTGCTGTTCCATGAACCGGATCAGGCAATGAGCCGCGGGATCTTCCGGGAAGTTCCGCGACAACATCTCGTAGGCCTCGTCCCAATTGCCTTCCGTGAAGAGTTCGACGGCTCCGAGCCATTCCTGCAGTTGCCACGATTGCACGGTGGGCGTGTGCGCGGGATAGAGTTCGAAGGCGGGGACCGGTTCGGTGAAGCCCTTGGCCAGAACGTGGCCGAGCTTTCGCGTCTTGAGGCTGTGGCCGTCGGGATCGGTTGCCGCCACGCGATCGGCGACCTCCTGCGTGACGATGATGCCGACGCCGAATGCTTTCGTCATCCCTTCGAGCCGGAAGGCGAGGTTGACGACGGGCCCGTAGAGATCGACGACGGCAAGGTCGTGGGCCCCCATCCGCCCGGCCACCGCCGTTCCGTGCGTCAGCCCCAGCCCGCATTTCTTGCCCTGGAGTTCGCCTTCGAGTCGCGCTCGAATGATGACGGCGGCGGTCGCGGCCTTCTGCAACTGGCTCTCGTGGGAATCCGGCCAACCCCAGAATCCGAGGACGGCATCGCCGCGGAAACCGGCCACGATCCCTTCGTGCATCGTGATCGTGCCGCTCATGGCATCGAGTGCGAAGGCGACTTCCCGCTGTGCCGCGAGTAGGTCCGCGGCGTTCTTCGTGGCGAACAGCGAGTAGTTTCTCAAATCGCAGAAGAGAATCGTCACCTCGCGCACGGACGGCTTGAGCATGACTTCCAGCTTCTCGGGATCCTCGAGGTACTTCCACATGCCGCGCGGCCAGGCTTGGCGGATCACCGTGTTCTGCTTCGAGAGTCGCGTCATCCGCAGGGTCGTTTCGATGAGCCCGACGATGAGTTCCGCGATCTTCTGATACTGCGTGAGGTCGTCCACCGTTTTTTGTTTGCCCGCATCCGAGAGTGCGGCCCACTGCCCATTCACGCGGCCCGTAATGTACAGTCCGAACTTCGAACCGTCCTGGAAAGGCGTGCAGATCGCCCACGGCGTCACGTTCTGCTGGTGCATCGTGGCCAGCGTCATGTCCGCCGCCTCAGACGCATCGGAGCCGACGGCATCTTTTGGATCCGTGGACCAGATGTGCAGGTGGCTGCGCTTGCGCGGTTCCGAGATTGCCTTGTGGCTGAGCTTGCGCGACGGGGCGAAGCCTTTCGTGCCGAAGTGGATCGCCGAGCGCAGGTTCGATTCCACGATTGCGAGCCGCTTCTCGCCGGGCGGGCAACCCGGAGGAACGCGCACGATTCCCGCGGCATCCGCCCGAGGCAACGCATCCATGATGACCTTGAGCATTTGCCGAAACAGACCTTGTTCGTTCGCCGCCGCCTTGATCATGCCCGGCAACTGTTCCATCGCCTTGAGGGCAGCCGCCGGATTCGCGAACGGAATCTCTTCGAGTTGACCGCGCGTCCGTTCCTCCGTGCGCGGCGCAGCCGTCAGATCCACCGGACTCTCGGGCAGCAGGTCCGCTTCGCTCCGTAGTGCGAATTGCGTCTGGCCAATCCAGAACGATTCACCCGGCCCGATCAGGCACTGAGTCACTTCGCGGAACTTGTCCTTCGCGCCGGGCTCCTTGTTCACGATCACGATCTTGTTTGCAGGGATGTCCGGGTACTCGGCGGTGGAGCCGCGACGCTCCACCGCGAGTTTGCCGTTCGGGCCCTCGTACTTGAGATTCGCGTAGAAGCGCGAAATCTGGTCGTCTTCGGGAATGGCCCAGTCCGTCTTGGTTTCATCGCGACCGAGCCGCACGGGGAGTCCGGGCGTGAGTGCGAATCGGCGGGTGAACTGGCCCGTCGCGTTCGCGGGTCGATCCTTGCTTGCCGGGACGTTCGTGATTGCTTCGAGTTCCGCCATGACGTTTACTTTAACGCTCCGCAGGCGATCGGGCGAGACTTTGCTTCGGACATCGCGCGGATTCGAGTGTCGGAGTCGGCTACACTAACTCCGCAGCACACCTTCACTGAAAAGGCTTCCCTTGGCTGGAACCGAAACCCCGATGAAGCCGGCGGACGGATTGCTGAACGTACTCGGCCCCGCGTTCGGCATTGCCGTCGTGGTCGGCGGCGCGATCGGCGTCGGCATCTTGAAGCAACCCGGCGCGGTGGCGAAGAGCCTGCCCGATCCCGCGCTGTTCCTCGCCGCTTGGTGCATCGGCGGAGTCTACGTGCTGCTGGGTGCGGTCTCGGTGGCGGAACTCGCGGCGATGATGCCCCGATCCGGCGCGTGGTACGTTTACGCGCGACGAGCGCTCGGCGAGTACGCCGGCTTCGCGACCGGCTGGGGCCACTGGCTCGGCCTGTGCAGCGGAGCCGCGTACATCTACCTGTTACTCGCCGGGTACCTCACGACCTTCGCCCGGCAACTCGCGGGGTTTGAACTCGCCGTTGCGATCTTTACCGCAGTGGCGCTCGCCGCACTCCACTGGCGCAGCGTTCGCCATGCGGGAAAGATTCAAGAACTGACGACGCTCATCAAGGGCCTCGCCTTCCTCGCGCTCGTGGGCATTTTCTTCGCACTCGGCGATCCTTCCACGATCCGAGCCGAGTCGGGCACTCCCCTTCCCTCGGGTTGGTTGCTTCTCGGGGCCGCGGTACTCGCCTTCCAGGCGATTCTCCAAACCTACGACGGCTGGGAAGGTGCGATCTATTTCGGGGAAGAGGTCCGCGATCCGTGGCGAAACTTACCGCGTTCGCTCATTCTCGGCACACTCGTGATCGTCGCGATCTACTTGCTGGTGAACGCTTCGCTGCTGTTCGTACTGCCCCTCGACAAAATCGCGGGCCACGACATGGCGGTGGCGCTCGCGGCGGAAACGGTGTTCGACTCCGCCGAGGGTGGCCGGCTCGTCTTCGCGCTGGCGACCGTCTCGATTCTCGTGGCGTGCAACGCCGGCACGCTCCAGACGCCGCGCGTGCTCTTCGCGATGAGCCGCGATCGGCTCTTCTTTCCCCAGGCCACAAAGGTGAACGCCGGCGGCACGCCTACCGTCGCGCTCGCGCTCACCACGGCCGCCATCGTCGCCTTCCTCTTCGCCAGCAAAATATCGGAGGATGTGAAACACACCTCTGGCATTGAGAAGACCTCAGTCGACGTACTGCTTGGCATGCTAACCTTTTTACTCGTGGCAAATTATTCGCTCGTCTTCCTCTCTCTGTTCGTGCTGCGTTGGAAGGAACCCAACGCGCCGCGACCGTTCCGCGCGTGGGGCTACCCCTTCACGCCCGGCCTGGCACTTCTCGGTTCGCTGATCTATCTCGGTTCTTCGATCTGGGTCGATCCCTGGAACAGCCTGTATGCCTTGGCACTATTGGCTGCCAGCGTGCCGGTTTACGGGCTCGTGCGTGCGGTGCGCTGTAAGCAGGAATAGAAGCAACCAACTCAAGTTCAGTCCCGAGCCGCCGCTCGCGTTAGCCGATCCCGAACGGCTGCCCATTCGGGCGTCTCCGGTGGCGACTCCACGAGGATCAGATCGAGGCCGATTCGGTCGAGTCGGAACAGCGTGTCGTAAAGGAGCGAAGCGGCGAGGATTGGGTCCGCGGGCAGGCTGATAAATGCTCCGGAGCCGGTCCCTGGCGCGACGCCCACTCCGTGGAACATCACGCTCCCCACCCTTCGGCCTGCGTGAGTTGCTTGAAGAAGCTCGTCCATGAGAACCTCGCTCGCAACCAGGCGCAACTCAGTTCGCGGGCTGTAGTGCTTCTTCATCTGCCCCGGCGAACGCGCCACGCCTTCATTCGCACAACTCGCTAGCTCCACCGAGCCAACCACCGATTCCAACATGGGAATCGAAACCAGCCCGTGGCGAAGCAGTCGCACGGTCGGACCCGTCGCGTCGACGACCGTCGATTCGAGCCCGCCGGAGCAAGGGCCGCCGTCCAGGATCATGTCGATGCGGCCGTCGAGCCCGTTCAGAACGTGTTCGGCGCACGTCGGCGAAAGCGCGGTGCTGCGGTTGGCACTCGGGGCGGCGATCGGCACTCCGGCTTCCCGGATCAACGCCTGAGCCACGGGATGGGCCGGCCAACGAATCGCCACGGTCGGGCCACCGGCCGTCACGATGTCCGGAATTCGAGGCGATTTAGGCACCACGATCGTGAGCGGTCCAGGCCAAAATCGCGCCGCGAGAAGATTTGCTGTCTCCGGCCAGGCCGCCGTCACGTTTAAGAGAGAATCCTGGTCTGCAATGTGAACGATGACGGGATTGGTGGCCGGTCGGCCCTTCGCAACGAAGATGCGGGCCACGGCGTCTGCATCGAGGGCGTTGGCACCCAGGCCATAGACGGTTTCAGTCGGAAAAGCGATCAGCCCACCGCCGCGCAGCACGGACGCTGCCCGGCGGATCGCTTCCGCCTCAGGTCTCGAACTCTCGACCGCGACCACCTCTGTCTTCATTCGGCCTTCTTGGGGTCGGCTGCGCCATCGCGTAAGATGTAATACAACCATATCAGCGGAAGTGGACTTATGGTACGCTCACCACAAATGGCGTCCCCCACCACGGCGACCCCCCGACGAGACGGAGCCATGCCCGATCCCACGCCCACCCTTCCACCACCTACCGTCGATCAGAAACGCATCGCACAAGACAGTTTCGTTCGCGCCAAGGAAGCCATTCAGTCCCGCAACCTCGATTACGCCATCACCTTGATGCTGACTTGCTGCAAGCTCGAACCGGCCAACTTCCTCTATCGCCAGACCCTGCGCAAGACTCAGAAGGACAAGTACGGGAACAACCTTCGCGGAAGCCGATTCTGCTTTCTGAGTACGCCGCGTTGGAAGGCGAAGGTCAAGTCTGCCAAGCGATCGCGCGATTACCTTCGCTTGCTGGAGAATGCCGAGCAGGTACTTTACCGCAATCCCTGGGATCTCGGCACGCAGATGGACATGGCCGAGGCGTTCGACGCCCTCGGGCTCAACGACCTCGCGGTCTACTCCCTCGATCAGGCTCGGCAGAAGTACCCGCGCGACGCCACGCTCAACCGCGCACTCGCCCGCCTCTTCGAGAAGCGCGGCGACTACCCCAAGGCCATCGTGCTCTGGCAACTGGTGAAGGAAAAGCACCCCACCGACGTCGAAGCGGCTCACAAGGCCAAGGACCTCGCCGCCAGCGCGACCATTCAAAAGGGTCAGTACGAGGAAGCCGCCTCGGGAACGCGCGATTCCCCCGTACTCGGGCGCATCGAATCGCGAGCCACGGAGAAGCAGGAGAAAGGCACGCGTGAATCGGAGCCGATCCGCAAGCGGATCGAGGCCGCCCCCACCGAACCGAGCCTCTACGTGCAACTCGCGGCCGTCTACCGCAAGGTCGGGCAAGACGACCGCGCCCGCGCCGCGCTTCAACAGGGTCTCGGGCCCACCGGCAACGCCTTCCAGCTTCAACTCGCGCTGATGGACCTCGACCTCGCTCCCATCCAGAAGGGCATCGAGCAGACCGAGGACAAACTCCGCAAGTTGAAGGAGAAAGCTCGCCGCATCGAGGCCGACGAGGATGTGGAAGAAGACGCCGAGCCGATGACCGAAGAGGAGTTGAAGAAGCGCCGGTCGAAGTTGATGAAGGAACTCAACGCGCGGGAGATTGCGATCTTCCGGATGCGGGCCGACCGCTTCCCCAACGACGTGCAGCATCGGCTCGAACTCGGCATGCGCCTCCTCAAGGCCGACCTCACCGAGGAAGCCATTGCGGAATTGCAGCAAGCCAAGCGCGACGACAAGTGGAAGTGGAAGGCCGGCTTGTATCTGGGCGTCTGCTTCAAGAAGCGATCGAACTGGCGTCTGGCCCAACGGAACTTCGAGGAAGCGCTCACGGCACTCCCGCCGGACGAGGACGCGGGCAAGAAGGAACTGCTCTACCACCTGGCCACGGGTTCCGCCGAGAACGGCGACCTCCCGCGCGCCCTGGACCTGGGCCACGAACTGGCCAATATGGACTACGCCTTCAAGAGCATCGGCAAGCTCCTCGAAGAATGGAACGAACGCCTCCAGAACGTGTGAGTGTCTTGCGGCGTTGCGCAGTCGGCACTCATCGCGAAGCCGCAAGCGGCAAATCCATTTCTGCTGTCGTCTCGACGGGTGTTCTCATGGCGTATCGGATCAAGGAGTTGTTCTATACGCTCCAGGGAGAAGGCCGGAATGCGGGTCGGGCCGCCGTCTTCTGTCGCTTCTCGGGGTGCAATCTCTGGTCCGGCCGCGAGGAGGACCGTGCGACCGCCCAGTGCCAATTCTGCGACACCGATTTCGTCGGCACGGATGGTTCCGACGGAGGAGTCTTCCCCGATGCGGACAGTTTAGCAGCAGCAGTGGCGTCGACCTGGCAATCGAATTCGGCTGCGGCGAGTGGCCGACCCTTCGTCGTGTTCACCGGTGGTGAACCACTTTTGCAGATGGATGAACCACTGATCGCGGCCGTTCGCGCCGCCGGGTTCGAGATCGCCGTCGAGACCAACGGCACTCGCCTTCCACCGCCGGGTATCGATTGGGTTTGCGTGAGCCCCAAAGCCGGGGCCGAATTCGTGCTTCGATCCGGGGATGAGTTGAAGTTGGTCTTCCCGCAACCGGGTGCCGAACCGGATCGGTTCGAGGATCTCGCGTTCGGTTTCTTCTACCTTCAACCGATGGATGGGCCGGATGCGCTCCGGAATCGGCAGTTGGCCGTCGAGTATTGCCTGTCACATCCGCAGTGGCGGTTGAGCCTGCAAACGCACAAATTGCTCGGAATTCGTTGAGGTTCTCTCGGCTCAGCGTTCCAGGGTCAGCCGTTGCACCCGACTGCCGCGGAATTGGCTGGGACGCCGGGCTCGACCAACTTGTTGAAATAGGGGTTGGTGTTCCGAGCCTCCGCGTTCGTCTCACCCGTCTGGCCCGATTCGGAAGTGTCGCTGGATGCGAGTTCCCACGGGAAGTGATAGTCTTCCCACGAATCGCACACGCGGTACGCTCCGACTTCTTCGAACCCGGCGTGGTGAAGTGCCCTGCGGGTCGGGAACTCGCGGTAGCGAACGGCGGATTGTTTGGATCGACCGACCACGGGCCGCACGGCCTCGACGCGGTCTTCATGGGGCAACGTTTCGAGGAACGCGGGCCGAACGGACACGCCGGGGTACCCTTCCGCTTTCGGATCGCGGCAGAGGAAGACCATGAGGGTTTCGCCCGCCTGCGTTTCTTTCACGAGATAGAACGGCTGCCCGCCGACATCGACCGTACCGTTGGGGTAGATGACCACGACCGCCTTGGCTTGGCTTCGCGCGTAGCGAACCGTGCCCCACGTTCGCGATCGGTATTCTTCCTCGGCGACCGGCGGGCACGCCAGGATCAATTCGGATTCATCCACGATCTCGCGGTTCCACGGCGGCACGAATTCGGAGTCGAGCGAGAACTCGGCCCACGACGCCATCGACTCGGTGCTGATGGGCGGGGGTTCCTCGATGGGACGACCCGAGTCGTGGATCACGAGTTTGGGCACGCTGCCCATCCAGCGCGCGATGCGCGACAAGTCGGCCCCGGACCAGCCATCGTTCGATCGGTGTGCGACCTCGACGCCCGCCAGTGCCCCGCGGCCCTTCTGGGTCACGAGGATCCGGCACAGCGTCTGAAACTGGGCGTGAGTCAATCCGCGACGGACTCCCACGAGTCCGATCGTCTTCGCTTGAATCGGCTTTCCCATCGCAACTTCCTTTGCCCCGTGGGCGTCGAGGTTAGGCGTACTTCACGAGTGCCCGCAGTTGTTCCGCGGTCAGGGCTCGTTCGAACTCGCAGCCGTGAATCCAGTGCCCGGCATGTTCGGATTGAACGCGCACCACGCGGGCGGGCACCTGCTGCGTGCGGCCCGGTTCGAGCGTGAGTTCGATGGCCAGTTCCGCGCCGGGTTCGAACCGTCGAGCCAGGAGGATGCCGATGCCTTGCGCGGAGACGTCGCGGACGACGAGCGGCCAAAATTCTTGCGAGTCGCCGCCGTGGATGTCGGCATCGACCGCGCCCGAACTGCCGACGCGGAGGGGAAAGCGAATCGAGGTTCGCCGATTGTCTTCCGCGGAGACCAGCGTCCGAATTGGAGCCGGAGTCGCGGCGAGGGGATCCTTCAAACGACGACGACCCGTCAAGAGTTTGAAGAACTCCAAACACGAGGCCGGCCGCTTGTCGGCGTCGGGATCGAGGGCCGCCCGGATCGCCACGTCGATTCGTTCGTTCAGCCCCGGTACGATGCGGCTCGCCGGCGGGTAGTTGCACGTTTCCTTCATCGCAAGCATGGCCAGTGCGAACTTGGCATCGAAGGGAAGCACGCCCGTGAGCAGGTTGTAAAGCGTCGCGGCGAGCGAGTAGACATCGCAGCGCGCGTCGGCGGTTTTCGCATCCGCGAATTGCTCCGGAGCCATGAAGTGCGGCGTGCCCAGCCCGCTCGCCGCCCGCGTCAATTCTTGATCCTCCGCGCTGTAATCCTTGGCGAGCCCGAAGTCCGTGAGCTTCACCCGGCCGTCCGCCTGGAGCAAGATGTTGTCGGGCTTCACGTCGCGGTGTATGACGTGTCGGCCGTGGGCATACTGGAGTGCCTGAGCGATCTGGGTGATGATGCGGATCGCGACGTCTTCCGGTAGTCTGCCGTGCTTTTCGACGTGGTCGCCGAGGTTGCCGCCTTCGATGAGTTCGTACACGAGGTAGCTGATCTCGCCGTCGTTCTCGATGGAGAGCGCGCGGACGATGTTCGGATGTTCGAGTTCGCTCGCGGCGCGAAACTCGCGAGCCAAACGCTGGTGGAGCGTGGGGTTTTCAGAGAGCTTGTACTTCATGACCTTGATGGCGACCAGCTGGCCGTCTCGTAGATCGAGCGCGCGATAAACCGTGCCCATCCCGCCCGAGCCGATGGGCGCTTGGAACTCGTATCGCGATGTCGTCGGTAGCCGGATCGCGCGTGGGGTTCGTGTGGTCATGGGCTATCCACCTGGGTTGACGATCGAGGCGCGGCGAGGCAGTGGGTACGGGAAGTTTCGCGCCGGAGTCGAACTTCCAACACCAAAAGGTGCGTGGCGGGAGGAGGGACGATTCGACAATCTCAAGACGTGAAGAATCTGTAGCACAGAATCGCGGAAGGCAGCGAAAATTCAGGATCGATTTCGCTCGCGGACTCAATCAAGAAATGACGCGCAACTCGCGAGGCAGCGGGAAGCTCACGTGTTCTTCGCGAACGATCCGCGACTCCACTTCCGCTCCGAAGGTTTTTTTCAAGAGCTCCACGCAGGCTTGCACGTGTTCCTCGGGCGCGCTGGCCCCCGCCGTCACGAGCACCGTGTCCGTGGGTTGGAACCATTCGGTCTTCATCTCGCTTACGCGGTCGATCAGGTGAGCCGCGCGACCGGTGCCGCGAGCGATCTCCGCGAGCCGCTGGCTGTTTGAACTGTTTCGGCTCCCGAGCACGAGCACCACATCCGCTTCGGGCACCAGATCGCGAACGGCCTCTTGCCGGTTCTGCGTCGCATAGCAGATGTCGTCTTTGTTCGGCCCCACGATCTGAGGATACTTCCTGCGAAGTGCCTCGATCACGGTGCGCGCCTCGTCCACGCTGAGGGTCGTTTGCGTGAGGAAAGCGAGCTTTGCATCGTCGGGCAAGGTCAAAGCGGCGACGTCGTCGGTGTCTTCGACGAGGACGATGCTCGCGGGGGCTTCGCCCATGGTGCCGAGCACTTCGTCGTGCCCCTCGTGACCCACGAGCACGATGGTGTATCCTTCCCGCGCGAACTTCACGGCTTCCATGTGAACCTTGGTGACGAGCGGGCAGGTGGCGTCGATCGCACGCAGGTTGCGAGCTTGAGCCTGTTCGCGAATGGCGGGCGAGACGCCGTGGGCGCTGTAAAGCACGGTGCCGCCCGAGGGCACTTCCGAAACTTCGTCCACGAATACGACGCCGAGTTCGCGGAAGCGTTCGACGATGGGCCGGTTGTGGACGATCTCGTGGTAGACGTAGAGCGGCGCGCCGAAGAGCGCGAGGGCTTTCTCGAGGCTCTCGATTGCCATGTTCACGCCGGCGCAGAAGCCGCGGGGATTGGCGAGGATGATCTTCATCGACGGTCTCCGACCAGGGGCGGGTATCCTACCGCGTTCACTTTGCATTGCCAACCGCAGACGCGAGTGCCGCGGCAACGAAAAACGCCGCCCGGTGAAGGGCGGCGTTCGTATGGGCGTAGGCAATCGGACCTTACTTGACCTTCTCGACCTTCGCGTCGGTGATGATCAGCTTGGTCTTGTCCCCGTCCTTTTCCTTCACGACCTTGCCGGTCACGATCGCGGCCTGCTCGCCGGAACACTTGTGGTAGCTTTCCTTCTTACCCTTGTCCTTGAGGTAATAGGTGATGACTTTGTCGTCTTCGCCCTTAACCAGGAGGGCGTTACCGCACTCTTCGGTCTCGCTGAGCTTGCACTTGGTGCAGACCAGCTTGCCTTCGAGCTTGGTGACCTTGGCCTTGTCGTCCTTCTTGTCTTCGGCGGCGTTGCTGTTCACACCCGCGAGGGTGATGATCGAGAAGCCGAGTGCCACAGCCAGTGCGATGCGCAGCATGAGAGGGAGCCCTTTAACGGTTGTTCCGGACCGAGCATCACACACCCCCCGTGGGCGGCAACCCCCTGTCTGGTCCTTGATACTATACCCACCGGGTTTTCGCGGAGCAACAGGCTGTTGAAAAAGTTTCAAAGTCGGCCCGCAGCAACCGGACACTTTGCCGAGGCTTCGCAGCTTATCGCGGAATGGCCTGACGCACGGCGTTCGGCTCCCCTTCCCGCAAATCCCAGTACGCACCCGGCTCGAGATTCTCCCAGGATTGCGACTCGCCCCACGACCACTTCACCGTCACTTTGCGAACCGACTCGGCTTCCCCGAGGCCGAACAACAAGCGTCGATCTCCCGAAGAAAGATAACTCCCGCCACCCTTGGCGAACCGCGTGAGCGTTCGCGAGGGACTTTCAAGCGTAACGGTGGAACCTACGATGTCGCGATTGGCTCGTCCGAGGAGGCGCACGCCGAGCCAACGGTTGTGAGGTTGGGATTCGGCCGCGACGTTCCGCAGGATCGCGACGGGCGAGTTGGTGTTGCTCACGACCAAATCGGGCCAGCCGTCGTTATCGAGATCGCCGACAGCGAGGCCGCGACCTAGTGCGGGCTTTTGGAAAAACGCACCGCCTCGGCCACTCGCATTCTCGAAGAACCTTCGCCGCTCGCGCTCGACGTTCCTCAGCAAGATCGGTTTCTGATCGCGCAGGCTCCCGAGGCTCGGCTTCAGCACCACGTGTCCATGAGCGATGGCCAGATCTTCCCACCCGTCGTTGTCGACATCCAGAAAGGCGGTTCCGAATCCGACGTTGAGCGTGCCGATGGCCGCCGCGCCGACGGCCCGCGATTGAAAGTCGAACGCTTCGTTCGGGCTGGGCAGCCCGAGGTTGCGGTAGAGCGCGTGGAGTTCGCCTTGAAAGTTCGTGACCCAAATCGAGGCGCGGCCGGTGCCATCGTAGTCTCCCACGTCGGTGCCCATGCTGCCGTTGTAGCGGCCACCGTCGTCCACCGCGACGCCGCTGCGCCATCCGACCTCGGCGAGCTTGCCGCCCCGATTCAGGAACAGAAAGTTGTTCGTGGCGTCGTTGGCGACGTAAATATCCGGGCGACCATCGGCGTTGACATCCGCGATCACCACGCCCAATCCGCATCCCGTGGCCGTGAAACCCTGCTCGCCGGCAACATCCCGAAATGCCCGCCCTTTCTCGTTTTTGAAAAGCGAGTGTACGAGTGGTTTGAACCGCTGCGGCGCGCACACATCACGCGGAACACCCGGCACGTACCCGACGCACGCCGGATTGTTGGCGAACGACCAATCCACGTAATGGCAGACGTAAAGTTCGGGGTAGCCGTCGCCATCGAGGTCGGCCCACCCGGCACTCGTACTCCACGAAGTGTCCTTTAAGCCGAGCGATTCACCCACTTCTTGAAATCGTCTCGAACCCGCGCCGTCGGGCACGTTGTGAAACAGTTCGATCTTGCCGTAGCCGGTGACGACGAGATCGGGCCAGCCATCGCGATCGTAGTCGGCAACGGCCACGCCGTGCGTGTAAAACCAGGTGCGATTGAAGCCGACCTTCTCGGTGACGTCCTCGAACTTCCCGTTGCCCAAATTTCGGAAGAGTCGACACGGGAGACCTCGAATCTCGGTTCGAGTAGGGCCTTCGAACGAGCCGCCACCGGTGAGAAAAATGTCGAGGCGGCCGTCGCCATCGTAGTCGAGGAGCGCGACGCCTCCGCCCAGCGATTCGAGAATCGTGAACTGATTGGCTTCCTCACCGTTGCGGTACGTGAAGTTCACGCCGGAGTCTGGAGTTGCGTCTCGGAACCACGGGGGTCCGGCGTCCGCGTCCGGTCCCGGGGTCCGTTCAATGGGCTGATTGGTTCCGGCATCGTCCGGCTTAGGCGCTAGCAGCCAGTAGGCGAGCAAGCCAACGGCGAGGAGTAAAATTCCCGCGCCGATGGCGAGAGGCGCGAGCTTGAAGCGCCGGGCTGTCGAATCGATGGGATCGTGTTGAGTCATGGTTCCACGAAGCGACGTAAAGGCGGTTCGTTAAGGGTTCTTGCCGCTGGGCTTTCGATCGGATCGAGCGGCCTCGGCTTCCAGTTCGAGGAAGCGATCTTGAAAGCGATCCGCCTCTTGCGTGCGACCCTGCAGCCTCATGCAGCGTGCCAGTGCCAGTTGCGTCTCGGCAACCCGCGGCGCAAGCGAGAACGCCTTCTTCAGCCAGACCTCCGCCTCGACCGGCTTTCGCGCATCGATCGCAACGGCTCCGCGTTCGAGATAAGCCATGGAACTGGAAGGCTCGATGGCGATGACCCGATCGAGCAGGCGGGCCGATTCGTCCAGTTGCCCCATTCCATGAAGGGCCGTAGCGAGAGCGAACAGAATTCGCGGATCGTCGGGGAATCGGCCCACGAGCATCTCGAAACGCCCCCGCGCTTCGCTCGGGTTTTCCTGGGCGATGAACAGCGCGTAGTGGAAGGTGGCTTCAAAATGGTTTGGGTCTCGTTCCAACGCGGCGCGCAGGTCCGCGATGGCACCGGCGTGATCGTTACCGAGTTCGCGCAATCGGCCCCGCCAAGCGAGGCCCGCAACTCGATCCTGCGGGCTCGTTCGCGACTGCATCCACATCCCGATCAGCCGATCCAATTTGTCGAGCAGCGGTGGGGCACTGCCCACCGGAACGGGAACGTGCGTCGTCAGCGACGGAGCGATCCGATTCAATCCCGCCACGATGAAGGCTTCGAGCAATAGCGGAGTCTCGACATCGTTCGGCCGATCGCGGCAGGTGGCGATGGCTTCGTCGATGCCGGAAAGTTCACCTTGCTGGATCGCCAGCAGGCGCTGCTCGAACCGCAGGAGTTCGGACGAAATGCGGTCGGTCTCCAACGTGCGAAGATGAAGTTTCGCTTCGTCGTACTTCCCGGCCCGACGGGCGGCTTGCGCGGCGAGCAGCCTCGCGCTGGCGTCCTTCGGCTTCTTATCGAGATGCGTCTTGAGGTGGAGCCGTGCGTCGTCGAATCGACGTTCCTCGATCGCTCGCTCGGCCTCGGCAACATCCGAGCTTCCCCCAAATTGTCGCGCGAGAACGTACAGACCGACCGCTAGCCCCGCTATCAAAAGTACCGCCAGAACGGCTCGTTGTTTCGCGACGGGAGGTGCCATGCAACAGCCTGGCTCATCGGGGACCAGGGGGAGAACTTGAGGGAATTCTAGTGTTCGAGGCGTGCGGCAGCAAGCGAGTGCGCGCGGGGGGTGCGGACGAAACGATCGATTTCCCTCTTCCCCATTCCTCCGCAATCTGGCACACTTCGCGGAGCATGGATGCACCCATTCCCAATCCACCCGAGCCGCGGCGTCGCTTCACGCGGCGCGGGGTGCTGCGATTCGCCGGCGCGGCCGCCATCCTCGGCCTCTCCGCCGAGGGGTTGCGCGTCTTCGCGTTCACCAATCAGCACACGGTGATTCCGGGCCAAGTGTACCGGTCGGCCCAGCTATCGCCTTCGCAATTGCAGAAGGTCATAAACGAGCGCGGCATCCGCACCGTCCTCAACCTCCGCGGTTCGTGCCCCGATACCGCTTGGTATGCCGATGAGACCCGCATCACCCACGATGCCAACGTCTCGCAGGAAGACATTTCGTTCTCGGCGAAGCGACTGCCGGCTCCGAACGAAGTTCGCCGCATGATCGATGTGCTGGACCATTCGCCGAAGCCGATCCTGGTCCACTGCCAGCGCGGCGCGGATCGGACCGGCCTCGTTGCCACGTCTGCCGTGCTGCTCTACACGAAGGCCACGCTGCCCGAGGCCCGCCGGCAGCTCTGGCCCCGCTACGGGCACGTCAGCGGTGGACGCACCATCATCATCGACGAGTTCTTCGACTTCTACGAAGCCTGGCTCGCAGGACAGCCTCATTCCGTTCAGCGCTTCCGCGACTGGGTGCAGAACCACTACTGCCCCGGTCCGTTCCGTGCGGAGTTCTCGGTGGTCGGTTCGCCGAAACCGTCGATCAACGAAGGGTTCACGATCTCGATTCGCGCGAAGAACACCTCCATCGCGAACTGGAACTTCCACACCGGCCCGGCGGGCGGAATCCAACTTCGAGCCCACCTGTTCACGACCGCAGGCCAGAAGTTGTACACGGCGCGGGCTGGGCTCTTCGAGAAGACCGTGAAGCCGGGCGAGTCGATCGAGTTGGTCGCGGGCTTCCCGCCCGTGAAGGAACCGGGCCGCTATCTCATTCATGCGGACCTGCTCGACACGCAGCCGATCGACCTGCACGACTCCGATTTCGTGCAGTACGGCTCCGAGCCGCTGATCTTCGAACTGACCGTGAAGTGAGCGCGAACCTAGGAGGGCGAGGCCAGTCGTTTAAACGTCATTCTTGGCCCTGAAAGGGCCGCAGCCCTCAGCCTGGGGCAAACGAGCGAAGCGAGTGCCGCCCCAGGTTGCGAGTCGCAACATCCTGATTTTAAGCCCTGAAAGGGCGGCACACGCCGTGTCGCCCCTTCAGGGCTCGGCAGGGCAGTGCTTGATAATTCGCTGCAAACCTGGGGCGGCGGCCGCTGCGCGACCTTGCCCCAGGCTGAGGGCTGCGACCCCTTCGGGGTCAAATCCCTTATCCGCACGAGGCTCCTGCCGAGCCGTTTCGACATTGAGGGTGTTATCGCGGCTCGGCAGGAGCCTCGCCCTCCCAATAACAAGACTGACCGTGAAGTGAGCCCTGCAATGAACTTGCTATCCGTCGTGATTCCGGTGAAAGACGAGCGCGAGAACGTGCGGCCGATGGTCGAGCGGGTTCGCGACGCCCTCCGCAACGGCCCCGAATGGGAACTCGTCTTCGTAGACGACGGGTCGAGCGACGGCACGTTTCAGGAACTGGAAGCGGCGGCGTTCGCCGATTCGCGCGTGAAGGTGGTGCGGCTGCGACGCAACTTCGGCCAGAGTGCCGCGACGCAGGCCGGGCTCGACGCCGCTCAGGGCGACGTCATCGCCACACTCGATGGCGATCTCCAAAACGATCCTGCCGACATCCCGATCATGATCGCGAAGTTGGATGAAGGCTACGACGCGATCCTCGGCCTCCGCGCCAACCGCCAAGACAAGTTCCTGCTCCGCAAGGCACCGAGTTTCGTCGCGAATTGGCTCATTCGCAAAGTGCTCGGCATCCCCTTCAAAGACTTCGGCTGCACCCTCCGCGTAATGCGCCGCGAGGTCGTGGAGGGCCTCGAACTCTACGGCGAGATGCACCGCTTCATCACCGCCCTCGTGTTGCAACAAGGTGCCCGCGTCACGCAGATTCCCGTGCGGCACCACCCGCGAACCGCCGGGGTCTCGAAGTACAACCTCACCCGCTCCGTCCGCGTGATGCTGGACCTGATCACCGTCAAGTTCCTCGGCAGCTACCAGACCCGCCCGATGCACGTCTTCGGGTCGCTCGCGCTCGGCTGCATGGGCCTCGGGTTCCTCAGTGTGCTCGTCTCCATCGTGATGAAGTACACGGGCGGTCCCGGCATGACGGCAAACCCGCTCTTCCTGTTCGGGGCCGTCGCCTGCCTCACCGGCGTGCAGTTCCTCTCGCTCGGCTTGATGGGCGAAGTGCTGACCCGCGTCTATTTCGAGAGCCAGGGCAAGCGTCCTTATGAAGTACGCGAGAAGCGGAACATGGAAGGTACGCCGCCACTTCGCAAAGCGGCTTGACCCTGGGAGCGCGGCCGTCCCGGCCGCTTCTTTTCTTGCGTTCGCGCACAAGCGAAGAA
>JAYTGN010000282.1:0-10545 GCA_043733485.1 Gemmataceae bacterium
ACCCGGCGACTCACGTCGCCGGTTCGCCAAATTGGTGCGTGGCCTATCCCTGAATCTCGGCGACCGCCAGATAGAGCCGCGCCAAAGCGCTCCAGCCGCTCGACTCCGGGACACCCGCGATGGCCGCATCGAGCTGCGTCCGAGCCTCGGCGGTTCGCCCCGTGAAGAGCGAGGCCATCCCTCGATTGAAGTGGACCGTGGGAGAGTCCGCCATCGCGGTCCAGGCCGCGAGGGCAGCTTCGCACTCACCGCGATGCCAGAGCAGCGCGGCTCGCTCGTTCTCCCAAGTCGCCTTCGGCTCGCTCGTTGCCGCAGTCAGAAGTTGTTCGGCGCGGTCGAAGTCGCCGAGGGTTCGGGCCACGCCAGCCGCGAGCAACGCCTCCGAAGTTGCCGTGCGTTCGATCCAGGCTCGCAGGCCGCTGAGGCCCGGCAAGGCAGCCTGACCCGCCTTCGGTCGAAGTTCCTTCGCGTCGAACTTCTTCAGAAGCGGGTGCAGGTCCTTCACGCGTTGCGGGAAGTTCCCGACCGCCATGGCGACAGCGAACGCCGCACTCGGCTGATTCACGAAACTCGACCAGTCGCTCGGGATGGGGGCCGCGGCATGTGTTGCGGCAATGGCGTCGGTCCAGGCTGTCCGCGGATCCACCCGAAAACCGGCTGCCACCTCGTGCGGTTCAACGTCCCCTGAAGCGGGCTCGACTGCCGCCATCGTGGCCGCGTCTGAGCGAGTCGCCAGGAACCGGACCATCAGGTCCGTCAGGGTCGGTTGGCCGTTCGGGTTGCTGGAATTGTCACGGGTCATGAGTTGGTCCCTCGCGACCCGGCATCCCCCGCCGGGTTCACAGCTTGAACGATGAGTCGAGTGGCTCTTGCGCGAATACTTGCGAATCGCAGAAACAACAGACGCTATCGGGTAAGATTGCCACATTGCCACTTTCGATTCTTAGACATGTTGGCAATCTAACCCGTGATGTCGCAAGATAAATTATTGTTGAGCGTTATGGAAGATGGAACGCGCAGTTAGGCGAGCGGCAGATCGTGATCGACCCGTTTGAAGGGCTCGTAGGGTGGGCCGGACCGCGACTTGCGAAGGCAAGTCGCGGGAGGCCCACGGGGAGAGTATCCGGCGATGCCCGTGGGCCTCACTCGGCAAGGCTGAAGCCTTGCCTCGCTCCGGCCCACCCTACCCACCCCGGAATGGGTAACAGAAGAACAGCCGCTCGCCTTATGGCCAAAATCCCGATCACTCTTTCGGCTTCGGGTCGGGCATCGGAGCCGCGGGAACCATCGGTGCGGCGGGAATGAGCGGCGGCGAATAGTTCTTCAGTTCGTTCACGTAGTTCTTCGCATTCGGGGCCAGCAAACCCTTCAAGACCAAGAGCTTACCGCGAAGTTCGGGGTCGGTCTCCTTGCCCGCTTGTTCCACGATGCCGTCGATCAGCGGCTGCGCCGTGAGCTTCCCGTTCACTTGGCTGTGGCGAATGGCGGCATCCGCGGCTTTACTTCTTAAGGGCAGAGGTCGGCCTCCCGTGAGTGCCAGCACGATCAGGCCTTGCTGAGCGTCCGCGGAGGTGAATCGGGCCACACCTTCGATCGCGGCATCGGCCGTTTCATCGGCGCGAAGGGCAGCGATCAGTTCCGCCGAGGCGGCCTTGGCATCGAAGCCCGACACTTCGCCCGTCGCCATTTTCGCCAACCACGCCACGGCCAGTTTGGCTCCGGCTTTCTTCTCGGCGGGATCGCGGGGGCGGTCCGCCGGGTTCTGAAAAGCCGCGTTGATGTCCGATTCCAACCAGAATCGTGAGACGGGTTCCGCGATGATGCGAACCGCCGCGAAATTCCTCAGCAACTTACCGAGTCGCACTTCGGCCTCGGCATCCCGCGTCGGCTGAACCGAGAGCCCGAGCGATTCGCCATCGACCCGCGCCCGAAGCGCTTCGTACTTGTCGTTCGCCGGCTTGTTCTTGGCCACGTCCAGTTCCAGGCGTTCGATCAATTTCATGATCTGATCGACGCCGACCCGGCGTTTGTAGGCCGGCACCGAAGGCTGGATGCCAATTTGCCTCAGGAGCGCGAGGTAATTCTCGTAGGCACGCGGCGCGGATTCTTTCGTCAGGGGGTACTCCGCCGCGAGAACCGCGGCCGTCACCTGCTCCACCCGCAACTTCAACTGGTACTGCTGTTCGGAGGTCAGTTCGAGGCCGGTCGTTTCGAGAACCCGTTGAAGCCGATCGACCCGCGAACTGACCGTCGTTCGGAAGACGTTGTCGCGGCGTTCCTGGGTCGTCTTGCGGTCGCGGGCCTGCTCTTCTTCCGTCTTGCGCAGGTCGGGAACGTACGGGTCGGGCATGCCGATGGGATCGGTCTCGGTTGCGGCGATGAGCAGCGCGAAGCGGAGCAACAATTGATCGACCGTCGGGGGCGTCGGCGCATCCGACGAGGCGACCACGAGGATCGGCCGGCGGGCGGCCCGCGTATCGGCACGCAGGCTCGACACCACATCCGAGAGTTCCGGATACGGGATGTGGTGGTCGATCAAAATGATGTCGAAATCGGACGCACGGCTGGTGCGTTTCAACAGTTCGCGACCGGTTGCGAATATCTCGGTTTCGTAGCCGAGAGCGCGGAGCAAAATAGCCGCGTCGTCGGCACGCTGGCGGTTCGGATCGGCAATGAGGGCCTGCCCCTTGGCGTTGGGCAGCATCGTCGGATCGGTTCCCGCGGCACGGCGCAGCACTTCGATCACTTTGGTGCGAACCTTGGCTTCGACCGGGATCGGCGAACGGAGCAGGGCGTTGGCGGCCGCGAGTTGAACGCGGGGATCGGGATAGTCGAGGCCGCGCTCCAACAGCGACGGCTTGCCCGAGGCCGTGGGCGAGGCCGGACCCTTCTCGGCGCGGTCGCCAATCACCTGAGTGAGGGCGAGTACGAGGCCGGTTCGCTTCTCCACGAGCCCGCGATCGAGCAGGTCCGTGAGAACGGTCGAGGGTGCGTCCGCGAGCATGCGATATACGGTGGGGTCGGTTCGGGAGAGTTCACCGAACTTGCCGCGATCCATGGCCCGTTCCGCGGCGAGGCTGAGGACGAGAACCTGGGCCGGTTCGTAATCCGAAGCCTTCTCCAGCGCCCAACGAGCATAGCGGAGGCCGAAGTATTCATCCGCCTGCCCGACCGGCACGGCGTCCTGTTTTTCAAGCTTCTGAGTCGCTGCGTTCCAGGTCCAGACGGGGACGGTACTCGGGGTGCCATCGCCGCTGGCGGCCGTGCCGAGGTAAGGCGCTTTGCGATCGGCAAACACCTTCGCGGCCGCCACGAGTTCCGCCTCGGGTTGCTTCTTGGAAGCCCCGGCTACGATCTTCTCGAGTACTTCCTTCGCGTACTTCTGGAGCGGCGGGCTCTCGTTGGAAGCGGCCAGATGCCACAGATAGGGGCGAAGGTCGGTCTGCGATTTGGTGAGCAGCGCGAGTACGTCTTCGCGTTCGAGCATGCGGGCGAGCACGGTGTACTGCTGGGCGGGGCTCAGGCCATCGAGCCCGGCAAGCCAACCGCCCATCGTCTGGAATTCGAGCTTCGGGATGGTTTCGAGGATGCCGGCGGTCACCGCGGGGTTCAGGTTCGCCTTCAACGTCTCGACCATGAAGGGAATCGCGTAGTCCCCGGTTCGCTTCAGTTCGAGTTCCGCGAACTGCTTTTCCTCGTAGCTTTCGCCGAGGTTGCGGATGTACTTGGCGACGCGGGCCGGGTTGCGCAGCACCTTCTCGGTGGCGTCGGTCGCCTTCTTAATGAGGAGTTCGACGTTCTCGCGGGCCTTCTTGTCGAGCTTCGGATCGTCGGACCACTTGGGGATCGCGCGCAGTTGGCGGAAGACGGTGGTGCCGTGCTTGGCCTCGATGTCGAGGAGAATTTGATCCGCGTCGGGCGGTAGGCTGTCGATCAACGATTGGAGGAAGAGGGCGGCAATGTCGTACTTGCCCTCAGCGATGTGGCTGCGGAACTGCTGGTAAACCTCGGCAGGCCGAGCCGGTGCCCCCTTCGCGGCTTCCTGGGCCGGTAAAGGTTGCCCGACGAATGCGACACCGGTAAACGCGAGCCCAAACGCGGCGACCACACGCAGCGTTCGGCACAACGGGACGAGTTTCACCGGGTGTCTCCTCGAAGAAGCGAGCGCGCAATCCGACTTCACCTTCGATTGTGACGCCCCCGGTCACTTTAGGCAATCCTCTTCACACGCCGTGATGTCCTGGAATGTCTCCCGGCGGCGGATCAATCGGTGCGTGCGGCCTGTAACGAGAACTTCGGCGGCCCGGAGGCGGCTGTTGTAGTTGCTCGCCATCGACATTCCGTACGCCCCGGCGCTGAAGGTGGCGAGCAAGTCGCCGCGCGTCATCGTCGGCAAATTCCGACCCTTCGCTAAAAAGTCCCCGGATTCACACACCGGGCCGACGACATCCTGGGCGAAGGTGCCGGGAATCGCGGCCTCGTAATCTTCAGGTCGCTCCGGCACCTCGGGCTTCGGGCTCACGGGCCAGATGCGATGGAACGAATCGTAGAGCGTCGGCCGAATGAGGTCGTTCATCGCGGCATCCTGAATGATGTAGTGCTTGCCGCCCGTGGACTTGGTGAAGACGACGCGGCTGACGAGAATGCCCGCGTTCCCCACGATGAAGCGGCCCGGTTCCAGCACGAGTTGGCAACCCGATTCGCGGATGGCGGGCATCATCACTTCCGCGAACGCCGACACCGGAAGGGCTTCTTGCTTCCGATAGTTGATGCCGAACCCGCCGCCCATGTTGATGAACTTGATGTCGTGCCCCTGGGCGCGGAACGCCTTGATGAGTGCAACGGCTTTGGCCGCTCCGGCCGCGTAGGGGTCCGCCTTGAGGATCGGCGAGCCGAGGTGCATGTGAATGCCGACGATCGCCAGACCCGGATGGCCGACCACGGACTTCGCGACCTCGACGACCGTTTCGATGTCGAGGCCGAACTTCACGCCCTTCACGGAGGTGTCCGTCTTGGCGTGCGTCTTCGGCGGAAGGTCGGGGTTCACGCGGAGCGCGACCGGTGCCTTCACACCCATCGACTTCGCGACTTCACCCAAGGCGAGAAGCTCGGCTTCGCTTTCGACGTTGAACAGGAAGACGCCGTTCTCGAGGCCGTATTTCATCTCGGCGTCGGTCTTGCCGACGCCGGCGAAGACGATCTTGGCCCCTTTGCTGCCGGCCTGGAGCGCCCGGTAGAGTTCGCCACCGCTGGTAACGTCGAAGCCGCTGCCGTGTTCGGCCATGAGCTTGCAGAGGCTGAGGTTGCCGT
This sequence comes from Gemmataceae bacterium, assembly GCA_043733485.1. GTDB lineage: Bacteria > Planctomycetota > Planctomycetia > Gemmatales > Gemmataceae > Urbifossiella. The sequence continues at coordinate 5,311 of JAYTGN010000282.1, forward strand.
TCGATTTGACGCTGTAGGCAACGATGGGCTTCGCTTCGGCGAAGGCCTTTTGCACTTCGCTCAGGTGGTGAAGCAGTGTGGCCTGGCTGTAGATGTAGAGCGGCGTGCCGTACTGCTCGGCGAGTTCGGGCACGGGCACGTCTTCGCAGAACAGGGTGCGGTCGCGGTATTTGAAGTGATCCATTGATGAATCTCGAAACGGTTCGCGGCGTGACATTGAGCATGGCCGCTGTGATGACTCGCTCCTCTTGTCATACACTCTGTGTTGTGGACGGGAACCCCTGCACGAGATCCATGGGGGTCAACTCTCATGAAGCCCGAAATGACGTGCCTGCTCTTTCCCTTGATGATTGGGGTTGGGGCTCTTTTAGTCAAAGCGAGCAACGCCGAGACACGATCCAAGAAACTTGGTTCCATAGCCTTGGCGTGCGGCGTAGCTGGCTTCATCCCGGCACTCCTCGGCCCGACTTTCAAAGAACCCGACCAGGTCCAAGCACTGACCAACTGCGGCGTTTTCACGATCCTTTTCGCCGTCGCCGCTCTCGTCTTGGCGATCTGGACTTTTCGCGTACGTCGGCGCGATCACGGGGTAGTCCCGATTTACCCGGTTGCGGCCTTGATGTGTGGAGCAGCCAATCTCTTCTGCGGAGTTGGAATCTTCGTGACGGGAGCTGGAGTACTGATTCCTACCGATGGTACAGTCAGGACGTGGCAATCCGAGAAGCATGGCTTCGAGGTAACTGTGCCCTCCGAGCGGTGGGTCGAGAAGTCGAACTCAAATGTACTTGCCCAGTTCGGATCGTCAAGGCCGGCCATGGCGGGGATTATCGCGGACGCACGCTCTGCCCAGTCGGACACCGAATGGCAAGCGGCTGTAAATTTCGGCAAGAAAGTGCGTGACGATACGCCGACAACTAACACGGAGGAGCAAACCGGACCAAACCGGAACGGCCATTCTTACTGGTCGTACATGGGAGACGCAAGAAAGGGCAATACCACCTACTTTTTTGGGATCTCGATCACCCGAGTCCGCGAGAAAGCTGTGATAATGATGGTTGAGGGAGAGTATCGGCTCAACACCGAGGCAGGCCGCGCGCAGGAAACCCGGGCGTTGCGTACCCAGGCGGAATTGTTCCTTGGCTCAGTCAAGTAGCCAGCCTTGCAGCAATTCCTCAACTCATCAGGACTACGACCGGTGGCAACTGGGAAGAAGAGTGCTGAAGCGGAAGCTGAGCCAGTTTCAATCCGCTCCAAGGCGGCTCTCGCGTTGGCGATGGCTGAAATCGATTTCTTACTTAATCGCCGTCGGCGCTCCAAAGCCGAATCCGACCGGCTGGATCAACTCGGTGAGGCGGTGCGCTCCTACGAGCGGAAGCACTTTCCAGTCAAGCCTCGGTCGCCTGGTGAACGGCTTCGCTATCTGCTCGAAATTCACGACACGAATGTCGAGGAACTTTCCGTGTCGACCGGTGTGAGCAAATCCTTGCTTCAAGGATTACTGGACGGGACGGAGAAACTGCCCGAGACAGATGCAGCTACACTCGCCGATCACTTCGCCCTTGAAGCCGATGCATTTCGGTGAGAGTTGTCCCGTCCTGGACGGCACCGGTGAGGATGGGACGAACCACCCCGCTGTCGTTCATCATCCAATGTCCATCGATTCTCATCGCGAGGAGTCCGAACGAGGTGGGATGTACTTCGTGAAGAACGAGCCCCAATCGTCGGGGTGTGCGGCGCGCGCGCGGTTGTGGACTTCGGTCGGTTCGTCTCCAACGAATAATTCTCCCTCCGCGGTGCAGATAAAGCGGCCCGAATGCTGCGCACCGATTTCGATGGCGTGAGCCTCGAACCAGGCTCGATTCTCACCGAATCGAGCCAAATGCAAGCGAAGTTGAGCGGCAAACGCGACATCTTGACTCGGTGGCCCAATGACCACCTTCGCGGACTGCGATGGTGCATCGATCATCACATCCTCCTCCGTTGATCCGAGTGTTACCCCAGCCTTTTCTTCCACTCTCGCAATTGCTTCTCCACCTCGGCGGGGGCCGTCGAGCCGTAGCTTTTGAATGCGGCCAGCGCGTTCGCAACGCCCAGCACGGCCCGCACGCCCGGCGTGCCGATCTCGTCGTCGGTGAGGTCCGCGAGGCGGCACTTGCGCCGTTCGCACTCGCGCACTAACTTGCCGACCGTTTCGTGAGCCGAGCGCATCGGCACCCCGCGGGAGATCAACGCCTCCATCAGCGTGGTCGCATCGAGAAAGCCGTCTTCGAGGCGCGAAGCGATCACGTCGCGACGCAGCTTCGTTTGCCGTACCAGTGGTGCCGCGACCGCGAGGCACGACGCCACGGTGTCGAAGGCGTCGAACATCGCCTGCTTGTCTTCTTGAAGGTCCCGGTTGTAGGCTAGCGGCAGGCCCTTCACGAGAACGAAGAGTTGCTGCAGCGCCCCGATCACGCGGGCCGATTTCCCCCGCGTCAGTTCCAGAACGTCCGGGTTCTTCTTGTGCGGCATAATGCTCGAACCCGTGCAAAACGCGTCCGGCAACTCCAAGAAGTTGAACTCCGTCGTCGACCACAACACCCACTCCTCCGCCCAACCGCTGAGGTGCGTCGCGATCACCGACAGGCAGAAGACGAACTCGAGCGCGAAGTCGCGGTCGCTCGAAACGTCGAGGCTGTTGCGAGCCACGGAGTCGAAGCCGAGCTTCGCTTTCACCGAGTCGCGATCGATCGGCAACGACGTACCGGCAAGCGCCGCGGCACCGAGCGGCAGCACGTTCACGCGCTTGCGGCAATCGGCCAACCGCTCGCGATCGCGCTGCCACTTCTCGACGTAAGCCAAATAGTAATGGGCCGCGAGCACGGGCTGGGCCCGCTGGAGGTGCGTGTAGCCGGGAATCACAACGCCCGCTTCCCGCTCCGCCGATTCCACGAACGCCTTCTGCAAATCGTGGAGCAGCGAATCGACTTCGTCGATGGAATCGCGGACCCACAGCTTCACGTCCGTGGAAACCTGATCGTTGCGGCTGCGACCGGTGTGCAGTTTGCGGCCGAGATCGCCGAGCTTCGCAATCAGGGCCCGTTCGATGTGCGTGTGAATGTCTTCGAGCGAGATCGAAAACTCCATCTGCCCGGCGTCGATGGTCGCGCCGATTTCCTCGAGTGCCGTCGCGATCTGTTCCGCTTCGGCGGGCGTGAGCAAGCCGACTTCACCGAGCATCCGGCCGTGGGCTTGGCTGGCGCGAATGTCGTGGCGATACAGCCGCCGATCGAACGTGATGGACTCGGTGAACGCCTCCACGCGCGAATCCGTGCCGCCGGTGAACCGCCCGCCCCAGGTCTTCTGCCCGCTCATGAGGGACCTATTCTTGAAACCCGGTTTCTGCTTGGGAAACCGGGTTTCTCGTTGGCTGAAGAAACCCGGTTTCCAAAGCAGAAACCGGGTTTCAGTCTCAGAGTTTCTTACGATTTCCGCACCGCATTGACACAACAACGCGGCCGCCGGGGTATACCATCCGTTGGCGTTCCCTCCCAGGAGTTCATCATGCGTTTACGAAGTTGGGCACTCGCAACAGTCGCGATGGCCGTTATCGCGATTCTTCCGAGTGCGGCACTCGCCCAGAAGCCGGTCGAACCCACCATCGAAGTGCGGATTCGTTCCGTCAACGATCTGCTCGACAAAGCCGAATACATCGGCGGGCTCGTCGATCAGGACGAACCGATCAAGCAGGTTCGCGGGCTCCTCAAGAACCTCAGCACGGACGGCAAGGGCGTCGAAGGCGTCGATCCCAAGAAGCCGTTCGGCGTCTACTCCGTTCTCACCGAAGACGTGCAATCCAGCCCCGTGATCGTGATGGTTCCCATCGCGGATCAGGAACGCTTCCTCGCGGCACTCAAGGAACGCCTCCAGATCGTGCCCGAGAAGGTCGATGGCGGCACCCTCAAGGCCAACGTGCCGCTCATCAATGAAGTCTTCATGCGCTTCTCGAACGAATACCTTTACATCGGCCGCAGCGCCAAGGACTTGGACGCCAAGAGCCTCGTTTCGCCGAAGGATTTCTTCGCGAAGGACGATGGCTCGGTGATCGCGATCTCGGCCCGCTTCGACCGCATTCCCGCCGAAGTGAAGACCTTCGTACTCGGGCAGCTCGAACACCAGATTCAGGAAGGGATCAAGAAGGACGACGCGAACAAATCGCCGGCCGAAAAGAAGCTCGGGGCACTGCTCGCGGATGCCGTGGTCGGTTCCACCAAGATGCTGGCGGAAGACGGCAAGGAACTGAGCATCAAGGTTTTCGTGGACAACAAGACGGACGAGATTTCGTTCGAACTCGGGCTCACGGCGAAGGACGGCTCGCCGCTGTCGAAGACGTTCGCGGGGCTTTCGGGCCGGTCGAGCAGCCCGGCCGGGATCGTGGCCGCGAAGAACACGGTGGCCTCGGTTTCTTCCAAGGCAGGTCTCCCCGAGGAACTCCGGAAGCGACTCGCGCCGGTGATCGATGCGGCCGTGAAGGACGCGATCGACAACGCGGGCGATCGGGAGGCGGCTCGTCGCGTGCTCGAGCCACTGGCCGCGACCGCGAAGGCCGGCAACCTCGACTTCGCCGCCACGCTCGCCGGCCCCGATGCCAAGGGCAAGTATGCCGTCCTCGCCGCAGTGGTGGTGAAGGACGCGAAAGAGCTGGAGAAGGTCGCCAAGGACTTCGCCGCCATGATCCCCGCCGAGGCCGTCGATATTTCCTTCGACGTCGAGAAGATCGGCGCGTTCGCTTTACACAAGGTCGAGGTGAAGATCGCCGACGACAACTTCGAGAATATCTTCGGCACCAAGATGGTCTGGCTGGCGATTTCGGACGACACGATTGTCGTGAGCATCGAGGCCGATGGTGCGTTGCTCAAGGCGGGGTTGAAGGCGAAGCCTACCGCCGCGGCCCCGGTGTTCAGCGCCGAGATCGCGCTGGCCAAGGCCGTGCCGCTGTTCCAGAAGAACCTCAAGCCCGACGAACTGAAGGCGCTCATCAAGGACGCATTCGGGGCCGGTTCGCCCGAAGGTAAGGACACGATGGCGATCAGCATCGAGGGCGGCAAGCAACTCACCGTGAAGGTGAAAGTGAAGGGCAAAGCCTTCCGCCTCGCCACGATGATGGATCAGTTCAAGACTAAGTAGTCGCATTGAGTTTAGCCGCGACGCGCAGTCTGCGGAGCGGAGCGCGACATCGCCGGTGATGTCGCGCTC
>JAYTGN010000283.1:0-10536 GCA_043733485.1 Gemmataceae bacterium
TGGCCGGGGCGGATGGTGTGACGGGTAAGGTTGCCAACATTGCCAAGATTGCCACGTATCCCACCTGGCCATCTTGACCTGACCTTCGAGGGCCAGGATGCGCGCTGCGAGGGCGGCGATGCGAACATCGCGCTCGCGGCATCCAGGGCACTCGGGAACGTCCCTGCTCCGAGATTAGCGAATTCCTCGGGCTTCAGCTGCGCCAGTTTCAGACAGGTGAACGGTTGCGAATTCACAACCTCACATAGACATCTGGAACCCCAAGGAGCGGGGCAACGGATTCGCGTCTTCGATCAAGGGCAACACTTGCCCGCGAAGGTCCATCAAGAAGCACTGCACGCGGATGTTCGACCACGATTTGAGCCGCCATTCGGACTCGACGCGGACCGCGCCGTTCTCCGTGGCGCGGATCGCTTCGCGCGAGACATCCTGCTGCTTCACGCAGTACTCGCGGATGGCCCGGGCCAGTTGAAACGCCTGTTCGCGGTGGTGCTTTTCTTCCAGTTCCTGGCCCGCGGGATCGTCTCCATAGGGCTCGTTGTGCGTGGGATGATAGTGCTGGTACGCCCCGCAATCGCGGTGCTCGACGATGAAAATGTCGCTGACATTTCGATCGAGCACCTCGATGGCGAGGTGGAGGTGGTGGAAGAAGACATCGCGCCAAGCCGCTCCGGTCGATACGGGATGCCCCTCGTGCGGTGGGCTGCTCATGTGCAGTACGCCGAGCGCGGCACCGGCGAACACCACCTGATCGTAGCGGTTCGTGAGGTTGAGCGAGTTCATGTACGTCACGGTGTTATCGATCAGCCGCACGTCCATGCACGTGAGCAACAGCACGTGCTTCCGCGGCAACGGATGTTGATTCTCCGCTTCGTACTCGATGTGCGTGGCCATGAGAAGGCTCCTGATGTTACGCGTGCGATCGCGCCCGAACCGCCTCAGGGCGCATGGCCTTGTTGTATCGGGCCGCGCCACTCGCTGGACGAAGTGCGACTCGGGTTCGAGCGCGGTTCGTAAGATAGCCCGCGGTCTCGTTCGCCGTCCCGAGGGTTCCCATGTCGCTCGCTGCCAGCCCACGTTTGAAGGTCGTGATCGTCGGTGGCGGCTTCGCGGGAATGCTCACGGCTTTGGGCCTTCGCAAATCCGCCTGCGACGTCACGCTCGTCGATCGCCGCAACTTCCACCTGTTCCAACCGCTCCTGTATCAAGTTGCAACCGGGGCGCTCTCGCCGGCCAATATCGCCTCACCGCTCCGCTCGATTTTGCGGAAGCAGAAAAACACGCGGGTGCTGTTGGGCGAGGTCGAGAGCTTCGATCTGCCCGGGAAATCGCTCGTGCTCAAAGACGGGGCTCGCATCCCGTTCGATACGCTGGTGCTCGCCTCGGGTGCCACCCACACGTACTTCGGCCACGACGAATGGGCGGTGTTCGCTCCGGGTTTGAAGACGCTGGAAGACGCTACGGAGATTCGCCGGCGGGTGCTCTCGGCTTTCGAACGGGCCGAACGCGAGCCCGACCCGCAAGCTGCCGCCCGGCTTCTCACGTTCGTGATCGTCGGGGGCGGCCCCACCGGCGTCGAGATGGCCGGCTCCATCAGCGAGTTAGCCCGGCTCACGATGCGCCACGACTTTCGGGCCATCGACCCGCGTTCCGCCCGCATCGTGTTGATCGAAGGCCAGACCCGCGTGCTCAGCATGTTTCACGAGAAGCTTTCGGAGAAGGCCAAAGTGACTTTGGAGAAGATGGGGGTCGAGGTGCGGCTCGATTGCCACGTCACGGATGTGGGGCCGCACTACGTGGTGGTGAAGGCGGACGCCGGACCGGACGCGACTTCGCGGATCGAGACCGAGACGATCGTGTGGGCCGCGGGTGTGAAGGCTTCCGGCCTGGGCAAGATGCTCGCTCAGGCCATCGGCAACGTGGAAACCGATCGGGCCGGGCGCGTGCTGGTGAATCCAGACTGCACGGTGGGGAATCGGGGGGACATTTTCGTGCTGGGTGATCTGGCGAGCTTCAAGGGACCGGATGGGAAGCCGCTGCCGGGGTTGGCTCCAGTCGCGATGCAGCAGGGCGAGTACGTTTCGCGCTTGCTCGCGAAGCGCGTGAAAGGCGATTCGAGCGCGCCGGTACCGTTCAAATACTGGGACAAGGGGAGCATGGCGACGATTGGCCGGGCCAAGGCCGTGGCTCAAGCGGGCGGCCTGCGAATGAGCGGTTTCGTGGCCTGGATGGCCTGGCTGTTCATTCACATTCTGTATCTCGCCCGATTCGAGAACCGCGTACTCGTGTTGTGGCAGTGGTTCTTCAACTACATCACGCGGGGCCGCGCCGCCCGGCTGATCACGGGTGAAATGGCCCACCGCCCGGAAGACCCGAACCGCGTCGTGCCCGCTGGCGAGGCGATCGTGAAGGCGTGATTTTCAGCTCTCCCACGCAATTCTATTCGCGTGGCATATTCTTGTTCTAGGCTTCAACCAAATACGTCTTCCTGGTTGCTGGCCGCGCCTATGCCCCTTGCCTCAGCCGATAGCGACACTTACTCGGTGTACCGGAAAACCGCCGGAGAAGAGCCGCTGCCGGGGTACGTACTGATCGAACCGCTCGGCCGAGGCGGATTTGGCGAGGTTTGGAAGTGCGAGGCCCCGGGCGGCCTGCACAAAGCGATCAAGTTCGTGGCCGGCGCGAACAACTCCGATACGGGCAACAACCATCAATTCAATCAGGAGTTCGACGCCTTCCTTCAGATCAAGTCGATCCGCCATCCCTTCTTGCTCACGTTGGAGCGCGTGGAGTTGATCGGCGGCGACCTCGTGATGGTGATGGAACTCGCGGATCGGCAAATGCGGGACCGCTACGACGAGTGCCGCGGCGGCGGGCTTCAGGGCATTCCCCGCGAGGAACTCCTGGGCTACTTCAGCGAGGCGGCCGAGGCGCTCGATCTGATCAATACCGATTACGGGTTGCAGCACCTCGACGTGAAGCCGGCGAATTTGTTCATCACGTCCGGGCACGTGAAGGTCGGCGATTACGGCCTGGTGAGCCGCTTGGACGGGAACCTGGATTCGAACTCGGGCCGCGGGCTGACGCCCAAGTACGTGGCACCCGAGGTGCTTCGCGGGAACGTGGACCCGCGCTCGGATCAGTACAGCCTCGCGCTCGTGTATCAGGAAATGCTCACGGGTACGTTCCCGTATTCGGGCCGCACGCCCCAGCAAATGATGCTCGCCCACGTGACGGCGACGCCGAACCTGATGCCGCTGCCCGAGTGCGATCGGGCCGCCGTCGGTCAGGCGCTTTCGAAGGAACCGAACCGGCGGTTCGAATCGTGCCTCGATTTCGTACGGCAGCTGATCGTGGCCGACTACACGCCGCCCGCCGGTGCCCGCACGACCCCTTCTCGAACGAGCGGCGCGACGCAGTTCCGCCACCGTTCGATCGAAACCACGCCCGGACCCGCCGACCGCACGGGACGGCACACCTCCCCGGCTTCGGGAACGGTTCCCTCCCCCTCGGGCGATTCGACGCGCAACCAGTCGAATAACACGCTGCCGCCGCTCTCGAACTCGAGCCGCGTGCTTCCACCTCTGGTTCCTGCGGGCCGATGGCCTTCGCCTTCAAATCCCGGCGCGATGCCGGTGCCGCCCGCGCCGCATTCACCATTGGATGAAGATTTGCCGGTGGCGGAATCGGAGGCGGTTCGCCGCGTTCGCGTGTCGCCGATCCGCTCGGTCGTTTCCCTAGGCCGACTGCGGGGCGAGTCGGTGCCGGAAGCCCGACATAGCGGGAGCGACTTTGCCTCGGCCGTGATGGCGGCAGCAACCAACGGCACCGCCCTGCCTCAACTTCCCGGCGACATCGGTCGCCTCGCCGATGGTGCCTGGTTCTGCCAGTTCCCCACCACGGTTCCGGAACTCGTCGCCCCGCTCAAGCTCGGCGTCGTCCGCGATCAATGGTCGATGACGATGGAACCTCCCGACAACGGCAAGATCGTCTTCCGCAAGTCGGTCACCGGTGGGCTCTGGAGCGCGTTCTCGGGGAAGCGGGCCGGTCTGGAACTGGTGGTGAGACTGCCCGGCCCCGGCAAAACGATCGGCGAAGTGACCGTGATGGGAGGCCTGTACGGCACCCCGGACCGCGCCTTCACGCAGGCCGCACAAACGGCGATTCCGAAGCTCCTCGAGGAAGTTCGCCGCGAACTTGGGAACGTCGCGGATCGCCGGAAGTCGCCGCGAATCGGAGCCGAGTTCCCCCTCACGGTGCATCCCCTCCACTCCGACGGCACGGTGGAACGGGCGATCGCCGGTCGGTGCCGCGATGTCTCGGCAGGGGGCGTCTCGTTCAGCACCACCGAGCCGATTGGCACGCGATACGCTTATCTGGAATTCGGCGGTGTGATGGCGACCGCCGGACTCGCGGTTCTCGTGAAGCTCGTTCGCTCGCAATCGCTGATGCCTGCGGCTGGCCACGTCCATGCCGGGCCGTACCGCCTGGACCTCTGAGTCCGGCAAATTCCCCCGGACGATCCTAAGCGGAAACTGTTCCCGGAACGAGACATTGGGCTATACTGAGGCCAGTTACTGAGGCGGCGCTCAGCCGCCTGAACTCCGAGACTCCCGATGCCCGCTCCCGCCAACGTTGCCGAACTGCTGGACCTCGTCCAGAAAAGCGGCGTCGCGGACGAAGCCCGGCTTGCACTTTATCTCGACAAACTCAAGCAAAGTGGGTCTATTCCCGCGGAGCCGGCCAAGTTCGCCGGCGTACTCGTTCGCGATGGGATGCTCACGTACTTCCAGGCCGAGCAACTGCTCCAGGGGAAGTACAAGCGATTCAGTTTGGGAAAGTACAAGGTTCTGGAGAAGCTGGGTTCTGGCGGCATGGGCACCGTGTTTCTTTGCGAACACAAGCTGATGCGTCGGCGAGTTGCCGTCAAGGTGCTGCCCACGGCCAAGGCTGCCGATGAAGCCAGCCTCAAGCGCTTTTATCGCGAGGCCCAGGCCGTCGCCGCCGTCGATCATCCCAACCTCGTTCGCGCTTACGACATCGACCAGGACGAGAATCTGCACTTCCTCGTCATGGAGTACGTGGACGGCACGAACCTCCAGGACTTGATTAAGAAATTCGGACCGCTCGATGTCGTGCGGGCGTGCCACTACATGTACGGAGCCGCAGTCGGCCTCCAGCACGCCGGCGAAATCGGCCTCGTCCATCGCGACATCAAGCCGGGCAACATCCTCCTCGACCGCTCCGGCGTCGTCAAGATTCTCGACCTCGGCCTCGCACGCTTCTTTCAAGACGCCGACGACAACCTCACCAGGCAGTACGACGAGAACATTCTCGGGACCGCGGACTACCTCTCGCCGGAGCAGGCCGAGGACAGCCATACCGTCGACATTCGTTCGGACCTGTATTCGCTCGGTGCCACGTTTTACTTCCTGCTCACGGGTGGCCCGCCGTTCCCGGAAGGCACGATTCCGCAGAAGCTGATTTGGGTGCGGGGCCGGGAGCCGAAGGCCATTCGCACGATCCGGCCGGAGGTGCCCGAGGAGGTGGCGGCGATCGTGGCCAAGATGATGGCGAAGAAGCCCGAGGATCGCTATCAGACACCGGGTGAAGTGATGGCGGCGCTGTCGTCGTGGGCCTCGACGCCGATCGCGCCGCCCTCCGATCGCGAGATGCCGCAACTCTCGCCGGCGATCTCAGGAGGCCAAATCGGCGGGAAGCGCTCGAGCGGCGGTTCCGCGCCGCGCTCCATGGTTCTGCCGCAGATGAACGGCCTCGGCCTGCCCGGCATGCCCACGCCCTCGCGCGGCAACGCCCCGACCGAAGGCGTGTGGGAATCCCTCGCCGACGTGCCCCTCGACACGATGCCCGAGTCTTCGGAGAGTTCCTCGACGCCCGCCCCGGCTCCCAAGTCCGCACGCTATCGCCCCACCTCGACCCAGAAGAAAAGCCGCGGGTTCACCCTGGCTCTGATCGGCGGAACGATCCTCGTTCTCAGCGGCGTCGCAGCCGGAGCCTACTTCGCCTTCTTCAACAAACCCCCGATCGAGCCCACCGGACAAGGATCGGACAAGTCCAAACGGATCGTGGTCTCGAAGTCGCAAGCCGGTGCCGAGAACACGGTCGGGTCGCTCCGCGAAGCCATCTCAAAGGCCGCTTCCGGCGATACCATCGTCCTCACCGAGAGCCCGATTTCCGAGCCGTTCATCCGCATTCCCTCGCGCAGCAAGGACATCACCATCGAGTCCGGGTTGCCGAACGGGAAGCAGGTGGTGATCGAGTTCAGTTCGCCCGGGGGCGGCGGCTCGATGCCGATGTTCGAATTGCAGAGTACCGAGAACATTCACTTCAAGGGGCTCGAACTCGACGGCAAGGGCGTCGCCGATTTCGGCTTCAACATCAGCGGCAACGCGCCCGGCGTGACCATCGAGAACGTCACGGTACGGAACGTGAAGATCGCACCATTCCGGCTCTCGAATGTCGCGGGGCAGTCGGGCCGGCCGACGACGCTCGACCGCGTTCGTGCCGTGCTGGCCCTTTCCAACGAAGCCGGGGTTCTCGTCACGGTTCCCCCGAATGCCACGACCAGTTCGCGGGACATCAGCATCCGCAACAGTCGCTTCGAAGGACCGGGTAAGGCCGGCGTGGTGTTCGAGGGCTCGGTGCAAGATGTCGAGGTGATCGGGAATCGGTTCTACAAAGTGGACGCCGCGATCCTCCTGAATCGAGTCGCGGAAGGCCGGCCGTACAAGGCGCAGTTGAACCAGAACACGATTTGCGAGTCGAAGATCGGGTTGCAGTTTGGAGGCATCGGGACCGGTGCCATGCAAGTGACGGTGAATCGGAATTACTTCGCGAAGACGGCGGCGATCGTGGACGGACCCGGCGTCGCGGGCATCGGCGCCTCCGAGAATGGCCAGCGCGAATCCGGTCCGGGCAACGGACCGGTGCCCGCGCAACTCCTCGATGCGCCGCAGTTGCCGCCGCCCAATCCTGAAGACGACGCAACCTTCCTTCGCTTTCCCGGTGCGGGCCCGATGATCGGTGCCAATCGCGTGGGGGCAAACTGACATCACGGCTTCCACTGCCCCGCCACCGTGATCGCAAACCCGAGCGTCGACCTCACATCGCCCGCGGCCACGGCTCGCCGCACATTCACGACCCACACGCCGTTTTCTTTGCCGAGTACCTTCGGCCCAACGTCCTTCGCGAAGTTTGGGAACATCAGCAACACGGCGGGGTGCTTGCCTTCGTTCACGTCGCTGCTCATCTCGATCAAGTCTTTTTTGGCGATGTCCTCGGCACTCTTATCTTTCGCGGCCGCACTCATGAGGCAGAAGTCGGGGTGCGGCGCGGTGCCGGTGTGATCGCCGATGTCCGGCTGAACCGCGAACCGCAGCGTGTACGCGCCCTTGGGAATCTTCTGCCGGCGAAAGTCGGTGAACGCCTCGGGGAACTCGATGACCCCGACGAGGGTGCCTTCCGGTATCTCGCGGTAGGTGAGGCCGTTCTTCACCTGGTCCTCGTTGGCCTTCATCGGAATCGCGGCGCGGAACCAGACGCGCATCGCGACATCTTTCTCGCCGCTCACGACCAGCGCTTCCGCCGCGAGCAGTTTGCGGATCGGTTCCGCGACCGCCGCCGGCGGTTCGATCTTCTCGTACTTCGCGGAAAAGGCCGACTCCGCGCCATGAAGGCCGGACGAGAGAATCAACGTGAACGGGATTGCGAGGAGTCTCATGGTGATTCTCGGATTTCAGCATCGACCTCTATCGAGCCCGCATTTCGTAGGGTGGGCCGGACCGCGATGGCCGCGAATGTGGCCGTCGCGGGAGGCCCACGCGCCATCGCCAGCGACCTCCCGCGTGGGCCTCCCGCAGCCATCGCTTCGCGATTGGCCGCGGTCCGGCCCACCCTACAAGATGCGGGTCGCACAAAAACGTCACAGCAGGCCCGTGGTTTCGTCGAAGCCGAACATCCGGTTGAAGTTTTGCACGGCGACGCCGCTCGCCCCGCGGATCAAGTTATCCTCGGCCGCCAGCACCACGATCTTGCCGCGGACCACCTTCACGGCGAGGTCGAGGAAGTTCGTTCCCGTCGTGTCCTTGGTCGCCGGCAGGCCGGACCGCACGCGGATGAACGGCTTGCCCGCATAGTAGGAGCGATACAGCGCCAGCAACTCGGCTTCGGTCACCGCCTGCGTCGGCGTCGCGTAGATCGTGCTGAAGATGCCGCGATCCATGGGAACGAGGTGCGGCGTAAAAATCACCGAGACCGGCTTCCCCGCCACCTCCGAAAGCGCCTGCTCGATCTCCGGTGTGTGCCGATGCGTGCCGACGGCATACGCCGCGAAGTTCTCGTTGCACTCGGGATAGTGGAACGCGAGTTTCGGCGTGCGACCCGCACCCGAGACGCCGCTCTTGCTGTCGATGATGATGCCCGTGAGTTCGATCAGCCCGTTGGCCACGAGTGGGGCCAAGCCGAGGATCGCCGTCTGCGGATAGCAGCCGGGGTTGGCGACGAGCTTCGCCCCATCGATCGCGTGGCCGTAAATCTCGGGCAGGCCGTACACGGCCTTCGCGAGGTTCCCTGCGTCGCGGTGCGTCTCCTTGTACCACTCTTCGTAAACCCTGGCATCGCGGAGGCGATAATCGGCGCTCAGGTCCACGACTCGGATGCCGCGTTCGAGTAGCGGCGGGATCGATTCCATGCTCGTGCCGTGCGGCAAGCACCCGAACGCGACCTGCACGCCCTTCGCTTTCAGCGCGTCCGCATCGAAGGGTTCGCAGCGCAGGTCGAGCCGTCCGAACAAGCTCGGATGTAGGTCGGCGATGTGATCGTCCTGCCGCGAGGTGATCGCGACGATGTCGGCACCGGGATGCCGGAGGAGCAGCTTGATGAGTTCGACGGCCGTGTACCCGGACCCGCCGAGAATTGCGATCTCGATTCGGTTCATGCGTTTATCCTATCGCCGCCCCGGTGCGAAGGCCTCCCAGGGCGGAAGCCAGAGGGCTGGGGGCAGCACGGAATTCTTGCACTTCTCCCGATACATCCGCCCCGAACTTCGGTTAGAATTCCATCGCCTCTCTGCAAGCACGGGAGTCGGTCCGATGGTCATGGCGAATCGGCAAGATGAACCGGGTTGGTGGGACGAGCTGCCGCCCCGGATTCGCTCGCGCTTCGAGCGGGCGGAACGCGAGCCGAGTGCCGCAGCATCCGAAGTGGCCCCGCTTCCAACCAATCACTTGCTTCGCGATTCGAGCCTCCTCGCTGGCTTGTTCCTCCTCGTCGCGGTCGCGAACGTGCTGCTGTTGCTCTTCGTCTTGGCCTACGTGGATGGCGTCGCCGCACCGATCCCTTGGCAGAACCGCTGACTCCCCGCCCAATGTCCTTTCGGAGAAGTGCCATGCGATATGCCATTCGCCTCTTCGCCTTTACCGCGTTCGTACTGGCCATCGTTTCCGGAACTCGTGCCGCCGACGGACCGGCCAAGCAGAAGTTCTGCCCGATCATGACCACGGACGAAATCGACCCGGATAACGCGAAGGTAGTCGAGTACAAGGGCGTGAAGGTCCTGCTCTGCTGCGATACTTGCGTGGCGAAGTGGAAGCGCGAGCCGAGCGCCTACCTGGATGCGAAGCTCATTCCCGCGTTGGCAGGTCAGGAACTGCCGAAGCGCGAGATCGAGCAGGTGTTCTGCCCCGTGCTCAAGGCGCGAAAGGTGTCTTCGAAGGATCCCTTCACGATGTACAAGGGCGTGAAAGTTTACTTCTTCAACGATGTGGCCAAGCAGCGATTCGAGAAGGATCCCGAACGCTACGCGGACGCCAAGGTGCTGCCGCAATTGCCCAAGAAATAACCGAGGCTCACTCTTTCGATTCCCACGTCACTTCTTGCGACCCGACTCCGTCAGTTCGTAAGTCGCCACCATGCCGTCAAGGCAATTGACTTCCAACTTGACGTAAAACCCAGGCAGGGTCTTCGCCCTCCAAATTGTGAGATCCTGCTCGTATTCCCGAATGTGATTCTTCCTCGTGACTCGATAGCTCGTCCAGACGGCATCGTACTCCTTGCCCGCGAGATCGAGTGTCGCGGTCCCGGTTTTCACCTTCGCGAACTTGGTGCCGACTTCTGGAAGCACGGTGCCCTCCCGAAGCATGTTCTAGCGGTCTTGGGAGGGCATGCTCTTGCGGTGAATCTGGCCGCACTCGGGGCATCGGTACTCATGCGACACCGACAGACACTGCTTTTCAACGATAACCGTCTTCTCTCCTCGACCCATGGGCATACAGACTTTGACGAGTGCGACGTTAAATACGAGCTTACTGTCAGAGTAATCCTGCCAGCCTAAGTAATGGAATGTCCCATCGGGGCGCTTCGCAACGACATTGTATTTCCCTGACGGCACATCGATTTCGAGCTTTCCGCGTGGGGGGACACTAAACCTACAGCGCTGGGATTGGGCTTTCCAGCTCGCCGTCTTTTATCCGAAGCTCTGGACCCGTCACTGGTTCCGGAGACCTGGCATGGATGCCG
>JAYTGN010000284.1:0-51257 GCA_043733485.1 Gemmataceae bacterium
CGGCTAGACACGGGTGGCAGTCCCTGGTGCTCGGAGAGGAGTTGGGTACGTTCGCGAGGAGAGAGGAGCGCCGCGTGCGGTTTGTTATAGCAGATTGAGCGAGAAGAGGCGAAGGAAGCCATCGCTCTACACGACCCGCAATAAACAAGAAGGGGACTTGGGCCTGCAAGGTACCGACTCGACTGACTTCCCCTCTCGATCATCGCGGGCTTATAATTACCCACATCCCTCCGCTTGCCGACAGGACCACCGATGGCCGCGACCTTTAAGCTCGAAAGCGAATACCAGCCCGCCGGCGATCAGCCCAAAGCCATCGAGCAACTCCTGGCCGGGTTCGATAATGGCAAAAACTTCCAGGTACTCCTCGGTGCCACCGGCACCGGCAAGACCTTCACCGCCTCCAACATCATCCAGAAGCTCGGCAAACCCACGCTCGTACTCGCTCACAACAAGACGCTCGCCGCACAGTTGTACAAGGAGTTCAAGGGCTTCTTCCCGCACAACGCCGTCCATTATTTCGTGAGCTATTACGACTACTATCAGCCCGAGGCGTACATCCCGCAGCGCGACATCTACATCGAAAAAGATTCGTCCATCAACGAAAACATCGACCGCCTCCGCCTCGCCGCCACCAGTGCGCTCGTGAGCCGCGAAGATGTCATCATCGTGGCCAGCGTGTCGTGCATTTACGGCCTCGGTTCGCCCTCCGATTACAAGCGCATGATGATTTATTTGCCGAAAGGTGAAATCGTCGATCGCGAGAATCTGCTTCTGCGCCTCGTGGATATTCAATACAAGCGAAACGACATCGCCTTCGAGCGCGGCACCTTCCGCGTTCGCGGCGACACCATCGACGTCTGGCCCGCCTCCGAAGAGACCGCCTACCGCATCGAACTCTTCGGCGACGAAGTCGATGGCCTCACGATCATTCACCCCGTTTCTGGCGAAACCATCCAGGTACTCGACGACCTGTACATTTATCCGGCCAAGCACTTCGTCACGCCGGAAGAACGCGTGCGCGAAGCCATCAAGGGCATCGAAGCGGAACTGAACGCCCGCCTCGAACAGTTCAAAACCGAGGGCAAGTTGCTCGAAGCGGAACGGCTCAAAGCTCGTTGTCGGTACGATCTCGACATGCTCCGCGAAGTCGGCTACTGCTCCGGCATCGAGAACTACGCCCGCTGGTTCTCCGGCCGCAAACCCGGCGAACCGCCCTACACACTCATGGACTTCTTCCCCGAAGATTTCTTCGTCGTGATCGACGAATCTCACGTCAGCCTGCCTCAGGTTCGCGGCATGTATTTCGGCGACTATTCGCGTAAAACCACACTCGTCGAACACGGCTTCCGCCTCCCCAGTGCCCTGGACAATCGCCCGCTCAAATACGATGAGTTCGACGGCAAATTGAAGACGTGCCTGTGCCTGTCCGCGACGCCCGGCAAAGTCGAACTCGAGAAGACCGGCGGCGAAGTCACCGAGCAAGTGATCCGCCCCACCGGCCTCGTCGATCCGATCATCCACATTCGCCCGGCACGCGGACAGGTTGCGGACCTCGCTACCGAGATCGCCAAACGCACCGCCAGCGGCGAACGCACACTCGTCACCGTGCTCACCAAACGCATGGCCGAGGATCTCACGACGTACTTCCGCGATGCCGGAATGAAGTGCGCCTGGCTGCATTCCGAACTCGACGCCATCGAACGCATCACGGTGCTGCGCGAACTCCGCGAGGGGCACTTCGACGTGCTCGTCGGCATCAACCTTCTACGCGAAGGGCTCGACCTTCCCGAAGTCTCGCTCGTCGCCATTCTCGATGCGGATAAAGAAGGCTTTCTCCGTTCCGAAACGTCGCTGATTCAAACCATCGGCCGCGCGGCCCGCAACGTGAATGCCGTGGTGATTCTCTACGCCGACGTCGTGACCGATTCGATGCAGCGAGCCATCGGTGAGACGAACCGTCGCCGCGACCTGCAACTGGCGTACAACGCCGAGCACAACATTACACCGACAACGGTGCGGTCGGCGATCAAGAATTCGATTGAGACGGAGATCGAAGCTCATCAGTTGGCTCAAGAGGCGGCCAGTGGTTCCAGTACAGCCACGACTGAGGATTATGTCACACTCGAATTCGTGCAGCAACTTTACGATGAGATGTTGGAGGCCGCGAAGATTCTGGACTTCGAGCGGGCTCAGAAGATCCGCGATGAAATTGTCAAACTCGAGACGGCGATGAAGAAGAAGCACGGCGCGGCGGCCCCGTCAAGCGTTCTCGGCGGCAAGGTCCTCCCTCCGAGCATGCCGGTACCGAAGAAGCGCGGCAAAGCCAAAGTGAAGCGCATTCCCTGGCCGGGGGAAGGGAAGTGACCTCGGCCTGTTGCAATTCCGGGTGGAACGCTAAGAAAAGGCCATGATCGACCGTTCGACTCGCGATGCCGTCGTGGTGGGCTCCGGCCCGAACGGCCTGGCAGCCGCCATCGCGCTCGCCCAGCGCGGCCTCTCCGTACTCGTCGTCGAAGGTGCCGACACCATCGGCGGCGGCGTCCGTTCCGCGGAACTCACGCTCCCCGGCTTCACGCACGATGTCTGCTCGTCCGTCTATCCGATGGTATTGGCGACGCCGTTCTTCCGCACGCTGCCGCTCGCCGAGCACGGGGTCGAATGGATTCACCCGCCGAATCTCGTGGCTCATCCCTTCGACGACGGCA
This sequence comes from Gemmataceae bacterium, assembly GCA_043733485.1. GTDB lineage: Bacteria > Planctomycetota > Planctomycetia > Gemmatales > Gemmataceae > Urbifossiella. The sequence goes on from JAYTGN010000284.1 coordinate 2,706, forward strand.
CGGCTGCGATCTTGAAGAAGTCGGTGGAAGAAACCGCGGCCTCGCTCGGCAGCGATGCTGCGGCTTACCGAAACCTGATGGCTCCGCTCGTGGCGAAGTCCGACACGTTGATGTCGGAACTCGTGGGCCCGCTCCGCATTCCGAGGCATCCACTTCTCGCGATGAAGTTCGGCTGGCCGGCGATCAAGTCCGGGCGCGGGTTCGCCGAGTCGTACTTTCGCACGGCTGCGGCTCGCGCGCTGTGGGCCGGGCTCGCGGCTCACGCCGTGCTGCCCCTGGAGCGACGGCCCGGTGCGGCCATCGCGCTCATGCTCGCCATCGCCGGCCACGCCCACGGTTGGCCCATCGTGAAGGGCGGGGCCCAGAAGCTCACCGATGGGCTCGCCTCGTACTTCCGTTCGCTCGGCGGCGAGATCGCAACGGGGCAGTGGGTGAAGACCCTCGACGACCTGCCTCCGGCGAAGGCCGTGCTGTTGGACGTATCGCCGAGGCAGGCGATCGCTCTCGCCGGGCACCGCTTGCCGCAGGGCTATTTGAAGCGGCTCGCGAAGTATCGCCACGGTCCCGGGGTCTTCAAGGTGGACTGGGCACTCGCGGGGCCGATCCCTTGGAGGGCTGCCGAATGCCGCACCGCCGGTACGGTTCATCTGGGCGGATCGCTGCCCGAAATTGCCGAGTCCGAACGTGCCCCGTTTGAAGGGCGGCACGTCGATCGGCCGTTCGTGTTGCTCGTGCAGCCGAGCCCATTCGATCGTTCTCGGGCACCCACGGGCCAACACACGGCTTGGGGTTACTGCCACGTTCCGAACGGTTCCACCGAAGACCTGACGGAACGGATCGAGCGGCAAGTGGAGCGCTTCGCGCCGGGGTTCCGGAACGCGATCCTCGCTCGGCACAAGATGAACCCCGCAGCGATGGAGCGATACAACCCCAACTACATTGGCGGCGACATCAGCGGTGGCGTCGCGGACTTCCTTCAACTCTTCACGCGGCCGGTCGCGCGCTGGAACCCGTACACGACGCCAGAACGCTACCTCTTCCTTTGCTCGTCTTCGACGCCTCCCGGCGGCGGCGTCCACGGCATGTGCGGCTACTTCGCGGCCCAAGCCGCCCTGAGCCGCGTTCGCTTCCGATGAAGCGGAACCGCCGAATCGACAAAATCCTAGTAACGGTCCTCACCACTCGGATAGGATGGAAACACGGAGGCCCGATGAGCCAGATCGTCGAAGCGACTTACGATGGGTCCGTTTTGCTTCCAGACACGACTCTGGAAGTCGCTCCGAATACGCGCGTCCGCATTACCGTGGAGTCGCTGACTCCGCAGGCGACTGAGCCGCTATCGTTCCTCGATACTGCCCAGTCCCTGAATTTAAATGGGCCGCCCGACTGGTCGGAAAACCTCGACGAGTACCTCGATGGTCGCGCGAATTCAGCCGGGCGATGAGGTGTTACTCGACTCCTCCTATGCAATCGCCCTTTCATCGCCAACCGATCAACACTACACCGTTGCGGCTGGTTTTCACGCACTTCTCCAAAGTCGTCGCATCTGAATTCATGCCCCGTGCTGACTTCGCGCGGCCGAACGTCTAAACTTGTAGCAGAGGTTCATCTCCCTTCGGAGGTTCCGTCATGCGATCGGTCTCACGCAATCCCCGCGCGGCGCGAGCGGCCATTGCCTTGCTCGCCGGGCTCCTCGTCGGCGGGTGGGTCGGCGGCGGGCTCGTCTGGATCCTCAGCCGCAACAAGTTCAAGGATCCGAACACCGTCGCGGACGTGGCGCTCACCAAGGCCGAGGAAGTGGAGTTGGTGTCGGCGGATGCGATGGGCTTCGTCCACCTTCGTGCGGCCGAGATGTGGAAGTCCGAGGCGATGGCCGAGTTCCGCAAGGTGCTCGAGAAATCCGGCCCGGATGTCCTCAAGGCGTTCGAAGAGGGCTTCGTTCCCACTCCGTCCTCACTGGATCGCGCCACGATTGTGGTGATCAAGGCTCCCGCCTCGGCACCGTCGATCGCGGGGCCGAACATCGTCGTGCCCAAGAAAGGTGGTGGCTTCGGTGCGCCACCGCCTCCGCCACTGCCGAAAACGGGAGCGCCGCCACCGGCCTTCAATCACATCGTGCCCGTGGAGTTGTCCCCAGCCGTAATTGGAATCCTCGCATTCTCGATGCCCTTCGACGAGGTGAAGGTGCGGGAAGCGAACCTGCCGAACGCCTCGGATGAACTCTCGGGCGGCAAGAAATATTGGAAGGACGATGCGTCTGGGATCTCGGTATACTTTGCCTCGAATCGCGTGATAGTGGTGGGCTCGGCGAACGCCCTGCACGCCTACTTGAGCAAGGAACCCGCGAAGGTGGGCGCACTGGCCTCGGCCATCAAACTCGCGTCGAGCGGGAGCCGGCATCTGGTCGCCGCCGTGAACGTGTCGCAGGTTCCCGCCACGCTGCCGATCGAACTTCCCGAAGAGGTGCGTTCCCTGCTTCGCGCGGAATCCCTGACGCTCGGCGCGATCCTCGGCCACGGCGCGAAAGTGGACCTGCGAGCGTCGTACCCGGATGAAGCGTCCGCCAAGCTTGCGGAGAAGACGCTGCGGACCGCCGCCGACTCGGGTCGCAAGAAGCTCGCGAAGATGAAGGCCGACATGGAAGAAGCGGTTCGAGGCAAACCCGACGCCAAGAAACCGAGGCCGATCGCGGACCTACCCGAGGCGATCGGCGGACTGTTCGGCCTCGGTGCTCTGAACGTACTCGATGAATGGCTGGCCGACCCGCCACTGAATCGCGAGGGGAACGAAATCACCGCGACCGTAACCATGAACTCGCTGGGCGGTGCCTACATGAGCATGACGGCGATGTCGGTCGGGATGCTGCTGCCGGCTGTGTCCAAGGTTCGCGATGCCGCGGCTCGGGCTAGGGATTCCAACAACTTGAAGCAGATCGGCCTCGCGTTCCACGTCCATGCGAGTGCGAACCAGGACAAGCTTCCCGATGCGGCCTGGAGCACCAAACGCGACGAGAACCGTCGACCGCTTCCTCACCTCAGCTGGCGCGTCGCGATTCTGCCTTACCTCGAGCAGGACAACCTCTTTCGTCAGTTCAAACTCGATGAACCCTGGGACAGCGAGAACAACAAGAAGTTGATCCCGCTCATGCCAAAGTTTTACACGAATCCGCAGGCTCCGACGGAGCCCGGCAAGACCTACTACAAGGTGTTCACCGGCCCCGGAACGATCTACGAAAAGGACAAGATCGCCAAGTACACGATCGGCAACATCCCCGATGGCACTTCAAACACGATCTTGGTGGCCGAGGGAGGCGAGCCCGTGATCTGGACGAAGCCGGACGACTTTGAGTTCGACCCGGCGAAGCCGCTGCCCAACATTTGGTTACCGGGGAAGCCGGGCATCAACGTCGCCCTGGCCGATGGCTCAGTGCGATTCATCAACCGCTCGATGTCTGAGGCGACTCTGAAGAACGCGATCCAGGCCGACGATGGTAACGTGCTTGGGGCCGACTGGTGAAAGGCTTTCCGATGAACTTTCCACTCTCGCGGCGCGAGATGCTGCTCCACTCGGCCAACGGCTTCGGAGCCGCCGCGCTCGCCGCGCTGTACCAGGAAGAATCTCGGGCCGCCGACGGCCCGTTCGCGCCCAAGAAGCCGCAGTTCACGCCCAAGGCCACGAACGTCATCTTCCTGTTCATGGACGGTGGACCCTCGCAAGTCGATACCTTCGACCCGAAGCCGCTCCTCGAAAAGTACCACGGCAAACCCTTTCCCGCGAAGGTCGAGCCGACCCAGTTCAACGCCGTCGGCAACACCCTCGCTAGCCCGTGGAAGTTCACCAAGTCCGGCAAGTCCGGCCTGCCCGTGAGCGATCTCTTCCCGAACGTTGGCACCTGCATCGACGACATTGCCGTGATCCGTTCGATGGTCGCGAATTTCTCGGAGCACACGAACGCGAACTACTTCATGCACAGCGGCAACGGCTCGCAAGGCCGGCCGAGCCTCGGGTCGTGGGTTACGTACGGGCTCGGCAGCGAGTGCCGCGATCTGCCCGGCTTCATCGTACTCGGCAGCGGCATGATCCCGCCCGGCGGCGTCGATTGTTTCGGCAGCGGGTTCCTCCCCGCTGCCTATCAGGGCTCGCTCTTCCGCCACGGCTCGCAGCCCGTCGCGGACCTCACGCCGCCCGGCGGCGAGACGCCCAAATCCCGCACCGCCAAACGCGACCTACTCCGCAAACTGGACGAGAAGGCGAAGGAGAAGTTCGGCGAAAGCGACGCCATCGACGCGGCCATCGCCAACTACGAACTCGCCTTCCGCATGCAGACCGCCGTGCCCGAACTGACCGACTTCTCGAAGGAATCCGACGAGACGAAGAAGCTTTACGGCCTCGACGATCCGAAGACCGAAGTGTTCGGCCGGCAGTGCCTCATCGCACGCCGCATGGTCGAACGCGGCGTCCGCTTCCAGGAACTCCTCTGCCAAAACCTCGGCTTCGACCGCTGGGATCAACACAGCAATTTGAAGAAGGGGCACGAGGACAACGCGAAGGCCGTGGACAAGCCGATCGCGGGGTTGCTCAAGGATCTGAAACGTCGCGGGTTGCTGGAGAAGACGCTGGTGATTTGGGGCGGCGAGTTCGGCCGCACTCCGGTGGCTCAGGGCGGCGATGGCCGCGATCACAACCCGTTCGGGTTCACGATGTGGCTCGCCGGCGGCGGCGTGAAAGGCGGCATCGCCCACGGCGAAACCGACGACTTCGGCTACCACGCCGTCAAGGACAAGGTCGAGGTCCACGACCTCCACGCCACGATGCTGCACCTGCTGGGCTTCGACCACAAGAAGCTGACCTTCCGCTTCGGCGGTCGCGACATGCGTCTGACCGACGTCCACGGCGAAGTCGTGGAGAAGGTGCTGGCGTGAGGTGTCGTTATTTGCGAGGCGAAAAGCTAGGTTGTTCGCGAAATTGTGGTTATGTTCACCACTTCAAATCGAATGCATCCAGGTCCTCTTGTGTAGGTACAAGAGGAGGTAAAGTTCGCATGAGTCTCCTGCCCATTTCCTGCTCCAGTTGTGCGCCAACTGCGAGCAGGAATAGATCGAATGGAAGAGTGCCGATGCGATCGATGCTTTCTTTTGGATGCCTTGGAAGTCCATCCGTTGTAACGACATAGCATCCCCCTTCAAATCGAGGATGGCGAGCAATTAACGAGTTCAAACCCTTCCGATGGTGGCCGCTGGATAAACCAAGCTCAAAGGCTAGCGGTTGTGAAGGATGGTCGAGAATGAAATCGACCTCTTCGTTCTTATCTCTCCAGTAGTACAATCGGTTCAGGCTCTGACTGCTTAAAGAATGCAGGTGACCTGCTGCCATGTTTTCGATTAGAAGCCCCATTTCTTCTGAGTTTGTGAGTGGTCCAATCCCACGTTGTAACGCGGCATTGCGAACGGCTCCGTCCACGAAGAACAACTTCCGACCTCGCTTCTGAACCGACTCTTCTTTGCCCGAGTAGTTCGGTAACGTAAATACGATGAAAGCTCTCTCGAGATACGAAAGGTATCGAACGAGCGTAGGCTGACTGAGCCCGTCTAAACCCTTGCAAACGTTTATCGGGGATAGTATGCCGGTAAATTGACCCGCCAGAGTATAGAGAAATCGTTCGAGAAGCGTTGGGTTGTCGATACCGAAGGTCTGGGGAATGTCTTTATAAATGGCGCGCTCGATAGCGTCATTTCTGAGAGTCCTTTGAGACTGAAGTAGCAATGCCTCGTCCGATCCTTCATGCGCCGCCGTCAAATTCAACAATTCTGGAAAGCCTCCCACTAGCAGAAACCGCCTTCGATCCTCAGCGAGATTAGAGACCGGAATTCTCGCATCGATGCAACCGCTAATCGTTTCGGCTAATGTATCTTTGACGGCGATACTTACGTTTTTCTTCATCAACTCGAGATACTCGGAGAATAAATAGGGGGAGAGGCTTTGCTCTTCCCATCTGCCAACTCCGCTCTCCATGCTGCGGTCTCGGAGTGCTGCCGTTGAACTCGAAGTCGCTGCGATTCGAATCGGCCACGCTTCGTCGTAAAACGACTTCAGCCATAAATCCCACGTGTCTGCATAAGTCAATTCGTCGAGAAATAGGTAAATAGGGTTTTCCTTCGTCGCCGGAATTGCGCTGTTCTCGATGATGTATCGAACGAGATGATTTAACGGAATTCGCATGAGTAATGGATGATCTAGTCGCAGCCACCAGAGCTGAGTAGGTGGAACGCCTTCCTGAATCATCCGCCGAACAGTCTGATACATTAGGGTCGTTTTTCCTACTCGTCGGGGACCGAGTATGAGTTGGAATCGGCGCGGCTGGTCATTTAGAAGCCGTTGGTAAAGAAACCGTGAGGTTGGACGTTCGATCTCGCAAGCCCATACGCTCGGGACAATACCCGAACGGTGCCATGGATTCTGTTCTTCAAAGCATCGAGTATAGTCCTCATCCTTTGGTTGCCAGGTGGGCCGGCCTTTTTTTCGCTTCATGTGAGCATTCTACCAAAGTAAACAGAAAAGTCAACTAGAATCACTGGAAGTTAGCAAGCGCAGACATAAGATTCACTGTGTGAACTTTACGACCTATTTAGAATTCGGCAGATGTTTCTGTGAGGCTTAATCTAAGGTGTAGTTGTTACCCCTTCGTTACGCAAGAAACGCCGCCTCAATCGTCTTATCTTCGGGCCTTCAGCCGAATCGTCTTCTAGAGTTGCGGACGGGATCGTCCGCGCGCCGGGAAAGCCGTCCATGCCTCAGACTTGCCAACCCCCGACCACTCGCCACGAGTTGCTGACCGCGCTTGCGGAGTCCGAACTCCTCTCCGCGCACCAATTCGCGAAGGCCGATGCCGCGATCCCCGAGTCGGTTCCCACGGCAGTCGATGCTGCGAAGCGGCTCGTCGAGGCTCGACTGCTCACGCGGTTTCAATCCGACCGCTTGCTCGCCGGCCGTTCCGATGGCTTCGTCCTCGGCCATTACGTGATTCAGGAACAAGTGGGGAAGGGCTCGGTGGGTCGCGTGTATCGGGCCACGCATCGGGCCATGAACCGGACCGTCGCCATCAAGGTGCTCAGCCCCGACGTGACGCGATCGGCCGCGGCTCGGCAAGCGTTTCAGCGCGAGGTGCGGGCCGCCGCCCGGCTCAACCATCCGAACATCGTCACGGCCTTCGACGCCAATGAAGTCGGCGACCGCTTTTACTTGGTGATGGAATTTGTGGATGGCCCGACGGTCGAGGCGCTCGTTCGCGAGCGGGGACCGCTGCCGTGGCCCGAGGCCTGCGAACTGATTCGTCAAGTCGCCGTCGGGTTGCAGCACGCCCACGACCAAGGCATGGTTCACCGCGACATCAAGCCCGCGAATCTACTCGTGGCGCGGGCCTCGCCCTCGATGCCGGGCTGCGTGGTGAAGATCGCGGATTTCGGTATCGCCAAGCTCTCGGTCACTCCCGCGCCGGCCAGCGTGCCGCCTGCTGCGGGGCTCACCGGCACGCCGGATTACGTGGCTCCCGAGCAGGCGTACAACCCGCAGTTCGCCGACCACCGCGCCGACTTCTATTCGCTCGGCTGCGTCTTTTACTTCTTGCTCGCAGGCAGGCCTCCGTTCCCCGGCGGCACCACGGTGGAGAAGGTTCGCCGGCATCAGTTCGAAGCGCCGATGCCGATCGAACGCGTGCGGCCCGATCTGCCGCCGGCACTTGCGGAACTCGTGGCTCGCCTCCTGGAGAAGGATCCGAATCGGCGTTATTCGACTGCGGCGGAAGTGGCTTCGCGACTCGATGCTTTGGCGGCGGGTTCCACGGCCGCGAATGGGGACGGCGATCAGATCAACTTCGAGCTGCCGCCGGTCCAGCCGGGGCCATATTCATTCGCATCCGGCTACCTCTCGGGCATCCACACGGCTCCGCGCACGGGTCGACATCCGGTCGTTCCTGCGGATGGTGGCGCTGAAACTTCCCCCTGGTGCCAACTCACCGGCGAGTTCGTCGATGCCGGCGGCACCGCCGAGACGAACCTCGAAGACACGCCGTTCGTCGCTCCGGCTCGCACTCGAACGCCCCGCAAGCGCACGCGCGGCCATTCGCCCTTGCTCGTGCTGGCGCTCTGCGGAGCGGTGGTTCTCGTCACGCTGCTGGGATTGAGCTTCTTGCTGAAGTTGGCGGGGAAGTAGCCCGATTCACGAACCGGCAGGGCGACGAGGTGTCGGACGCGTGCGGACGCACCCGAGGCCTCAAGGCCCTCGGCTCGCCGCGATGGCAACCGACAAGTCCAGACTTCCCTCGTACAGCGCCCGGCCGATGATGCAGCCAAACGTCTTCGCTTCCACCAGTTGCTTGACGTGATCCAACGTGCAGACGCCGCCGGAGGCGATCACCGGCAACGGCATCGCCGCCTGCATCTCGGCCAACGCCTCGAAGTTCGGACCGCTCATCATGCCGTCCTTCGCGATGTCGGTGTACACCACGGCGGCCAGCGGCGAATCGCTCACCTGCTTCGCCAGGTCGATGGCCTTCACCTTGGAAACTTCGAGCCAGCCCTCGGTGGCGACGAAACCGTTCTTCGCATCGACGCCGAGGACGATTCGTTGCGGGAACTGTGCGGCCACGGTGCGAACCCACGCGGGGTCTTGCAGCGCCCGCGTCCCGAGGACGGCCCACTGCACGCCCCAGTCGAAGACGGCGGCGAGGTCGGCATCGGTGCGGATGCCACCGCCGAGTTGGCACGGCACGCCAGCCGCTTCCACGATTTGCCGAACGACGCGGCCATTCACGGGCTTGCCGACCTTGGCACCGTCGAGATCGACGATGTGAAGGCGGCTCGCCCCGAGTTCGACCCACTTGCGCGCGACGGCGGCGGGATCGTCCGAGAACGCGGTTTCTTGCGAGTAGTCGCCTTGCCGCAGGCGAACGCAGCGGCCGTTGAGCAGATCGATGGCAGGGTAGATGAGCATGATGTCGATCGAGGTGTGGGGTAACGCAAGGGGCTCACCGGATGTGCGGGCGTCACTTCCCCTTGGCGACTTTGTCGCTGAGTTCCGCACGCTTTTTCTCGACCGCGACGAACCGCGCCAGCATCTCGACCTTCGGATACGTCTTCAAGTACGTCTCCGCGGCGCGGTAGATCACCTCGTGCTTCTTGCCGTCGTTGAACGCGCCGATCGCAACGTCCCGTACGACCGAGACGGGAAGTAACAGCGAAACGACCAGGATACGGTTCATGAGTCGATCCAAAAGGAAAGGCGAGGGGTAATTGTCGTTGGGTACGGAAGAGAAAGCAAGTGAGAGGCCTCACTTTGGGTGCAGTCCCGTGGCGTGGCCGCTTGGCGTACTGCTCTCCGCTCACCCAACACTTCTCCGTCCCTTTCACACGCCGATTCAATTGCGCTTCGACCCGGCCATCACGTAGAACGAACGCATGACAACCCCCTTCACTCCCGAGGTTGCCGCGTGCCGTTCGGCTCAGCAAGTCTGGTCGCGGCTTTCGGTTCGGGAACGGTTGAAGCCGATCCGCGAACTGAGGCATCTCCTCGTCGATCGCACGAATGAAATTTGCGAAGTGGTCGCCGCGGACATCGGCCGCCCGGCAACCGAAGTCGTTGGAACGGAACTGCTGCCGACCACTGCGGCCCTCAAGTTCCTGGAACAGCGGGCCGACCGCATTTTGAAGCCGCGAAAAGTTGCCGGGCGATTGCGGCCCACGTGGCACATGGGTTGCCGCGATGTCGTGCACCATCGGCCGTGGGGCGTCGTCGGCGTCATCGGCACGTGGAACTACCCCGTCTTCTTGAACGTCGGGCAGATCGCGACAGCACTGGTCGCCGGTAACGGCGTGGTCTGGAAACCGTCCGAGAACGCGCCGCGAACCGCCGACCTCACGCACCGGCTCTTCCTCGACGCGGGCTTCCCACGGGAACTCTTCGCGAAGCTCCCGGCCACCCGCGAGGGCGGCTCGCAACTCGCCGAGGCCGACGTCGATCACGTCGTGTTCACGGGGTCGGATCGCGTCGGCCGCAAGCTCGCGGCACGGCTCGGCGAACGGCTCATCCCGAGCACGCTCGAACTCTCCGGCTGCGATGCCATGTTCGTCCTCGAAGACGCGAACCTCCCAATGGCGGCGAAGGCCACGTGGTTCGGGCTGGTGCTCAACCGCGGGCAGACGTGCATCGCCGTGCGCCGCGCGTTCGTGCATCGCTCGAAAATGGCGGAGTTCGTGGAATTCTTGCGGCCGCTGGCCGAGGCGGCGAAGCCGCTTTCACTGGTGACGCCGGGTCAGGTCGAGCAAGCCGCCCGGTTGATCGACGATGCCGTGAAGCACGGTGCGACCGCAATTCGTGGCACAGGCATTCCTGCCTATGCTTCGAACCAACTTCGCCCCACGATACTGCTCGATGCATCCCCAGACGCCGCAATCTACCTGGAAGCTTCGTTCGCGCCGGTCCTCGCGGTCATATCCTTCGACAGGATTGACAATGCGGTGTCACTCGCGGCGCGGTCGCCGTTCGGGCTCTCGGCATCGATCTTCTCGCAAGACACAGTTACAGCGCGAGAACTGGCCGCACGCATTCCGTCCGGCTCGGTTGTGATCAACGACGTGATTGCCGCGACGGCGCATCCGGCGACGCCATTCGGTGGCCGCGGAGCCAGCGGGTGGGGCGTGACCCAGGGCCCCGAGGGGCTGCTCGCCATGACCGTGCCGCAAGTCGTGACCGTGCGAAAAGGCACCTTTCGGCCGCACCTCGATGAAACGGTTTCACCCGATCCGGCGACGCACGACATCATGCGCGGGCTTCTACGGGCTACTCACGGTCGCGGCTTCCGCGATTGGGTGGGGGGCATTCGCGAGATGATCCGAGGGATTCGCAGGAAGAAGTGAGTGGGGCCGAAACCCGGTTTCTGCTTGGGAAACCGGGTTTCTGGACGATTACTTCGCAGGCGGGACGGGCTCGAACGTCGCCGATCGCGAGACGCCCAGCCAACTTCCGAACAACTTCACGTTCACGTTGACCTTGACCTTCAGTTCCTTGCCCCCGGTGGTGGACCAAGACAGCGCCGAGATCAGCTTGTCCTGCTTGCCGATCACCTTCTCGATCATCACCGCTCCCTGCGGTTCGAGGGTGGTCGCGAGCTTGAGAATCTTGTCGGCGTTGTAGGCGAAGTCGACGGCCGGCGCGGCGACGGGCTTCACCGCCATCGCGGCTTTCAGCGCCGCAACGGCTTCCGCACCCGGCCCGATTGCGGCATACGAAGCTTTCGGCCCGAACGCGAACGCGAACATCGCATTGTTGCCGAACAGGGCCTTCACTTCGCGGGGCTCACCCGGACTCTGCCTGAGGTCGATCGTGTGAATGCTCACGCCGTTGGCCTTCTCGGCGTCCCACTTGATGGTGTCCTTGAATTCCTGAGGCGCGAGGCTTTCGATCACCTTCTTCAGTTCCTTCTCGACTCCCGAAGGGTCGTCGAAGGCGATGGCCATCGACGCGGTGAAGGTGCCGTCTTTCGCGGGGCCGCGCAGCACGGCCGCACCGTCCATCTCGCCCGTCTTCACCGTGCGAATGAGACCCTTGAGCAACTCGTCCAGGATTCCCTTCGTCGGCGGGAACGCGTTGTTGTTCGCTTCCTTTTGCAAAGCTTCGAGCCCGGCGATCGCGCCGGCCTGCACCTCGGGAATGTCGAGCGGTAGGCGAAGCTTGATCCCGGCGGCGGCATCCGGCCCGATGATTCCCGCGAAGCGGTTCGTACCCTGCTTCATGCCCGCGATCAGCTTCTCGAGCGGCGAACCTTCGACCGGCGTGACGGTGAGTTCCGCCGCGACATCGCCCGTGAACACGTCGAGGTTCACCCGTAACGTTGCCTCCTTGGCTCCCTCGCTGAGATCGAGATAGCGCGAGCCCATCGCGAGCGCCGGCCCGAGGAGCAACTTCGCGAAGGAGGCCAGTTGTTCGCCATTCTTCCCTGCGTCCCCCAGCTTTTTCAACTGCTCGAGACCCTGCTTCGCCTTGGTGGGTAGTTCCTTCGGTACTCGGTCGAAGTAGATGCGGCCGGCCATGAGCGAGACATCCGCACCGTCGTAGATTTTGGCGAAGGGTACGATCGCCTTGGCATCCAGCGCGCGGGCCGGATCCTTCATCCCGGTGGCGACGTAAGCGTAGCCTTCCACGATCCGCATCGCGGCTTTGAACTCCGGGCTCGGCGGCGGCACCTCATAGAGGCCGTCCTTCAGCGCCTTGGGCTTCGACTTGTTCCAGCGTTCGCAGAACTCGAGCCACTCCTTCTCGCCCGTGATCGGGAAGCAGACCACGGCGACCGCGTCCATCGGATCGGCCGGGAGATCCACGTAGCCCACGATCGGCCGATTGAGGTCGAAGCCGTCGAAGCCCTTGTCGCCGAGCGAACGCTTGATGATGTCCTTGTTGAAGGACTTGGCGGCTTCTTCGCCGCCCAGCGACTGGACGTGGGCGCGAACGTCGTCGAGCAACCGGCCCAGCGGCTGCGTTTGGTACACGATCGCGGGGTCGGCGGCAGCCGCCAGCGACGGCGCGACCAGCACCAAGAGGGCGGTCGCGAACATTCCCATTCGCATGGAAACTCTCCGAAAAGGATGTGATCTCAACCCGTTCCAGAATACGCCGGGACTGGGCGATTGCAACGGGGTGGAGGCCGGCATACAGTCAGCCAAGCAGGCCCAGGGCTTCCGCCCTGGGCTTCCGCCCTGGGCTAAGAAAGACGGCTGCTCCGCAGCGAAGAGTTTTGAGGTTTCGCCGCGGAGCGGCCGTCTGTTTTATCCCAGGGCGGAAGCCCTGGGTGGAATGCTTCGAGAGCAACACCATGCACGCACGCGCCGTGGAATTCTTCCAAAGCCTGCAAGATCGCATCTGTGCCGGCCTGGAACGGGTCGATGGCGGATCGCGCTTTCGCGAAGACACCTGGCAGCGGCCCGGCGGCGGCGGTGGACGATCCCGCGTCCTCGCCGAAAGCACCGTCATCGAGAAAGGCGGCGTCAACTTCTCCGAAGTCTTCGGCGACTTCCCGCCGGAGTTCGCCAAGTCGATGCCCGGCGACGGCACCGCGTTCACCGCCACCGGCCTCTCGCTCGTCATCCATCCGCGCAGCCCACTCATACCCACGGTCCACGCGAACTTCCGCTTCCTCACCCACGGCTCGAAGTCCTGGTTCGGCGGCGGGGCCGACCTCACGCCGTACTACCCCAAGAAGGAAGACGTCGTCCACTTCCACAAGACGTGGAAGCGCGTGTGTACGAAGCACGCCGCAGTCGCGGATTACGCAAAGATGAAGAAGGAGTGCGACGACTATTTCTTCCTGAAGCACCGCAACGAGCCGCGCGGCGTCGGCGGCATCTTCTTCGACTACGCGGACGCCACGGAGGCCGCATTCGACTTCGTTCGCGACGCCGCCGATGCCTTCCTCGAATCCTACGTACCAATCGTGGAGCGGCGGAAGGCATTGCCGTTCACGGATGAGGAGCGATTCTTTCAGGAGGTGCGTCGCGGGCGCTACGTCGAGTTCAACCTCGTGTACGATCGCGGCACGATCTTCGGTTTGAAGACGGACGGTCGCACCGAGAGCATCCTGATGAGCCTGCCGCCGGTGGTGCGTTACTTGTACGACTACCGCCCGCCGAAGGGTTCGTTGGAAGCGGAGTTAACGGAGTATTGGCTGAAGCCTCGCGATTGGGCGGAGGAGTAAGTGACTGGAAGAAGCTTACCTCGGCTCGGAATCTCACTCGGGCGGAAAGCTGATCCTCGACTGAGCCTCGTTTGCGGCAATCGGGGGGCGAAGCGGCTCCCAACGCTTGCCGTGCTTGATCACCAGCAGCAAGCCCCCGATACAGATCATCGGCAACAGTACTACGCAGACCGCCGCCGCGATGCGGCGCGGGCCGCGGTTGAACCGAACCGCGTTGAGCAGAACGGCTGCGAAGAATCCACTCACGGCACCGCCCAGGTGCGCTTCCCAACTCACGCCCGGCAAAAAACTGACGGCGATGCTCAACGCGAAACCGAGGCCCAACCGCTTCGCCAAATCGCTCACCAAATCCGGACGCAAGCGACGGTGGAACAGCACCATCCACGCCACGACGGATGTGGCCAGGCCCCAGATCGCGCCCGAGGCACCGACCAGAATCGCGGGCACCCGCCCGGTCGAATCGAGCGGATGCAGCGCCATGGCCAGGCTACTGCCCGCGACCCCCGCGATCATGTAAATGAGGAAGACGCGCCAGCGGCCCCAGAGTAGCTCCGCCAGCGCGCCGACCATTCCGAGGTTGAACAGATTCACGACGAGATGCCAGATCGAGCCGTGGACGAAGCACGAGGTGGTGAGGCGCCAGGATTCGCCGAGGAGTAACTCCGGGGCCGAGACCGCGCCGAGACGGATCAGCGAGGCGCGGTCTCCTTCGAACAAAAACACCTTGAGCGAGACGCCGAGGCGAGTGGCCACGACGAGTCCGACGAAGAACCAGATCAGATTCGCAAGCAACAGGGCGGGTGTGACGATGGGCGGGCGAAGGTCCACGATGCTGCGTCGCGAGTCGTCCAGAATCGCCGGGCCTGAAAGCGGTTCGACTGGCTTCTCCGCATTCTTCAGCGACAACTCGCCTTCGGCCGTCAGTGTGTAACCTTGGCCGACGCCGCGAACCCAGTCGATGACGCGCACGAGTTCGGCATTGCGGAGGTCGTTTAGCGGAGGGTCGAACGCATCGCGTGGGATGCCGGACGATTTTGAATGCGACGAGGGGAACCACGCGGAGCCACCGCACGCGGCGATCCAGCCGAGAACCTGCTCGGGAGTCGGATCGCATTTCGCGGCGGGCTCGGCACTCCGTTCCATGCCCCGCATTATAATCGGCTTTGCCGTTCCCGTTCGAAATGCGAGCCGCCATGATCCCCAACTGGTTGACGCTCTCCGAGGAAGTCGCCGATGCGATCGAAGCCGGCCGCCCCGTGGTGGCGCTGGAGTCGACGCTGATCGCACACGGTTTACCCTGGCCCGCGAACCTGGAGACGGCACGCGAGGCCGAGGCCGCGGTGCGAGCAGCCGGTGCGATTCCCGCAACGATTGCCGTTTGGTTCGGGGCCCCCACCGTTGGGCTGAGTGCGCCGCAATTGGAAGAACTGGCACGTGCCCCGAACGTGGTGAAGGCGAGTCGCCGCGATCTGGGTGCTGCCGTCGGATCGAAGCGATTGGCCGCGACGACCGTCTCGGCAACCATGGCACTCGCCCACGCGGCCGGCATCCGCGTCTTCGCCACCGGTGGCATCGGCGGCGTACATCGCGGCGAGGACCTCGACATCTCCGCGGACCTCGGAGAACTCGCCCGCACGCCCGTACTCGTTGTCTGTGCCGGAGCCAAGAGCATCCTCGACTTGCCGCGTACGTTAGAACTTCTCGAAACCCTCGGCGTACCGGTACTCGGCTACCGCACCGACGTGTTCCCCGAGTTTTACGTTCGCTCGGCGCGGCGGCTTCCCGTTTCCTCCCGGGTGGAAACTCCCGCCGAGGCGGCAGCGGCCTTCGCCGCTCACGTTCGCATGGGCGGACGTGGAGCGATCCTGGCGCAACCCTGTCCCGAGGATGTCGCGATCCCCGAAGCCGAGTTCCGGGAAGCGTTTGAACGGGCCGAACACGAGGCCCGCGAGCAGGGCATCCGCGGTGCGAAGGTCACGCCGTTCCTGCTGGCTCGAATCGCGGCTCTGACGGGTGGCCGCACCTCGGTCGCGAATCGGGCGCTCATCGCGATCAACGCTCGCCTCGCTGCCGAAGTGGCCCTGCTCCTCTAACAACGCGGTTTTGCCGATGCGAACGCCCACACACTCGAGAAGGACATCGATTATGCGATTCCCGCGACGGGGTTTGGTCTCGACGGCAACGGCATTCCTTCTGGCGACGCTGACCTCGGCCGACGAACCGCCAGCACTCCAGAAGGCCGAGCGAATCGTCTTTCTCGGCGACTCGATCACGCACTTCGGCGAGCGACCCAAGGGATACATCACCATCATCAAGGGAGCCCTCAACGAGAAGCACAAGGACCTCGGCATCGAGATTCTCGGTGCCGGCGTCGTCGGGAACAAGGTGACCGACCTCCAGCGCCGACTCGAAAAAGACGTGCTCGCCAAGAAGCCCACGCTCGTCGTAATTTACATCGGCATCAACGACGTGTGGCACGACGATAAGATCGTGGCGCGCGGCACCTCGAAGGAAGACTTCGCGGCCGGGCTCAAGGAGGTCATTGGGAAGATTCAGGGGTCCGGCGCGCGCGTCGTCCTGTGTACGCCCTCCGTGATCGGCGAGAAGAAACCGGGCACCAACAAGCTCGATGCCCAGTTGGACGAATTCGCCGAGATCAGCCGGAAGGTGGCGAAGGAGACGAACGTGCCGCTCTGCGATTTGCGAAAGGTCTTCCAGGACTACCTGGCGAAGAACAACGTGGAAGACAAGGATCACGGCGTCCTGACGATCGACCGCGCTCACATGAACGACGCCGGGAACAAACTCGTCGCCGAGACGATCCTCAGTGCGATCGATCGTTAGCTTGGAACCACGCCACGGCTTCCGCGATCGATTCGTTCACGGGTCGAGGCGTGAGGCCGAGTTCCTTCAAACTGCGGCTCGCGTCGAAGTGCATCCGCCGGCGCGTGAGCTTTACGCCGGTCACCGTCGCGGCGGGGATCGTTCCCGTCACGACATCGGCGAACAACTCGCTCGCATACGCCGCGGCCAAGGCCACGGGATAGGGCACGCGCCATTTTGGCTCGGGCAGGCCGGTGAGCTTCGCGAGATGGTTGAAGACGGAACGGATGGACCAGTTCTCGGCACCGAGCAAGTAGCGAACGCCGATGCGGCCGCGCTCCATCGCGCAAACCATTCCCATGGCCACGTCGCGGACATCGATCAGGTTCAACTCGGCATCGAGGTACGCGGATCGTTTGCCCAGGCAGAAGTCGAGCATCATTTGCGTGGGCGGGGACCGCCCCCAGTCGCCGGGACCGATCGGCAGCGTCGGGTTCACGATCACGACCGGAGCGCCGCCGCGGGCCAGGTGGAACGCGAACCGCTCGGCCCGAAACTTCGACCGGCAATACGGACCGATCACATCACTCGAAGGCACGTCCCGATCCTCGGCAATCGGCGACGTTTGCTCGGCCCGCGTGAGGATGCTCTCGGTGCTGGTGTGCAGGATGCGCTCGGCCCCGGCTTCGAGGGCCGCGGTGAGCACGTTCACCGTGCCGAGATAATTCACTTGATGGAAGTGCCCGCGGCGTCGCGTCCAGAGTTGCGGGTTCGCCGCGAGGTGATAGACGAATCGGCACCCGCGCACGGCACTCCGCACGGCGTCCCGGTCGCGGATGTCGGCAGGGACGAACTCGATGCGGTCGAGCGGCAGGTGATCGATCTTCGCGCCGGGCCGGTCGAGTACGCGGACGCATTCGCCGCGCTCGACGAGCAACCGAACCAGATGCGAGCCGATGAACCCGGCCCCACCCGTGACGAGAGTGGGAGCCGAGGTGTTTCGCGACAATATTACGCCGCTTTCTTGGAGGTGACTTGGCAGCAAGCCTTCGACGAACGATTGCGTAGCCCTCTCGCTCCGCGAGAGGATAGCGCAAAAGCTCAACCGCGCGAAACGAATGCTATCGCCGCTTGCCAGACCGCCGCGATACTCTCGCGGAGCGAGAGGGCTACTTCGGCTCGTACGTTCCGTGGTCGCTCTCGATCTTGCACTTCGGGAACGCCTTCTTCAACTCCTCGAACTTCGCGGCCGTGACCTTCGTCTTTTGGAGGTTGAGGTGCGTCAGGTTCTTGCAGTCTTTGAAGTGGGCCAAGCCCGCGTCGCTCACCTGCGTGCCGTTGAGTAAGAGTAGGGTCAGGTTCTTGCAGTCCTGGAAGTTCGCCAAGCCCGCGTCGCTCACCTGCGTGCCGTTGAGGATGAGTTGCGTCAGGTTCTTGCGGCCCTGGAAGTTCGCCAAACCCGCGTCGCTCACCTGTGTGAGGGTCAGGTTGAGGTACGTCAGATTCTTGGAGTCCTTGAAGTTCGCCAAACCCGCGTCGCTCACCTTCACGCAGCCATCCAGGCAGAGGGCCGTCAGGTTCTTGCAGTCCTTGAAGTGGACCAGCCCCGCATTGCTCACCTGGGTATTGCTCAAGTCTAGATGCGTCAGGTTTTTGCGCTCGTTGAAGTGGGCCAGGCCCGCGTCGCTCACTTGCGCGTTCCCTTGCAAGTTGAACTGCGTCAACTTCGCCTCCCGCGGCAGGTCGGCGACGGCCTTGATCTCCGGGTCCAGTCCATTCACTCGAACCGCGCCGCCGATCGACAGCACATACTCGGCCGCCTTTCGGTCGACATCCGGCGACTCGTACGTCCCGTAGTCGCTCTCGATCGTGCACTTCGGCAACGCCTTCTTCAATTCCTCGAACTTCGCGGCCGTGACCTTCGTCTTTTGGAGGTTGAGGTGCGTCAGGTTCTTGCAGTTCGTGAGATGAGCCATTCCCACATCGCTCACCTGCGTACTGTTCAAATTGATGTACGTCAGGGTTTTGAAGTCCTTGAAGAGTGCCAGCCCCGCATCGGTCACCTTGGTACCGGTGAGGGTAAGGCTCGTGAGGCTCTTGTAATCCTTGAGGTGGGCCAGGCCCGCATCGCCTACCTGGGTATAGTGCAGGCTGATGGACGTGAGGTTCTTGCAATCCTTAAAGAGGGCCAGCCCCGCATCGCTCACCTGGGTAAGGGCCAAATCGAGGACCGTGAGGTTCTTGCAATTCTTGAAGAGGGCCAACCCCACATCGCTCACCGGGGTAACACCCAAATGAAGTTCCGTGAGGTTCTTGCAATCCTTGAAGTGGGCGAGCCCTGCATCGGTCATCGGGGCACTGTGCAAATTCAGGTACGTGAGGTTCTTGCAATCCTTGAAGATGGCCAGCCCCGCATCGCTCACCTTCGGGTTTTGCTTCAAATCCACGAACGTGAGTTCAAAGGCCTCCCGCGGCAGGTCGGCTGCGGCCTTGATTTCCCGATCCTGTCCGTTCACACGAATCGTGCCGCCGATGGACAGCACGTACTCGGCGGCCTTGCGATCGACATTGACCGGCGGCTCGTACCTCCCGTAATCGCTCTCGATCGTGCACTGCGGGAACGCCTTCTTCAACTCCTCGAACTTGGCGGCCGTGACCTTCGTCGTTTGCAGATAGAGTACCGTCAGATTCTTGCAGTCCTTGAAATCCGCTAGCCCCGTACCGCCAACCTGCGTGTCGTTCAGGTTGAGGGCCGTCAGGTTCTTGCACTCCTTGAAGTTCGCGAGCCCCGCGTCGCTCACCTGCGTGCCGCCCAGTTTGAGTTCTGCCAAGTTTTTGCAGTCCTTGAAGTGGGCCATCCCCGCGTCGCTCACCTGCGTGCCGGTCAAGTCGAGAAACGTCAGGTTTTTGCAGTCCTTGAAGTGGGCCACTCCCGCATCGCCCACCTTTGTCTTGTGCAGGGAGAGGAACGTAAGGTTCTTGCAATCCTTGAAGTGGGCCAGGCCCGCATCGCTCAGCTGCGTACCGCCCAGGTCGAGTTCCGCCAGGTTCTTGGAGTCCTTGAAGTTCGCCAGGCCCGCGTCGCTCACCTGCGTGCCGCTCAGGTTGAGGTACGTCAGGTTCTTGCAGTCCTTGAAGTGGGCCAGCCCCGCATCGCTCACCTGCGTGGCCCACAGGTTGAGGTGCGTCAGGCTCTTGCAATCCTTGAGATAGGCTAGGCCCGCATCGCTCACCTGCGTGTTGGTCAGGTCGAGGTACGTCAGGCTCTTGCATTCCTTGAGGTGGGCCATCCCCGCGTCGCCCACCTTCTTCTTGTGCAGGTTGAGATGTGTCAACTGGAACGCCTCTTTCGGAAGCTCTGCGGCGGCCTTGATGTCCTGCTCCTGTCCGTTCACGCGAACCGTGCCGCCGATGGAGAGGACGTACTCGGCCGCCTTGCGGTCGGGGGTCGCTGTTGGGTTCCCCTTCTTAGGGCCCGTATTGATCGTCTTGCCGTTCACCTCGATCTTCGAGCCATCCGGCACCTCGATCGTCGTCGTCGTGCCGTCCTTGTTCGTGATCTTGATGATGATGACGCCCGCCGCCACGATCGCCATCAGTCCGAGGAACAACGACCCCACGAACTTGGCGGGGAACTTCCGCGGCGGCTTCGACAGCGTCTCGGACTTCGGTTGAAGCGAATCGAATTCCGTCGGTTCGTCGATGTCCGCGAACGGGTTCGATTCCTGGATCGACACGGCGATGGGCACGTAGATCACCTGCGGCTGTGAGACCGAGACTTCGGGCAGCAACCCGGCTTTTGCGGTGGCGGAAATCTGGTCGAGTTCCTTGGCCACGGACTGCGCGGAAGCCGGGCGATCGGCGGGATTCTTCGCCATGAGTCGGCGGATCAGGTCGGCGAGCGGTTCCGGAACGGCCGGGTTCACTTCGCGCACGGGCGGCGGTTCTTCCGTGGCGATCGCGGTCAGGATCGCCATGAGCGTCGGCCGCTCGAACGGGAGTTTGCCGGTGCAGAGGCGGTAGAGCACGCAACCGAGGCTGAAGAGGTCGGCCCGGCCGTCGACGGGTTTGCCCAGACCCTGTTCGGGCGACATGTACGCTGGGGTTCCCATGATCGCGCCGCTGCCCGTGAGTTCGGCCCCTTCCGCACCGACGACGGGCTTGACCAGGCCGAAGTCCAGAATCTTGACGCGGCCCGTCGGTGCTTCCAGCCAGAGGTTGCCGGGCTTGATGTCGCGGTGAACGAGGCCGAGTTTGTGGGCCTTCGCCAGACCGAGGGCCGTCTCGGCACCGATGCGAATGGTCTGCGGGATGGTCGGGTTGCCCTTCTTCTTGAGGAACTCGTCTAACGGGTAGCCCTGGAGGTACTGCAAGGCGATGTACGGGATGCCGTCGATCTCGTCGGCTTCGAAGATGTTGACGACGTGGTCGCTGCTGATTTGGGCGGCGGCGCGGGCTTCGCGGAGGAAGCGTTCCTTCGCCGTGTCGTTCGCCGCGGCCTTCGGCAGCATCACCTTCAGGGCCACCTTGCGCTGCAGGCGTTCGTCGAAGGCGAGGTAGACGGCACCCATGCCGCCGCGGCCGAGTTCCTTCTGGATGCGGTACTTGCCGAGCCGGCCGAGTTCGCCCGCGATGGCGGGCGTGGCGAACCGAGGTAGGGCCGCCTCGTCGGGCGATGTGACCGACAGGGCTCTCGTGGCGGTTTCTTCGTGCGAAGAATTCGACGCGACGGATTGCGTGACCGTCGGCTCGGCAGCAAGATGTTCGCGGGGCACGGGCATGGTCCCGATCTCAGAAGGGTGATTCGGACAAGCTAAAGGTAGTCGAATGCACGGAGTGCCGCAAGCGTGAGGCTTCTCTTGGGTGTACCAACGATTCTTGGAGTTCAGCCGACCGGAATAAATCGAGGCTGTTCGATCTTCAGGCTGAAAGCCTGAAAGCCACTTCTACGATGACATTCTCGAACTCACCTCAAGTTTTCCACCGGTGTGGAAGCCCTCATCCGGGAAGTCGATATGAGAAACACCAAGAATGGTTGGCACCCCCTCTCTTCACCTTCACATCAGCGAGGCCGCTTGGCCCGTTCCTGGGCCGAAAGCGAATCCCACACGCGCACGGTGAAGTCGCCGGAGCCGGAGACGAGCCGGGTGCCGTCGGGACTCCAGGCGACAGCGTGGACGTAATCGCCGTGGCCGCGTAGCTCGGCGACTTGCTGGCGGGTGGCGACGTCGATCAGACGGATTGTGTTGTCGCGGCAGGCGGCGGCCAACCGCGTGCCATCGGGGCTGAACGCCACGCCGTAGACAATACTCCCCATCGGGATGACCGCGAGCTGCTCGTGGGTTTTCACGTCCCAGAGGCGGATGGTCTTGTCGCCGGAGCCAGAGGCCAGTAGTTTGCCGTCGGCACTGAAGGCGACCCGCCAGACTTTTTCAGTGTGGCCGCGAAGGACAGCGACCGAAACGCGTGTGGCGACGTCCCAGAGACGGACCGTCCCGTCAAAGCCGGTGCTGGCGAGTAAGCTGCCATCGGGATGAAAAGCGACGTCAATGGATCCAATCTCATCCCCATTTTGCTCGCGTCCGTGCCCATTGAGTCGATTGACCTCTCGGCCCGTGGCCACATCCCAGAGGACTACCGGCCCCCCGACCGAGCCCGATGCCAGCAGTGTTCCATCCGGGTTCAAACAGGCTCGGTTCTCCCACTGCTTGGAAGCTACGAATAGCGAATCGCGGGAGGCCTTCCCGGACGCCACATTCCAGAGAACGGCGCCCCGTTCACGATCAACCGTGGCCAGCCGGCGGCCGTCGCGGCTGTAGGCCACCGATAAGATGATTCCCTTCTCCTCGTGCTTCAGCAAACCGATTTGACGGCCGGTCGTGGCGTCCCAAAGGCGTGCAGTTCCGTCCCATGCCGCCGATGCCACCTGCTCGCCGTTGGGGTCGAAGGCAACGTCGTAGACGAAGCTCTCGTGCCCGCGCAGAATGCCGTTCCGTTCCACCAGTTTCATATCCCAGATGCGCACCGTGCCATCGATGGTGCCGGACACCAGGCGGGAACCGTCGGGCGTGAAGAGTGGCGGGCAATGCCGGTCGAAGCCGGCGCTGTGTCCGCGGAGCACATCGATCAACTCGCCCTGGTTATTCCAGAGGCGAAGAGTTCCATCGGTTGAAGTGGTGACGACTCGCGTGCCGTCTGGACTGAAACGGCCAGCCACCACTTCGCCCGTGTGCCCGCGCAGGACGGCCAGCAACTGCCCCGTGCGCTCATCCCAGAGCCGCGCCGTTTGGTCCGACGAGGAGGTGACCACTTGCTTGCCGTCCGGGCTGAAGGCTATCGCGTCCATGCTGTTCTTGTGTCCAGCGAGGACATGCAGCGGCCGGCCAGTGGCCGCGTCCCAGAGGCGCGCCGTGTTATCCGGGTACGCGCCCCCGGAAAGCAGCCGCGACCCGTCCGGGCTGAAAACGACCGGACCAACATAAGCCGTATGACCGCGCAATACGGCGACTTCTTTGAAGCTCACGCCATCCCAGTAGTGAACGTCGTTCGAAAGGCTGGTGGACACAGCAATCCGCTTGCCATCGGGACTGTAACGCAGTTCCGTTACCATCGTCTTATGAGGACCCAGGACGGCAAACGACCGGCCCGTGACGGCGTCGCACAGGCGAACGTATTCCCCGGAACCCACCGCCACCCGCTTGCCATCGGGGCTCCAGGCGACCGGCCGGACGCCGTCCTGCCATTTCCCAAGGACGGCAATCTCCTGACCGGTGGCAGCGTCCCACAACCGGCTCGTGCCGGCCCCACCATGCATTCGAGAATAAGAGGCAATCCGGCTGCCGTCCGAGTTGTACGCCAGGAGTGGGTATCGCTCCGAGTTGGGGGCGGCGACTTCTGCCCTGAGAACGGCGACTTCTCGGCCTGTCGCCGGATCCCAGAGGCGGATGGTCCGGTCGTGGCCGCTGGTAGCAACTTGCTTGCCGTCAGGCCGGTACGCCACGGATGTCGCCGGAGCCGAGTGCCCGCGAAGGACGGCGTCGAGTCTGCCGGTGGCCACGTCGTACAGGTAAACCTCGTTATAGTCGATGCAGCAGACGGCGAACTGCCGGCCCGACGGGCTTAGGACAAGCGACATGACCTTCCCGCCCGGCACGGGCAGCACAATGGCGGAGCCGTCGAGTTGGCTGTGCAGGTGCCGCCATTCCCAATTGCGGTGCTCCTGCGGCGCATCGTCGAGTGCGATGCGTGCGGCACCGCTATTCTGAAGTTGCAAGGCCCCGGACGCGGCGGCGATGTTCGACCGGTAGCGGCCCCAGCGTTCGGCCTTCTGCTCTCGCTGAGCCGTGTCGCGGGCTTCGTCGGCAACCTGCCGCTGCTTCGCCTCATCTTTGCGGGCGTCTTCCGCACGAACGTAACTCCAAGTGACCAGCCCGAAAGCAGCCAGGAATATCGCGGCGATACCAGCCAACGACGCAGCCTCGAGCGGATTGCGTTTCACCCACTTGACGGCGCGTTCGACTTGACCCACCGGCCGCGCCAGGATCGGCTTGCCATGCTGATACCGAACCAACTCGTCCGCCAATTCCGCTGCCGAGGCATAGCGATTCTCCGGCTCCTTGCGCAAGCACTTCAGGCAGATCGTGTCCAGGTCCAGCGGTATGCTCGCCTGCCAGCGCGACGGTGGGGCTGGCTCCTGCGTCCGCACCTGGTCGAGCGTCTCGACGACCGTCTTACCTAGGAACGGCGGTCGGCCGGTGAGGCAGTCGTAGAGAATCGCGCCCAACGCATACACGTCTGCCGCGGGCCCGGCCTCGTGGGCATGTCCCGATGCCTGCTCCGGTGCCATGTACGAGGGAGTGCCCATCACGGCACCGGCTTGGGTCTCGCCGCTGTCGCTATCCAGTTGCCGGGCTAATCCGAAGTCGGTGATCTTGGGCGTGCCGTTGGCCGTCAGCAGGATGTTCGCCGGCTTCAAGTCGCGATGCACGACGTTGCGACTGTGCGCTAGTTGCATCGCCCGAGCGAGCGATTCCATCAACTTCGCGGCATCCCGGGCGGGCATCGGCTTACCGCCGAGTTTTTCGGCGAGAGTTCCCCCCTCGACGAACTCCAGTGCGCAGTAAGGATGTCCGTCCGCCTCGCCGACCTCGTGAATCTGCACGATATTCGGATGTTGTACTCGCGCTGCCGCTTCGGCTTCATTGCGAAATCGCGCGCGTTGCTGCGGCCCGGCGTGCCGGCCGGCCAGCACCATCTTGACGGCGACCGTGCGTTTGAGCGCGAGGTGCTGAGCCCGGTAGACGACGCCCATTCCACCGCGGCCGAGGACGCATTCGATCTCGTAGCCGGGGATGGAGACCGTAGCCGGAATACGCTCGGGTCTGGCGGTCGAGCCCGTCAGATGTGTGGCCGTTACGTCGTAGGCGGGAGTGGGGCCAGACGCGAAATCGGCGGTCACTTCCCCGCCGGACGCCGCCGCACGCGCATTGATCTGTGCGCTTCTTGTCGGGTTGTCGTTCGAATCGGGCATCGAACACTGTCCTTACGTGGTCTCGGTGAGCGTGGGCGCTTCCCGCATCGCCTTTAACGATGAACGCAAAGCCGAGAGTATACAGCTTGCTCTTCAATGGTGTACTTCGAGTTGTATGGATCGAGCGATTTTCACTCACACCTACGGCCTTTCCCCGCCTCCCTTGCTTCCGGCCTGGCTGAGTGTAGCCTTCTCGCAGCATCCCTTCTCGCCCGAAACTCATCCCGTCTCGGAAGTCCGCAATTGAGGGGATTTCATGCCGGTTTCAATCCAAAACGGCCCCGTTGGGGCCGGTGTTTTTGCCGCATTCCGACCCGGAAATCCGCGTAACTCCTTTCGGAATCAACGCGTTGCGTCCGACCACCGCAGGGGCCACGTTCGCGATTTCGCGCAACGCCATTGCCCGCCGCGAATTGCGACGAGGTCTGGAAGTCGCTTCCACCGGTTCGCCGCGGGCGAATCGACGCAACTCGATGACCGCAAGGCGAATCCGGCCGATGCGAAAAATAATTTGCAGGACGGGCCATCGTCGCGAGGCCCGAAATGGCTTGTTTTACCGTTTGGCTCGGAACTGCAAGAGGGCACCACGCGGGTCACGTTCGACCATATCCTTGCTCAATTCTCTCCTGCCCTACGGCCTTTCCCGGCCTCGCTTCATAGTTCTGCTTCACCCGCGGTTCCACCACAATCGGAGACTCGCCATGGCCACGAAAGAACTTCGCGTCGGCATGATCGGCTACGGCTTCATGGGCCGGGCCCACTCCAACGCCTACAAGCAGGTCGGGCAGTTCTTCCCGAGTCAGCACAGGGTGGTGCTCAAAGCCGCGTGTGCCCGCAACGCGGACACGATCAAGGCCTTCGCCGATCAGTGGGGTTACGAATCGACCGAGACCGACTGGCGGAAGCTGATCGAACGCAAGGACATCGACGTCGTCGATATTTGCACGCCGAACAACTTGCACAAGGAGATCGCGATTGCGGCGGCGGCCGCCGGCAAGATGATCCTGTGCGAGAAGCCGTTGGCCATGAACACGGTGGAAGGACGCGAGATGGTCGCGGCCGTGGAGAAGGCGAAGGTCGCCAACATGGTCTGGTACAACTACCGGCGCATTCCGGCGGTCACGCTCGCCAAGAAGCTCATCGAGGAAGGCCGTCTCGGGAAGATCTTCCACTATCGGGCCAAGTTCCTCCAGGACTGGACGATCAACGCGGACCTGCCTCAGGGCGGTCAGGGGCTGTGGCGTCTGGACGTTGCGGTGGCCGGCAGCGGCGTCAGCGGCGATCTGCTCGCCCACTGCATCGATACCGCCGTCTGGCTCAACGGTTCTATCGAGAGCATCTCGGCACTTACCGAGACCTTCGTGAAGGAACGCAAGCACACCCTCACGGGCAAAATGGAACCGGTCGGCATCGACGACGCCTGCATCTTCATGGGCAAGTTCGCCAACGGCTCGCTGGCGAACTTCGAGAGCACCCGCTACGCCCGCGGGCACAAGGCGCAGTACGCATTCGAGATCAACGGCGAACACGCCAGCCTCGCCTGGGACCTCCACGACCTGCACCGGCTTCAGATGTTCGACTACAAGGACGACAGCAAGATTCGCGGCTGGAAGTCGATCCACGTCACCGACAACGGCGGGGAGCATCCGTACATGGACAAGTGGTGGGTGCCCGGCCTCGCCATCGGTTACGACTGTAGCTTCACGCATCAGGTGGCCGACTTCATTCAGGGGTTGGAGACCGGCACGCCGGCGAGCCCGACCTTCAAGGACGCACTGGAAACGCAGGCGATCCTGGATGCGATTCTCGATTCGGCCAAGAGTAAGCAATGGGTGAACGTGGCCAAGGCGTGATAGAATAGGCTTGCAGCCGCTCGCGGCTTCGCGATGAGGAGCAACGTATGACCGCAGTCGAAACCAAACCGATCTCCATCGAAGAATTCTCGCGGATGCCCGATCCGGAAGGCTTCCAGATGGAACTGGTTCGTGGGGAGATCGTCCTTATGCCGTTACCCAAGGCCCGACATGGTATTTGTTGTGCCCAGATCAGTTGTCTCCTCGGCAACTTCGTCGATGATTCAAAGATCGGATGGCTCGCCTGTAACAATGCCGGTGTTATTCTCGAACGCGATCCGGACACGGTGCGTGGGCCGGACGTGGCCTTTTGGAGTATCAAGCGGCAACCCAAGTTGCCGGAGGATTACTTCGAGATTCCACCGGACATTGCGGTGGAGGTATTGTCGCCGGACGACCGGCGCAAGAACGTCCGCGAGAAGATCAAGGATTACGTCAAGAACGGCGTGAAGCTCATTTGGCTCGTCGACCCGGATACTCGCACCGTGACGGTTTATCAAGGATCGCTCCGCGGTTCCGAACTCGATGAAGCCGACACGCTCACCGGTGGCGACGTCCTCCCCGGCTTCACGTGCCTGGTTTCGGATCTGTTCGACTGAACCCGAGTTCCACTGGACAGACCCCAACCCGAACCCCTACACTTCTCCACTCGCAGGATTCGCCCCACCCCGACGCAAGGACGCGCCCCGGGACATGAACCTCGTTCACCTCACATCGAGTACCTTCTTCGGCGGACCCGAGCGGCAGATGCTCGGTCTGGCCGAATCGCTTCCGGATTCCGTGCATACCACGTTCCTCAGCTTCGCCGAGGGCGGTCGGAGCGAGGCATTTCTGAGCGAAGTGCGAAGTCGCGGCTTCGATGCCTCCACGATGAAGAGCGACTTCCCGCGACTCATCGCCACGCTGCGAGAACTCACCGCCCAGTTAGAACTCTTCCGCCACGACGAGACAATTCTCCTCTGCCACGGCTACAAGGCGAACATTCTCGGCCGCATCGCGGCACGACGGCTCGGCATTCCCGCGATTGCCGTGTCGCGCGGCTGGACCGGCGAGAACCGCAAGGTCCGGGCGTACGAATGGCTCGATCGCCGTCATCTACGGCTCATGGATCGCGTCGTCTGCGTCTCGGAAGGTCAGGCCGCGAAGGTACGCCTGTGGTGCAGCGTGCCCGAACAGCGGCTCAGCGTGATTCGTAACTCGGCGCGGTTGAGTGCGTTTGAGAAGCGCGATGGCGGTGATCGAGTGAGGTTCGTGAATCACTTTGCCCAAGCGGGCGGGACGCCCGCGCTCCCAGGGAAGATCGTTCTCGCGGCAGGACGGTTGAGCCCCGAGAAGGGCTTCGGCGTGCTCGTCGAGGCGGCCGCGACGATTCTCCGCGACGACCCCGAAGCGGGAGTCGCGATCTTCGGCGAAGGCGTGCTTCGCCCCGACCTCGAACGGCGAATCGCGCAACTCGGCCTCGCTGGCCGGGTCGTGATGCCCGGCTTCACCGCGCAACTCGACTCGCTCATCGCGGCCGCCGACATCGTGGTGCTGCCTTCGTTCACGGAGGGTTTGCCCAACGTGGCGTTGGAGGCGAGTGCGGCCGGGGTGCCGGTCGTGGCCACGGCCGTGGGTGGCACGCCGGAAGTGATCGCCGATGGAGAAACAGGCTTCCTCGTGCCGCCAGGAGAGCCCGAACTTCTCGCCGCGAAGGTGAGCAAGTTGCTTCGCGATGATTCACTGCGAAGTCGATTTGGAAGCGCCGGCCGAGCGAGGATGCAGGAACTGTTCGCGTTCGAATCCCAGGCCGATGCGTACTTGAAGCTGTTCGACGAGTTGCTCCACACGAGCCGCGCTGCCCTCCGAGTCGCGGCAACACACGACTAGGATCACGGATGATCGCACTGCACGAACCGGAACGGCCCACGATCCTGCGCTTCGAACCGAAGGTCGCGCCCGTGCGCGTTTGCTTCATGGTCGATCGGCTGAGCCGGGCCGGCACCGAGTCGCAACTGCTCGCGCTCATTCGCAACCTCGACCGCAGCCGCGTCGAGCCGACGCTCGTGCTGCTCGATGGCGAAGACGATCTCTCGCGGGCACTCGAACCCGAAGACTGCACCATACTGCGGCTCGGGGTGCGGAAACTCTTCGGCCTCGGCGCGGCCCGCGCCGCCCGGAAGTTGCGCGACTTCTGGCGCGAAACGCGACCCGACGTGCTCCAGGTTTACTTCCTCGATTCCGCGTACTTCGGCGTGCCGCTCGCCAAACTCTGCGGCATCCCCAAAGTGCTCCGCGTTCGCAACAACCTCGGCTATTGGCTCACGCGGAAGCACCGCGTTCTCAACCGCATGTTGCGGCCCTTCGTCGATGCGACACTCACGAACACCGACGCCGGAAAGCAATCGCTGCTCGAACGCGATGGCTTCAGTCCCGACCGCGTCGTCGTGCTGGAGAACGGCGTCGACACGAAGCGCTACAACCGCTTCATCCTGGCGGACACTTCGAAGAAACGCGTACGGGTGGGCTGCGTCGCGAACCTGCGGAGCGTGAAGAACATCGACGGCCTCATGCGGGCCGCGAAGGTCGCGCTCGAACGCTTCCCGCAACTCCGGTTCGAAGTGGCCGGCGACGGCGAACAGCGCGAGGAACTCGAACGGCTTCACGCCGAACTCGGCCTCGGCGATCGCTTCATCCTGCGCGGTTCGGTCGCCGATGTCGCGGGCTTCCTCCGCACCGTCGAGATCGCGATTCTGCCCTCGCACTCGGAAGGAATGTCGAACGCCTTGTTGGAGTCCATGTCGGCGGGGCGAGCGGTGATCGCGACGGATGTGGGGGCGAACGCGGAACTGGTTCAGCACGAGAAGAGCGGCCTGATCGTACCGGCCGGCGACGAGAACGCCATCGTGGAGGCCATCGGTCGCTACCTGGAAAATCCCTTGCGTGCGGCCGCGTACGGTGCCGCGGCGCGAACCCGCGTGGAAGCGAACTTCAGCCGCGACACCTCGACGCGCCGATTCGAGGAGTTCTATCGCGACCTCTCCGGGGCGAAGCCGGTGCCTCGGATTCACTTCTCCCGGCAAGCGGCTGCGTAAATTTGGTGTGGGAATCTCAAGTGGGCGCTACTCCCACGCAATCCAGCATGCTAGGATACTGCCCATCACTCACTCGCGAATCCGTTCGATCCCTTTGAGGTGCGATGCATGCGCGACGAATATCGGATCATGCTGATCGCTTGGGCCGTCGTGGGCGTCTGGATTGCACTCGTCATCTACTTTAATCGCAAGGTGCATCCGAAGGCACTCTTCTTCCTCTTCATGACCGAGTTGTGGGAGCGCTTCAGCTACTACGGCATGCGGGCCTTGCTGGTACTGTATCTCATTGCCACGGTCGGGAATGGCGGCTTCGGCATGGAGAAGAAATACGCCTACGGCATCTATGCCGCCTACGGTGCTCTCGTGTACCTCACGCCGCTCCTGGGCGGCTACCTCGCCGATAAATACCTCGGCTTCCGCCGCTCCATCATCTGGGGCGCGATCCTCATGGCGGCCGGTCAGTTCACGCTCTCGCTGAGTGCAGGCGACACGTACGTCCTGTATGCCGGGCTTGCATTGCTCGTGACCGGCAACGGGTTCTTCAAACCCAACATCTCCAGCCTCGTCGGCAAATTCTACGGGCAGGGCGACCCGAGACGCGACGGTGCGTTCACCATCTTCTACATGGGCATCAACATCGGCGCGTTCCTCACGCCGCTCACCTGCGGGACCGTCGGCCAATTGGAAGGTTGGGGCTACGGCTTCCTGCTCGCGGGATGCGGCATGATCGTGGGCTTGTTGATCTTCTTGTACACGGTATCGCGGGGTTACCTGGAACACCACGCCGATCCACCCGCTCCGCCCGCCCCCTCCGTCATCGTTGGAGCGCCAACTCGTTCCTCGGCCCCGATGGCCGTTTATCTCGGGACGTTCCTCTTTCTGCCGCTCGCAGCCTTGCTCATCCATCAAAACGACGTGATGGATTACCTGCTCGGCACCATCGGACTGCTTGCGGTCGGCTATATGATTTACCTCTCGTTCCAGTATCCGGTCGTCGAACGCCAGCGCATCTGGGTCGTCATCGCCCTGCTCTTCTTCACGACGGTGTTCTGGACGTTCTTCGAGCTCGCCGGCAGCGCTCTCAACGTCTTCACCGATGAGAATGTGGACAAGAGCATCTTCGGCATTACATTCACGGCCAGCAATTTCCAGGCGGTGAATGCGTTCTTCATCATGCTCTTCGCGCCGCTCTTCTCCGTGATGTGGCTCAAGCTCGCGCAAAGCGGATGGGAGCCGGCCGCGCCGGTCAAATTCGCGATCGGGCTCCTGCTGCTCGGAGCAGGGTTCCTCGTGCTCAATCTCGGCAAGGGTGCGGCCGTGGCCGGCATCATGCCCGCCATGTTCCTGATCTTGCTCTACCTGCTCCATACCCTCGGCGAACTAGCGCTCTCGCCAGTCGGATTATCCCTGGTGACGAAACTGGCACCGGCCAAGGTGGTCGGCTTCATGATGGGGTTCTGGTTCCTCTCTTCCGCGATCGCGCATCAAGCGGGCAAATGGATTGCGGGCGAAACCGCCATGGACAAGAACGCCACGAAGGAGCAGACGCTGGATCTGGCCCTCGGCGTGTTCAACGACGTGGGTTTGTTCGCACTCGGATCGGGTGTGTTGCTGCTCCTGCTTTCGCCGATCATCAAGAGGTGGATGCACGGCATCAAGTAGTGAAGTGTTTATCGTCCTACGATCCGAAGCAATCAGTAGCGCGGGACGCCGGGGTCGATGTGCAGCGACCAGGCGTCGATGCCGCCGGAGAGCGACGCGGCATTGCCGATGCCGGCGCGGGCCAGGATGGCCGCGCCGCTGAGGCTTCGCACTCCGTGGTGGCAGTAGACCACCACGAGTGCCCCGTCCGGAACGTCCACTTCTTCCACGCGGCCCATCAGTTCGCCGAGCGGGATCAACACGCTGCCTGCCAATCGGCAATACGCGTACTCGTCTTCGTTGCGCACATCGAGCAGCACGACCGGTTCCCCGGCGTCGAGTTTCTGCTTGAGTTCAGCGGGTTGAATCTGCGGAATCATGCAAGCTCCGATCGCGAACGATCACGCAATGTTGGGCAACCCGAGCTGCGCGAGGTACTGGCGTTCTTTCACTCGCATCTCGGCGGCGGATTCGTCGTCGGTATCGGTGTAGCCGCACAGGTGCAAGCAACCGTGAACGACGTACAGCAGCAGTTCCAATTTCACTTCGTGGCCGCGGTCGGCGGCGTACTCGCGCGCGATCTCCATCCCGATCGCGATGTCGCCTTCGAGCTTCTTGGCACCCGGCGACGAAGATGGGAAGGTGAGCACGTCCGTGGGTTCGTCGTGGTTCAAGAACTGCTTGTTGAGCCGGTGGATGTGCGCGTTATCCACGAAGGCAATCGCGACTTTGGCGTCGCGGATGCCCTCGCCTTCGAGGACCGCGACGACCGCGGATTTGAGCCCCGTGAAGTCGAGTTCGTACTCGTACGGGTTGGCGATCGAAGCTCGGATCATGAGGGAATTGTAGCGAGTCTCACTCGTTCGGCTTGGCGAGGTCGATGGTGATGTCGTTGTCCCCGAGTACGATTTCGCGCTTGACCGCAACCTTCGCGGTGGGCTTCTTCGTGGACGGCCCCTGGACGGAAACGCGATACGTGCCGGGCGGCACCTGCCCGCCGGACGCGAGGACTTCGAAGGTGCCGTCGGTGTCCACGACGGCCGTGAACGACTTCATGTTGTCGGGTTCCCCGTTCGCCCCGATCATCGACATCTCGATGGCGTGGCTCGAAGCCGGGAACGTCTTGGGTTGCCCGTTCTCCACGATCTGGCCCTTCACCTTGCCCATGCTGGGGCTGCAACCTGCGATCAGGATTGTGAGCAACGCGAAGGGGAGGACGAAGCGCATGCTGGCACCGGACGGGTTTTGTAGGGTGGGTCGAGTCTTCGAGACCCACCGTGCGGCGACGGGGCTCGCGGTGGGTCTCGCAAAGCCTCGACCCACCCTACAAGACACTTGAGAACGCAGCCTCGATCAATAGTCGTTCCCGATCACCTGTCCGTCGTTGCGGCTGTGGAGCAAGAACCAGGTTCGCTGCGAGACGCTGTTGGAAATGAAGCGGACGCTGCCGTCCGCGAATCCCGTCATGACGCCGTTCGTGTGGCGGCTCTTCGCGGTCACCTGCCAGCTATTGCAACCGCAGCAGCCCATGCCGATGGCGGGGTTGTCCTGGCAGCCTTGAATGTCGTCCCACCCGGAAAGCGAAACGTTGGGCGTGGGGGTATCGATTCGGCCGTTGCCGGCGGAGATGCTGGCTCCGGCCTGACCCATGGCCCAGGTGCCGCGGATGTCGTTGCCGTTCCAACCGATGCGCAGTTCGTCGATGAGAATGGTGGTCGAGGTGCCGTCGGTGAGGAGGTGCAGTTTGGTGCCGCCGTTCACGACCATGGCTCCGCCTCCCGACCAGCCAGCGGTCCAGGAGGGATAGTATTCGGAAGCAAACCCGCTGGGGTTGTGGTCTTGCCACGCTCCACCGGGGCCGCCCTTGTTGGCGACGCCGACCGTTCCGCCGTTCCAGTGCATGCCGGGGCCGGCGTTGGCTCCGTAATTCCCGCGGGCCCAATTTCCACCCGCGGCATTGGCCGGGGTTTCGTTCCCCACATCGGAGGGGCAGAGGTAAGTCTTGACCCGGTTGCCGCGAATGGAACGCCAGTTCGCGTCGCCGTTAATGGGGTAGTTCTGGACGCTCGTCGACACTTGACTGAACATGGCGCCTTGCTCGATGTACGGCAGGATGAGCACGGCCCAGTTCGGCCCGAAGTTTTGGTTGTAGTCGGAGATGTCGCCGACGAAAGCACCCTGGAGGATGCTCGGTGGGAGAATTTGCTGAGCGTCCTGGTAGTTGTGGCAGGCCACGACCAGTTGTTTAATGTTGTTCGAACACTGCGTGCGGGCGGCGGCCTCGCGCACCTTCTGAACGGCGGGAAGGAGCAGGCCGATCAGGATCGCGATGATGGCGATGACGACGAGCAATTCGATGAGCGTGAAGCCGAAGCGCGGACGGCGAGCGAGAGGCATGGTACACCGGGGGGGAGAAAGGATACGGGATAAAACCACGGACGGAGGAAAATGGATTGTCGAACCAAGTTCGGAGTCTAACCGGAGCGGCCGGTGAAAGCCGCAAGAAATTCTCGAGGAAATTGACCGGAAGGGGGGCTCATTCCGCCGCCATCTCTTCGGTCAGGATTGCGTCGGTGTACACGTTTTGCACGTCGTCGTGGTCGTCCAGGGCTTCGATGAGCTTGATCACTTTCTTGCCCGTCTCGACGTCGATTTCTTTCTGCATCTTGGGAAGGTACTTCACTTCGGATTCGCCGGTCTCGATGTTGGCCGCCTTCAGCGCTTCGAGCACGGCCGTGAAGTTCGAAGGCTCGCACGTGATCTCGAAGACATCGCCTTCGCGCTGGAAATCCTCGGCCCCGGCCTCCAGGGCGATACTCATGAGTGCGTCTTCGTCCGGATGCTTGGCGACTTCGATGGCGAAGAATCCCTTGCGGTCGAACATGTAGCCGACGCTACCGGGGACGCCGATGGTGGCGTTAGCGCGTTCGAAGACCTTCTTGATTTCGCCGTTGGTGCGGTTGCGATTGTCGGTCATCACTTCGACGAGGACGGCGAGTCCTCCGGGGCCGTAGCCTTCGTAGAGGATCTCGTCGAAGTTGACGCCTTCGAGGTCGCCGGTGCCGCGCTTGATCGCCTTCTCGATATTTTCCTTGGGCATCGACACCGAGCGGGCCTTGTCGATGGCGTAGCGGAGCGGCAAGTTCATCGTCGGATCGCCGCCGGCGTTGCGGGCCGCGATGATGATGTACCGGCTCAGTTTGCTGAAGACTTTGCCGCGTTTGGCATCGACGATGGCCTTGTGACGGGCCATGTTCTTCCAGTGACTGTGACCTGCCATGCGAACGGAACCTCGTATCGGGAACGCTTCAAACCGTAGCCCTCACGCTCCGCGTAGGGTGGTGAAGACAGTATAGCGGTTGCCGATGATCGCCCAGAGTTCGCGAGTGTGGACTCACGGCAGGCGTTTGAGCTTTCGCTTCACGTCTTCGAGTCGGCCATCGCGTTTACCGCGGGCATCGGTCGCGAGTAACTTGGCGGCTTCTTCCCAGGCCAGCTTGGCCTTGTCCTTGTCGCCGCTCCGGAACCGCACGTCGCCGAGGTGATCCCAGACCACGCTATCGTTCGCCCCGTCGGGCATCGTCGCGACTTTCTCGAGAATTTCGCGGGCCTCGGTCAGGCGTTCCCGACGGAACAGCAGCCACGCCAGGCTGTCGAGGTACGAGGAATTTTCGAGTTCCGGGTCGCCACTCTTGCGGCGATCCGCGCGGTCGATGGCGACGGCGTGCCGAACTAGGCGCTCGGCTTCGTCCAGGTTCCGCCCCTGCTCGGCGAGGTGGTAGCCGAGGTCGTTGCAGGCACCGGCATGATCGGGATCGACGTCCAGGATGCCGCGAAGCTCCGCCTCCGCCTCCGCGAGCTTCTTCGCTCCCCAATACGACGACGCGAGTACGTAGCGGATCCGAATGCGATCCACGGGGTCTTCGAACTCACCCAGCAACTTCTTGCACATCGCGATGGCGTCGTCCCAGCGATCGAGCCGCCGGTAAACCGAGACCTTCTGCAGGCGGATGGCGAGGCGATCGGCCGCGCCGGCCTGTGCGATGGCTTTCTCGGCCGTGGCAATCGCCTCGTCGGCTTCACCCAAGTCCGCGAGCGCGAGCGCCAAATGGTAGTTGAAGAACGCGGGGAACAGCATCGTCGAACGAAGTCCCTCGCTGCAAACCTCCTTGATCCGGGTCGAGTTGCGGCTCAACCGCAGGACGTGGATGAGTTGCGTGTAGGCATCGCCCTGAGCGTTGATCGGTGCCGTATTCAAGGCTTGCTGAAACTGGATGGCCGCGATGTCGAGCTTGTTGTGCCGCGCCGCGAGTACGCCCAATGCGTTCCACGTTTGGTACGTTCGCTTTACGCCATTTCGCAGGTCGTTGGCCGCCGCCCGAAGAACGGCCACCGCCCACTCCGGTTCACCGGCGAGGATCTCGAACACGGTCCGCGCCTTCTCCGCCGCGAAAGTCCGGCTCGCATCCACCTTGGCTTCTTCGTCCTTGAGCACCAGGTAGGCCGCGTCCAGGATTTCGATTGCGCGAACCGGGCGATCCGTTTCGATGGACGAACGGAGGACGACGCGAACGATCTTGGCCTGATTGGTCGCGGCGAGAAGTTCGGCGAACGCGGTATCTGCCTGCGGCCAAGCGGTGGGCTCGCGGGCTCGCTCGGCTGCCAGTACGGCGAGCAACGCGTGATTCTTCGGCTCCCGGTCCGCGTACTTTTGAAGGGCCGCGAGAACCTCGCCGGCGCGATCGGTACGCTTGAGGAGCGAGACGAGTCGTTCGTAAGGTTCGACGGCCTGCGGTTGGAGCTTCAAGAACGATTCGAGGTGGCGAAGCGCGGTCGCGGGCTCTTTCTCCGCGAAGGCTGCCGAGAGATTCCAGTCGAGCCTCGCGGCGGCATTCGGATCGTTGACCCGCTTAGGATCGGAGTAGAGTTTGTGGGCCGCGCGGAACGCCTCGGCCGCGTCGCCGGTCGCACCGCTTTTCACCAGGGCTTTGCCGAGCCGTTCATATGTGTCCGCCGCTTCCACATCCACTTCGTGCGGGGTGAACGCGGCGAGTGCAATGATCGCTTTGCGCTTCGCAGTGAGAAGTTCGAGGGCCAGCTTCTGAGCGGAGACCGAGCCGCCCGCGTTTCCCGCGCGGTCTTGCAGCGTGGCCAAGTCCCGGTAGACGGCGAGTGCCTTCTCGGGCCGCGTGCTGGCATCGACGTGCTCCGCCGCGATCTTTGCGAACGTCAGCGCCTCCGCGAGTTCGCCCGAATCGAAGAGCAAGCGCGAAAGTGCATGAGCCGTGTCGGCATCGTGCGGATCCTTCACCATCACGGTCCGCGCGGCGCGAATCGCCTCCGGCTCGCGGCCGATCTTCGCGTAGACCCCGATCAGTTCTTTCAGGGCTGCGGTCGAATCGGGATCTTGCTTCGCGGCCGATTCGAGCGCTTGAATCGCGGTGAGCAAGCGTTCGCGGCGAACCTGCCACAACCCCGCCCCAAACCGCGCCAGCGCATCCTTGCGAAGCTCTGGCACCCGTGGCGGCAGAGTATCCGCTTCCCACGAGGGCGGCGCACCCAAACCCAATATCAGAATCCCGACCAGCATCAGTCCACCTCCAGTGGAGCCGCGATCATACCGCCAAGGTTCCGTCGAGCCAACGCGAACGTTTCTAGGTGTGGCTTGGCGAACCTGCGACGAAAGTGGCCAGTTCGCTAAAACCCGCGTGCCCGATATCGAACGGGAATGCCCAGACATTGTGCTGCCACCTGCGCGATTCACGGGCATCCAGATCCGGACTCCAACTCCTGGACGACAGCTGAGAAAGCTTTTAAACCAATTTCAATAAACGACTTGCGACCATATTTATCTCTCTCGAATCCCGTTTGGCATCCGCTCTGCTTTATTGTTAGGCGGCGAGAGCCAAATCCGATCGGTTGACCAAGGGAGAGGTGGTCAGCAGGTCGGTTTTTTTTGCGCCTTCCGTCCAGTTCGGAAAGCAGCGATTAAAGTCCCAAGTCTTTCTTCAGGTTTGCGTACCAGTTGCTGAACCAGCCCGTCTTCACGCGGTTGTTGCCGGTGTCTTCCATCACGTTCACGATCATCTTGCGGATGTCGCGGTCGTTCTTTTTCCCCTGCACGGCTTTGCGGGTATTCTCGAAGATGGCCTCGAACTCGTGGCGATCCACCTTCCCGCGAACCTCCACGTCTTTCTTGATCTGCCGGGCGATCGCGCTCTCGATGATGAAACCCTTGTCTTCGCAAACCTGCACGAGCGCGAGCCGGGCACTGTCGATGCTGACCCCAAGTTGAATCGCGATCTGGAGGATCTCGCGCTCTTCGTTGCGGTCGATGTACTTGTCGTCGTAGCCGCGAAGCTCGATTTCGCTTACGAACCGCTTTTTGATTTCGTCTTCGGACATCGGAACGCTCGCAGTGCGGAACCCGTTGCGTACTTCGCCGTGGGCTGGGGTTCCTTTCGATTCGCCGGGATTATAACTTACGGCTCACGGGGTGCAACGGAACGGGGGAAGCGATGCCGACCGCGACGACCGGAACGGGTGGGCCGAAAGCCGTGGCTCCGGGGGCGGGCTACGCCCTCGCTCTCTTGCTCAGCATCAACCTGTTCAACTACATCGATCGGCAGATTCTCTCGGCCGCGCTCCCGAAGATCGATGCCGATGCCACGATCTTCGGCCAATACGATCCCAACAAAGGCTTCAAACTCGGGCTGCTCACGACGGGATTTCTCGTTTCCTACATGCTGCTGTCGCCTCTGTTTGGCTGGCTCAGCGACCGCATGTCTCGTTGGGTTCTCGTGGGTGTTGCCGTCATCGCCTGGAGCCTGGCGACCGGTGGAACGGGCCTGGCCGCCGGTTACGGACTCCTTCTGCTGACGCGCTGCCTGGTCGGCGTGGGCGAAGCGGCCTACGGTCCCGTCGCGCCGTCGATGCTCTCCGATCTTTATCCGGTCGATCACCGCGGCCGGGTGATGGCTTGGTTCTACATGGCCATTCCGGTCGGCAGCGCCCTCGGATTCGTGATCGGCGGCCAAGTGGCCGATAGCGCGTGGGGCTGGCGCGGCGCGTTCCTCGTCGTCGTCATTCCAGGCCTTGCACTCGGCATCCTCTGCTTCTTCATGCGCGAACCGCCGACCCATGCCGGTTCGCCGAAACTGCCCGTGGAACTCGGCCCCAGCTATCCCGCGGTCGTCAAAGAGTTGCTTCGCAATCGCTCGTTTATGTACTGCTGTGCTGGGATGACGCTGAGTACCTTCGTACTCGGCGGCGTCGCCGCCTGGGCCCCGACCTACATCTTCAAACGCGAAGCCCGGTTCCTGATCAGCGCGGAAGCCGAGACCAAGCTCCGGGAATTGAAACGCAGCGATGGTTCGCCCGAGATTCCCGAAAAGGTTCTGAACGAATTCCACGCCTCGATCGCGCCCGATGTACTCGAAGGGTCCGAGTTTCGAGCTCGACTCAGCACCCGGCTCACGCGCGAGGAACTCGAAGAGTACGGTGCGAAAATCGACGACGCGGCCACGGCACCCGGTTCGATCACCACCGGGAAGATCGGTATCTACTTCGGCGGAATCGTCGTGGTTTCCGGCCTGATCGCCACTCTCCTCGGCGGCGTGCTCGGGGACAAACTCCGCAACCGCGGCGTGAAGGGCGCGTACTTCCACGTTGCCGGATGGGGCACCGCCATTGGGTTCCCGTTCTTCGTGGCGATGCTGTTCGCCCCGTTCCCGCTCGCCTGGGTCTTCATGTTCATCGCTGTGTTTTGGCTCTTCTTCAACACCGGCCCGGCCAATACGATCCTCGCGAACGTGACCCGATCCGACATCCGCGCCAGGGCGTTCGCCATCAACATCCTGATGATCCACGCGCTCGGCGACGCGATCTCGCCGCCAATTATCGGAACGATTCGCGACTCGGCCAGCTTCCACACCGCGTTCCTGGCCGTGTCGTTCCTGATTCCCCTGTCGGGCTTGCTCTGGGTGCTGGGTGCGAAGCACCTCGACGCCGACGCGCGGAACGCCGAGCAAGCCTGATCGACCGACAGCCCCTTTTCAAACGCCAGTCGTGCGGGTTACAATGTTTGCGCTAGCTCAATCATTCCCGCGCCCGGTTTGTTTTTCCTCGGGCACGTTTGCGGAGTCGTCCCCCATGCCGAGCCCTTTCCCAGGAATGGACCCGTACCTCGAAGATTCGAAACTCTGGGCTCCGTTCCAACATCAGATGCTGGCGTGCCTCTATCAACTCCTGCTGCCGGGGCTCGTGGATCGCTACCGCGCGCGAGTCGGCACGCGAGCCTACACGTCCGAGATGGCACTCTTCACTTCGATTATTCGCGAGGAGCATTCCGAGGAATTCATCGAGGTGCGGAACCGGACCGACGGCCGGCTCGTCACGCTGGTGGAAGTGGTGAGCCCGGCGAACAAGACGACCCCGACGGGCCGGGCGGCGTACCTCGACAAGCGCCGCGACACGCTCGCCCAGCGCGCCGGCGTCGTCGAAATCGATCTCGTACTCCAGGGGAAGCCGACCCTGAACTATTCGCGCGAAGGCTTGCCCGAATACGACTTCGCGGTGACGGTGACCCGCGCCACGGCACCGGACCGCTACGAAATTTACACGTCCACGATGCAGAAGCGACTGCCCAAGTTCAAAGTGCCGCTCGCCCCGGACGATCGCGATGCGCTCTTGGACCTCCAGGCGGCGTTCAATCGGGCCTACGACTTGGGGAACTTCGGAGCGCAGATCGATTACAAAGGCTCACCGCCTCCGGATGTTGCGCTCTCGTGCGCGAACGCGGAGTTTCTGGACCAGAGCCTGAAAGCCCAGAAGCTGCGTTGAGCTTGCGGGTCGCGCGATTTTCGCTCGCAAAGTAAAACTGAGCATCCTGGTGATATTCGACCGGCTTCCACCGCGACGACGAGCCATTCTTCCCTTTCGCTCGGCGTGTGCTAGCTTACACTCGCACCACTTCCCATTCGACGACCTGGAGCTCGCACCGTGGCCCAATCCGCCGTTTTCGCCCTCACTGCGTTCCGGCGGCTGGAAGCATCCCGAGATCCGATTTCAAACGCATCTCGCCCGGTGCCGAGAACCGCACCCGCCTCGACGCATCGCATCCTCATTGTGGACGATCAATCGGACATTCGCCGGCTGTGCCGGCTCTCGCTGAGGCCGGACGGCCTCACGTGCGATGAGGCGAGCACCGGACCGGAGGCCGTCGCGGCCGCCGCGAAGAAACCTTACGACCTCGTGCTGCTCGACGTGGACCTGCCCGGATTCAGCGGGGAAGAAGTGCTGCTGCGTTTGCGAACGACTCCTCCAGTGCCGAACCTCAAGATCGTCATGTTCTCGGGGGCGGCGGGTGGGGACGAACTTTCGCGCATCTTGCTTGCCGGGGCCGACGACTTCCTCATCAAGCCGTTCAGCACGATTCAACTCCGCGCCCGCGTGAAATCCGCCCTCCGATTGAAGGATGCTCAGGACCGCTCGGACCTGCTCACGCGCAATCTGCTGACCGTGAATGCGGAGATGGAGAAGTCGCTGCAAGATCGGGACGTGGAGATCATTCACGCGCGGAACGGCTTGGTGCTGGCACTGGCGAAGCTGGTGGAACACCGCTCGAAGGAGACCGGCCCGCACCTGATGCGGCTCCAGCGGTATTGCCGGATCCTGGCTCGAGAAGCCGCCGAGCAACCGGGGTTCGCGCCGCTCATCGATGCGAACTTCATTCGCACGCTCCAGGACGTGGCCCCGCTTCACGACATCGGCAAAGCGGCGATTCCGGACGGCGTGTTGAACAAGCCGGGACCGCTGACGCCCGAAGAACGCCTCGTGATGCAGAAGCACACCACCCTCGGCGCGGACACGCTTCGCGAGGTCGCCCGTCGCCATCCGTTCTCCACGGGCTTCCTCCAAATGGCAATCGACATCGCCCAGCACCACCACGAGAAGTGGAACGGCACGGGCTACCCCAATCGGCTCGCGGGCCAGTCGATTCCGCTCGCGGCCCGCCTGCTCGCCATCGGCGACGTGTACGACGCCCTCCGCTCGCCTCGCGTTTATAAAAACGGCTTCACTCACGAGGAAGCCTTGGTGGAGATGCTCGAGCGTTCTCCCGGCCACTTCGACCCGGCGCTCCTCGATCTGTTCCGCCGCATCGCCGACCGCTTCGACCGCGCTTACAGCGAGTGCGACGAATAACTGTTTAACGAGTTTCCGATCGAGCGCACTCGCGGGCTTACGGCTCGGGATCGCTGCAGGCGACGGGGGTTTTCCATCAGACCCGGCGACCGACTTCGCCGGTTCGCCTGGAAAAAGCCGTCCAACGCGCCGTCGGGCACGCGGGAGAATATTGGACTGGACACTTGCGACTTGATTTCATAGATGTCGGTGCCAGAATACAAACGGGCCATCGCCCGAGCCCGTCCCGTCCGGAGACTTTCGAGGTACTAAATCATGTGGGAACCACCCGCCGAACACCCGCTGAGGCGACTGTTCGCGGGGCTGGCCGAGCACGCTTTCCTCTCCCATCTCGGCGTTGCCGACCCGCCCCTCATCGACTACCTTTCGTCGCTGCTCTCGCGTTTCGTCCACTTCGACGCGATCCATCGCCTTCGTTCGGAAGACGGTCGCCCGCTCACCGAAGTCGTGGACATGATGCTCGAAGCGGAACACCTGCCCGCCGGGGGCCGCACCCGCCGGGAATACTATCGCCACATCGGCGACTTCGCCCTCTTCTGGACCGGCGTCTTCCCCGAGAGCATCAACCGCTCCCGCCGCTACTGCAAGGATCACTTCGTCGATTACACGATCCAGGGCAAGCGCGGCTACTGGCTCGCAAGCCGCATGGACGAGCGCGACCACAACGCCGAGGCCGGGCTCTTTCGTCGGCTCAGCGAGCAGTTTGAAGTTTGTGCCATCGGTTTGCGCGAAGTGCGCCGCGAGTGGGAAGAACTGCGCTGCGAACCCAACGTTCGCGGCACGATTATCGGGTAATTTCGCAGCCAACGGCAGCGCGACGAATACAACATCGCCCCCATGACCACGTTCTACCGCGTCGACGGTGCGAGACTCACCTACGCCGAATATTGGCGGATGGCACCGGGCTTTCTCGCGTTCGCCTTGAGTGCCGGGTGCAAGTTGCTCGGTACTCCCATTCGTTTCGAGTTCGCGGTTCCACGCCCGGATCGGCTCTTCCTCGTGGAGTTCGAGGAATTTCCGGAGGCCGCGTGCCGTGCGATGGAGCCCGCGTTGGAATCGGCTCGGAGCGCGGGCTTGCGGCTGATCTTCTGCCATCGGCTGGCCTTGCCCGAACCGAGCCGCCTCGGTGCCGGTGCCTACCTACTCGACGACACGAACGAAACCGGATTGATGATCGGCTACGGGCAGAGCGGCAACTCTCGCGAACTCCATCTGGCGTGCGTTTCGCAATTCACCGACGAGACCTTGGCCACCACGACGACCACGAAGAA
This sequence comes from Gemmataceae bacterium, assembly GCA_043733485.1. Taxonomy (GTDB): domain Bacteria; phylum Planctomycetota; class Planctomycetia; order Gemmatales; family Gemmataceae; genus Urbifossiella. The sequence continues at coordinate 45,842 of JAYTGN010000284.1, forward strand.
GTCGATGAAGCCCACGCCGTGGCAATCGGTGGAGCGCTATCCCGGCTCGAACGCCCGCACGATTTACGAGAAGCACCTCGCGCATCTCGCCCGCCTCGCGGGCCAAGGGTCGATCCCCGTTCCTCACGACCCGGCTCGCTTCGATCGGTTCGTGTTGGAATGCGAACTGCGCTACGTGGACTATCACATCGATCGGGGCATCTTCGTTCCCATGACCGAGGAAGAACTCGAAGCCCTCAGCGGGCGACTCATCGAAGAGGAGTTCTGACGCACTTATCTCGGTTTCGCCTCTTCCGCAGCGCCCTGCCGCATGGTACTCTCTTACCTTCTCTCCACTCGTTCCTCCGGAGGCTGCCGTGCCAACCCGCCGCGAATTTCACTCCCGATTCCTCGGCTCGCTCATGGCCTTCGGGCTCGTCGAGACGCTCTGGCAGCGCGACCTGTTCGCCGACGCCGTCAAACCTACCATCCAAAAGTGGATCCTCGATCTCATCGCCCTGACGAAAGACCTGAAGGGCACGAAGCTCACCGACCTCCAGTTCCAGACCAAAATGGAAGAGCTTTACAAGACGGTCGATCTCAAGGAACTGTGCGGGCTCGTGAAGCTCGACGAGATCGAGAAGAAGAAGTTGCCGGAGAACGGGGCGTCGAGCAGCGGGTTCGACATCGGCAAACTCGAAGGCCTGCCCGCGAACCTCGGCTTCGGCAAGCAGATTTTCGGCTGCGGCAAGGGCCGTTCCGTCGTGCCGCACGGCCACGTCAACATGTGTACCGGGTTCATCGTGCTGAAAGGGAAGTGGCAGGGCCGGCACTTCGACAAGCTCGAAAGCAACAAGGATCACTTCCTCATCAAGCCGACCGTCGATCGCGAGTTCGGCCCCGGCGAACTCAGCACCATCTCGGACCACAAGGACAACATCCACTGGTTCAAGGGGCTGTCCGAGGCGGGCTACATCTTCAACATTCACGTGACGGATTATGCGGAAGGGGTCGGCTCGAGCGGCCGATTGTACCTCGACCCGGACGGTGAGAAGGTGGCCGGCGGGTTGATCAAGGCACCGAAGATGACGAGCAACGAATGCCACAAGAAGTACGGTTGAGTCATATTGGGTTGACCCGGAAGCTCAAACGAGGCTTCCGGGTCAGCATTCGTCAGGGCGGCACGCTAAACGACGACCGCGTCGTTGGCGGGCGTTCACACCACGAAATCCGAATCGTCCAGTAGTAACACATCGAATCCGTTCAGTTTAATCGACTTCGTCCCGTAGCTCGGAGGCAGTTGGATTACGGTGTCGAATCCGGAAGGCGTGGCCGATCCGCCGGCAGTGGTCAGGCTGGTCAACGAAGTCACACCGAAGGCTTTCAAGTTCAACTTGTCGGAGCCATCAGTGAAATCGACGACCGTGTCTTGGGTGCTGGTGCTGTTGGGCACGAACACGAAGATGTCGTTGCCGGTGCCGCCCGTGAACGTATCGGGTCCCGTGCCGCCGGTCAGCGTATCATTTCCGTTGCCGCCGTCGAGGGTGACGGGAACCGCGGGTGCCGCAGCCGGTACGCTCGGGAAGAACATCACTTCACTCAACCCCACGAAATTGCCGTATGCGTCCGGCGCGTTGTTGTTCCAGTTGGAGAGGGCCACGATTCGCACGTAGCGGGCGGATCCGAGACCGGTCAGATTTACATCGAAACCGGGGTAGGCGTTAACGCCCGGTGCCTGGGCAAACTGGGTCGTCAGAACCGTCGTAAAGGTGGCCCCGTTGTTGGAGAACTGAATCTCCACGTCCTTCATTCCGCGGCCAGTGAAGGGTGCGCCGGCATAAACTTGGTTGTAGTTCCAGATGCGGACGCGATCGAGCGGCGCGACGGCTCCGAGGTCGAATCGCAGGAACTGGCCGGAGACATTGGCCTGGTTGGTACTCAACCAGGTGTACTGATAGTTGGTGTCGTGGAAGGCGGGGTTGATGGGGATGAGACCGGCGCCGTTCCCGGCGTTCGCGGCGTTGAGGCCGGAGTACGTGCTGCTCGCTTTGATCGCGGCCGGGGAAATGCGCGGCCCCATGACCATCGCCGTGGCCGCGTCGCCGTACACCTTGATCTCGCTGACGCCGACGTAATTGCCGAACGAATCCGACCCGAAATTGGAGTGTGCGAGGATCCGGACGTACTTCGCGACAGGCGCTCCAGGGAGATAGACGGTGTCCGGTGTGTCGTACGTCCCGGAACCCGGTGCCTGCGTCAGCGTCACGCCGCTTACGGCGGTGGTCCAACTGTTTCCATCCATGGAAATCTGAACGTCGGCGTTCTGGATCCCGCGCATGCCAAAGCTCTGGCCGTTGTAAAACTGGTTGTAGTTCCAGACGACCACCTTACTGACGCGGATCGCATCGCCCAAGTACTCTTGAATGTACTGGCCATCCACGTTCGCCAGATTGTTGCTGAGCCATCCCGCCTTGCCGAAGTAGCCGTCCACACCGGTCGCGGTGTGGGTGCCGTTCTTCGCCAAGCCCGCACCGTTGAAGGCGTAAACCGGATCGTAGTACTGGTTGTACCAAGTGGAGGCGTTCGGCTGTGTCTTGCGCCAGTCGTACGACGCCGGCGTGGCGACGCCCGAGGCGTCGAGCACGTCGTCGCCGTCGCCACCGTTGAGGGCGATGCCGGTCACGCCCAGAAACGTTCCGGAGGCCGTGCCGTTCGCCACGTAGTAGTAGTCGCTCGCCGTGTTGCCCTCGCGAAACACTTTGACCGTGTCGGCGGCGGCATCGCTGTTGATCGTGAGCAAGCCTCCCGAGAAGGAACTCGTCACCGTCGGGACCGTACGGTCCTCCAGCAGTGTGACCTCGAGGCGTGTTTTCCGAGGTGTGCGGCTACGGGAACCAAAGAATCGAGCGAACATGGCAGGAGATCCTCTTGAGGGGTGGGCATCCATGGCGTTGCCGCAGTGTCGGATTGAAGCGGATGGGCGATGTGTCAAATCTTTAGCTTGCAAGTCTCCAATAGCAAGCCAACACTCGGCTCCTTCGGCACGACTTCCAACTGGGTTTCATGCATGGTGGCGAGAAGTAACCTGCGACAGGAAGTGATTCATCTCGCTCGGGGCAAATCCATCTTCATCACGCCTCGATCAACCGTCGCAAGTGTCGAAGGCACGATTTACTTTAATTCGTCCGCGCAGGTGTCGCAGCCGAGGACCTTCCACTTCCCAGGCCCGAGCCAGATTCGCGGGCGGAAGGGTTTGGCCTTCGGCCCGCAGTCCTTGCAGCCCGGCAGCACGATCGTGTCGCCCGGCAGGATCAGCACGTTCTCGCGCGGGTCGCGCAACGCCTCGTCCAGATCCACGAGAATCGGCACTTGCCGGTTGCAGCCGACCGACCGCAGGATGGTCGCGGGACCGCACGCCGGGGCCGGGCACATCGCCTTGGAAAGCGCGTCGAGAATTCGCACGTCGGTATCGCGAGGCAGCGGGTGCTGCCCGCAACCTGGGCCACCGACGATGGTGTAGACTTCGTGCGGACGCGCTTCCACGTGAACCGTGTCGCCGTCCTTCAAGATGATGTCGGCGTCGGTGAACGAAACCGCTTCGCCTGGGCAGATGCGGATTGGAATGCGGACGACGCTGCGAGCCGGATCGTCGCGGCGAATCACGACTTCGTTCTTGGCGCAGGGGCCGGGCAGGCCGCCGGTGCGAGTGAGCGCTTCGAGCAGGTCGTTGTGGTAGGCTTCCAGCTTCAGCGAGTGTCCGGTGCCCTTCTTGCCGTCGCCGCACGTCGCGTCCACGGGGCCGTCTTCGCGGATCACGAGCACCCGATACTGGCGGGCCTTCAACAGATCGACCGTGACGCGTTCCTTACCGGCCACAATGAGCTTCTTGTCCACGGTCACGGCTTTCACGATTGCCGCGCGAACCTCGCTCAGCGTTTTGCCGCGAACGGGGATCGGCAGCGACTCGGGAAGCTGGATCGTGCCGTCGTCTTGAACCGTGATCGGGTAACCCTGCGTGGCGGGCTTTGCAGCCAGCGGGTCGGGATTCGTTTGAACCGGAATCTTGTCGCGGGTGCCGAGCACGTCTTCGACGAAGACGGTGAGCACGTCGCCCTTGTCCACGCGGTAGGCGTCGGGTTCCTTTTGACGCAGTAGCGTGAGCGGCACGGGTTGGAGGTCGCACTTCGATTGCCCGAGCACCTCGGCGGGAAGCCGGCGCACGGGGATGCCTTCCGCCAGAGGCGGATGCGACACGCACCCCGCCGCGAGCAGAACCGCGGCGACTACGAGCAGACGCGAATGCCAAGTTGTTCGCATCATCGGGGTCACTTCTTCACGGGGTCCGGGTGATTGACCGGCAACGGCGGCAGGTCCGGGATCTCGTAAACGAACGGCGGCGTCGGCAAGTCGGGGTCGAGGTTCAACACCTCGCTCGGCGGCTCCGGCAACTTCACCCCGGACGCCTGAATGATCGGCGACACACGAGACGAACTGCCACCTGGAACCGGAATCGCTGGGATCGACGGGACTCCGGGAATCGAAGGAACCGGTGCGATTTCGGGCACCCCACGCTTCAGCGGCGGAGGAGGCCCGAACTTCGAACCTTCTTCCAAGTCCGGCACCGTCGAAACTCGCGCGGGCGGCTGTTCGTTAGGCAACTTCCGCGGCAGGGGCAACCGCGACATCGGCCGCGGCGAAGGCAGCGGTTGAGGTGCCGGCGCGGGTACGGGCTTCACCGGAGCATCGCTTCCACTCAGAGGTGGAATCGGCATCGACCCCGGCGCGAAGGGCAGCGCTTCGATCGCCTCACCCTTGTCCGCGATGAGTACGGGCACCGTGAGGTACTGCCGTTGGCCCGTGGCGACCGCCACATCCGCGCCGTACTTGAACCCGAGGAAGTAATCGCGAACCAACACATGCCCTTCGGGCGTGAAGTACTTCTTGTTCTGGGTATAGCGCATCGGCGGCACGACCGGCGGCTGAGCGTCGCCGCCGCGATCGAGGTAGTCGGTGTAGCCTTCGATGAAGCCGTCCCGGAATTCGGGCGTGAACAACTTCCGCGGGAACTCGCTGCGAACCGCGACCCAGGCTTCGCGTGCCTTCTTGTGAATCTCGCGAACGATGTCGCGCTCGGACTGCGCCACCCCGTGCTCCGCCATCGCATCGTGCCGCGACTGGTCAACGTGGAGGCAACCCCCGAAGACGGGAGCGAGGCAACCCAGCCATAAGGCCCGCTTCCACCGCATGACCACCCCCGCGATAACGCCGGTCCACCTCCCCTTCTATCGGCAAAACGGGGTGGTGGAGTTGAACGGTTGGAACGGTTTTGCGGGGTGCTCCGACTGTGCGCTCGAGCGAAGCTTACGCAGGCTGCCCATTTTCTGACAGTTCCAGGCGAACCGGCGACGTGAGTCGCCGGGTTGCATCTCCAAACCGG
>JAYTGN010000285.1:0-10525 GCA_043733485.1 Gemmataceae bacterium
CCCGGCCGCACCATCGCCGGTGAGTTGCCATAAGCACCGGAGCCGCATGCGGCCGGGACGGCCGCGCTCCCAGGACTGCCTACTTCGAGAGGCACACCCGACCGGACCTGAGTGTGCCTCCTGCGATGGTGCGGCCGAGACGACCGCGCTCGCCGGGACGCCACACCCCGTGAAGGCTCGGTCGAAAAACTACCGCTGCGGTTACTTCAACTCCTCGATGCGGATGTCTTTGTAGAAGGCCTTCGCCTTCGCGCCGCCGTGAATCTGCAACGCGACGATGCCGGTGCGGTCGATCTTCTCGTCCTTCTCCGTGTAATCGACGGTCTGCTTTCCGTTGAGCCACAACTGAATCCGCGCCCCCTCACAGCGAATCTTGTATTCGTTCCACTCGTCGTGTTTCACGATTTCCTCGATGAGTTTCGCATCGGGTTGGACGAGTACTTTGTTGCGGCGCGACTCGTCGTAGAGGGCACCCCAGTAGTTCTGGCCCACGTCGGCCTGGTAGCCGCTCACTTCGTGGTGGTTGGGAATGCGCTTGGTGCGAAACTGCACCCCGGCGTTCATCTTGGCCTTGTCGCCGACGAGCTTGAACTTCACCTGAAGCTCGAAGTCGCCGTAACTCTTTTTGGAACAGAGGAACTCGTTGCGGGGCACGGTGCTGTCGAGCGATCCACCGACGATCGCGCCGTCTTCGATCTTCCAGGTCTTGTCGGTGTCGCCTTCCCAGCCCTCGAAGGTCTTGCCGTCGAAGAGCGGCTTCGGGTCGGCGGCACTCGCGGGAGCGGCCAGAATCGCCAGTAGTAGTAGAGCGCGCTTCATAGGAACCTCAGAGAGTTGCCGGCTTTGCCGGCGGTCGGAATCGGTCGCAAGCCCGCTGGTAAGCCGAAGGTTAATCGCCCGACCCAAACGCGATCCGAAAGACGGTCCTTCCCTCGCGGCGTTCCCAAGTCAACGTCCCGCCGTGAGCCTCGGCGGCTTGCTTCGCCACGGCGAGGCCGAGCCCGATCCCTTCCTCCTTGCCCGTCACGAAGGGTTCGAACAGCTTCGCGGCAATCTCGGGCGGCGGGCCGGGGCCCGTGTCGCACACCTCGATCGCGGTCCCGGTGAGAATCACGTTCACGGTGCCGCCGGGGCCGGCGGCCTCGATCGCGTTGCCGATCACGTTGCCGATGAGATGGCTCAATTGCGTGGGGTCGCCCTTCAAGGTCGCTCCAACAAGCGGCGGCTCCCAGCATAACACGATACCCGCGTGCTGGCACTGCGGCCGGAGCAGGCTCACCGATTGATCGACGAGCTTAGCAAGATCGCAGGGCACGTTCGAGTTGACGGGCGGCTTGCCGAGATCGAGGAACTGCCGCAAGTTCGATTCGATCCGTGCGAGTTGCCTCAAAGCCACTTCGATCGGTTCCCGATCCGCGGACGAATTCTCGACGAGGAACAGTTCGAGCGCGAGCTTCGCGCCGGAAGCCGCATTGCGCAGTTGATGCGCGAGCCCACCGGAAAATTGGCCCAGCACGCGGAGGCGTTCATCGCGCTGGAGTGCTTCTTGAAATTCGGCCAGTCGATGTGCCATGTCGTTGACGGACTTGCAGAGGTCGGTGAGTTCGTCGTCGGGCGCGGGAAGTGGAAGCGGTCGGAAGTCGCCGCCCGCGATGAGCCGCGTGCGGTGTTCCAAATCGCGAACGCGGCGAACCAGGCCGGTGCCGATCACGAGTGCGAGGCCTACGGCAATGAGCCCGCCGATGACGCCGAGCGCCAGCGTGGGCCGCACGGCATCGCGAACCGCCGTGAGCCGCAGCGACTCGGGATAGAAGATGTAGAGATCGCCGCCGTGGTCCGGATGCGGTTCGCGAAGCGGTAAGCGCAGGCAGCGATATTCGGTGCCGAGCACGGTGACGGGTGGCCCGAGTTTGTGCTCTTCTCCCGAAGCGGCCAGCGCGGCGATTGGCACATCGGCAGGGGGTGAAGCGTTCGGATTGGGGAGCGTCGAAACCGGCGGCCGATTGGGATGAACGAACAGAAACTCGGCACCCGAGAAGCCCTTCATGGAATCGAGTACGGGTTGCGTGAGCCGATACGAGAGCGGCCCCGTGAGCGTGCGGGCCACGGCCCATTGCTGTTCGGCGAGGCGACTCTCGGCGGTTCGCGCCGCGATGGCCGCGGCCCAGGCCGTCGCTGCCGCATCGCCGACGAGTAAGAACGTCAGCGGGATCAGGAGCCGGTACCGCAGGGAAAGCCGCATGGTGCTGTCTTATGATCCGGAAGCCGACGACCGGTAAGAAATGAAAAAAGCCCACCCGTGGGAACGGGTGGGCTCCAGTGTGGTTGTGCAACTACTTCGCGTCGCCGGCTCCGACCGGCGCCAGCAATTCTTCCTCGGCTCGGGCCGTTTCAAAGGCCAGACGCTTCTCGCCGTCCACTTCGCCGACCTTCACCGTGATCGTGTCCTGGTTGTGGAAGGTGCCGCGGAGCAGTTCCTCCGCGAGCATGTCTTCCATGTGCTGCTCGATCGCACGGCGGAGCGGCCGGGCTCCGAACTCCAGGCTCGAACCCTTATCGATGAGGAATTCCTTCGCCTCTTCGGTCACGATCAGTTTCAATTGCTTGTCCTTGAGGCGCTTCTCGACCTTCGCCAGTTCCATCTCCACGATCAGCTTGAGGTCGAGCTTCGTGAGCGAACGGAACACGATGATGTCGTCCAAGCGGTTGAGGAACTCGGGGCGGAACTCCTTGTCCATCCGGCCCTTTAACTTCTTCTGCATTTCCTGATATGTCGCCTCGGCGGACTGTTGCAACCCCTTGCGGAAGGGGCTGCTCAGGTCGTCCGACGTGATGATCGTCTCGGCCCCGATGTTCGTGGTCATGATCAGGATCGTGTTCTTGAAGTCGATCACGCGACCCACGTTATCGGTGAGCCGGCCTTCTTCCATGATCTGGAGCAGCATGTTCCAGACGTCCGGGTGGGCCTTCTCGATTTCGTCGAGCAGCACGACGGAGTACGGCTTGCGGCGAATCTTCTCGGTGAGTTGGCCGCCTTCTTCGTAGCCGATGTAGCCGGGAGGGGCGCCGACCAGCCGCGAGACGTTGTGCTTCTCCATGTACTCGGACATGTCGAGTTGCACGATGTTGTTTTCGTCGCCGAACATGAAGCGGGCGAGTTGCTTGGCGAGCAGCGTTTTGCCGACGCCCGTGGGCCCGGCGAAGATGAAGCTGCCGATGGGCCGCTTCGGGTCTTTCATGCCGGAGCGGCTCTTGCGAACGGCCTTGGCGATCGCCTTGATGGCCTCGTCTTGACTGATCACGGTACCGTGCAGTTCCGCTTCCATGTTCAACAGACGGCGCGTCTCGTCTTCGCCGACCTTCTTCAGCGGCACGCCGGTCATCTTGGAAACGACCTCGGCGATCACTTCCTCATCCACCACGCCGTCCGTCTCCTTGGCCTTCTCGCGCCATTCCTTCGTGGTGGCTTCTTTCTTCTTGCGCAGCTTCTCGGCCTGGTCGCGGAGGTGGGCGGCCTTCTCGAAGTCCTGCTCCATCACGGCCGATTCTTTTTCCTGGTTCAGCTTCTCGATGGATTCGTCGAGTTCCTTCAGATCGGGCGGCCGGGTCATGGCCTTGAGGCGAACGCGGGCACCGGCCTCGTCGATCACGTCGATGGCCTTGTCCGGCAGGCAGTGGCCCGAGATGTACCGCTCGGAGAGTTCGACCGCAGCCTTGAGCGCGGCGTCGGTGATCTGCACGCGGTGGTGAGCCTCGTAGCGGTCGCGGAGACCCTTCAGAATCTCGACCGTCTCCGCCATGCTCGGCGGGTTGACGATGATGGCCTGGAAGCGGCGAGCCAAGGCCGCATCTTTCTCGATGTACTTGCGGTACTCGTCGAGCGTGGTGGCACCGATGCACTGAATTTCGCCGCGAGCCAGGGCGGGCTTCAGCACGTTACTCGCGTCTATTGCACCTTCGGCACCGCCGGCCCCGACCAGCGTGTGAAGCTCGTCGATGAACAGCATGGTGTTCTTGGCGCGACGAACCTCGTTCATCACGGCCTTGATGCGTTCCTCGAACTGACCGCGATACTTGGTGCCGGCCACCATCATCGCCAGATCGAGCACGACGATCCGCTTGTCGCGGAGCAGTTCGGGCACGTTCTGATCGACGACGAGTTGCGCCAAGCCTTCGACGATGGCCGTCTTGCCGACGCCCGCTTCGCCCAGCAGCACGGGGTTGTTCTTCTGGCGGCGCGAGAGAATCTGAATGACGCGCTCGATCTCGTTGGCGCGGCCGATGACGGGGTCGAGCTTGCCCTGGCGGGCCAGTTCGGTGAGGTCGCGTCCGAAGCTGTCGAGTGCGGGCGTTTTGGACTTGTTGCGTCCGGCGCGCTCGCCGGTGCCGCCGCGTCCTTCGCCGCCACCGCCGCCGCCGGATTCGCTTTCGTTCGGCATGTTGTGCCCCAGCAGGTTCAGGACTTCTTCGCGCACGTCTTCCAGTTTGAGTCCCAGGTTCATCAGAACCTGGGCAGCCACGCCTTCCTGTTCGCGGAGCAACCCGAGAAGCAGGTGTTCGGTGCCGACGTAATTGTGAGAGAGGTTGCGGGCTTCCTCGACCGAATACTCGATCACCTTCTTGGCCCGCGGCGTATGCGGAAGGCGACCCATCACGACCTGCTCGCCGCCCGGACCGTGTTGAACGATCTTCTCCACTTCCAGGCGAATCTTGCGCAGGTCGATGTCGAGGTTCTTGAGAACGTTGGCGGCCACACCCGAGCCTTCCTTCACGAGACCGAGCAGAACGTGCTCGGTCCCGATGTACTCGTGGTTGAACCGCTGAGCTTCCTGGTTGGCCAGTTGCATGACCTTCCGGGCTCGGTCGGTGAAGCGTTCATACATCGAGGCCGTCTCCCCGGGACTGATTCCCCTACCGAGGCATCATATGCAGTGGAGCGTTGGGTTCCAACCGCCCCTTTTGCCCACCTTCCACTTCCTTCGAGTCGAGTTGGAGGGAGGCCCCGCGCAAAAGGATTCCGGATGCGAGAACTCGCCGAATTGTCGACTTGGCCCTCGGGGGAATCGAGCGCCAGTGCGAAGCGAAGTGCCGGGTTCGGCACCGCCGAAGTGCTTCCCAAATGAAGGACTCACTTCGTCCTCTTCTGGTAAGATGCCCGCCATGAGCCTTAAAGCCACCGACCCCGCCATCAAGGCTTACCACGCCGAGCTCCAGGTCTACGCCGACCACGACGCCGCGCATGAAGGCGCGACCGAGACCGCGTTTTCGCGCCTCCTCGCCGTCACCGCCAAGCCGCACGGCTGGACGCTCATCCCGAAGAAGGGCTTCAAGGTCGGCGGCAAGCACATCGTCCCCGACGGCACTTTGCAAGACGGCAACTTCCTCCGCCGAGGCTACTGGGAAGCCAAGGACACCGACGACGATCTCGAAGTTGAAATCACCAAGAAGCGCAAGAAGGGCTACCCGATCGCCAACACCATCTTCGAGGACACGCAACGCGCCGTCCTCTACCAGAACGGCGCCGAAGCCGAACGTTACGACCTGACGAAACCGCAGGCCGTCGCGGACCTGCTCAACCGGTTCTTCAGTCATCTCGAACCGGAACACGACAACTTCGAGACGGCCATCGACGATTTCAAGGGACGGGTCCCCGAACTCGCTCAAGGGCTACTCGGAAAAATCGGGGAGGCACACGAAGGCAATCCGAAATTCCAGCAGGCTTTCGACGGCTTCTACTCGCTTTGTCAGACGGCGCTGAATCCGAACATCCGGCGCGAAGCAGTGGACGAGATGCTCATCCAGCACCTACTGACTGAACGGCTCTTCCGGAAGATTTTCCACGATGAGGAATTCACACGACGCAACGTAATTGCCGCCGAAGTCGAAACGGTAATTGCGGCTCTGGTCGGTAAGAGTTTCAGTCGGGCCGAGTTCTTGAAATCGCTCGACAAGTTCTACAAGGCTATCGAACGGGCTGCGGAAACAATCGACGACTTTGCCGATAAACAGCACTTTCTCAACACGGTGTACGAGCGGTTCTTTCAAGGATACTCGGTAAAGACGGCGGACACGCACGGCATCGTGTACACCCCCCAGCCCATCGTCGATTTCATGTGTGCCAGCGTGGAAGAGGTGCTGAAGGACGAGTTCGGATTGAGCCTCGGAAGCGAAGGCGTAACCATCTTGGATCCTTGTGCCGGGACCGGAAACTTCCTGGTCAACTTACTCCGTCGGGTGTCGAAGAAAGATCTACCAGACCTCTACAACGGGCGACTCTTCGCCAACGAGGTCATGCTGCTGCCGTACTATATCGCAGCGCTGAACATCGAACACGCCTACGGCGAATTGAAGGGCGAGTACGAGCCGTTCGAGGGTTTGTGTTTCGTCGATACGCTCGACATGGTGGTGAGCGGTCAGGAGGCCTTGCCGGGATTCAGTAGGGGTAATGCGGTGCGACTCGAGAAGCAGAGAGATGCCAAAGTCACAGTCGTCATCGGCAATCCCCCGTACAACGTGGGTCAACTCAACGAGAACGACAACAACAAAAACCGCAAGTACGAAGCACTCGACAAGTCCATCAAGGCGACCTACGCGAAGGCGTCAGCCGCTACGAGCGTCAGCAAGCTCAACGATCCTTACGTCAAGTTCTTTCGCTGGGCGACCCACCGGCTCAACGGACGAGATGGCGTCGTCTGCTTCGTCACGAACAATAGTTTCGTCGATCAGATTGCGTTCGACGGAATGAGAAAGCATTTGCTCGCCGATTTTACTTGCGTCTACCACCTGCACCTCGAAGGTAACGTACGACAAAATCCCAAGCTCTCGGGCACGCAGTACAACGTTTTCGGCATTCAGGTCGGTGTCGGTATCACCATCGCTGTCAAGTCGGCCAAGCATGCGGATCGGAGGTTGTTGTTCTACCGCATCGACAAACGCCTCCGCCGGTACGAGAAACTCAAATGGCTAACGGTCCATGGCACCATGGGCCAAGTGCCCTGGTCACCCCTGATTCCCGACCGCAAGGGCAATTGGCTCATTCCCAAGAACAGCCGAGCATTCGCTAAGTTTATCCCGGTCGGCAGCAAAGACGGTAAGGCTGCTCTTGCGGGTCGGGCTGAAGTTCTCTTCAAAGAATATACCTTGGGTATCGCGACTCATCGAGATAGTGTCGTGTACGGCTTCAACAAGCGAGAATTGGGAGTCCGCGTCGAACTGTTCGCGGAGGCGTACAACTCGGAAGTCGATCGGTTCCATCGCCACGGCCGGAAAGCCGATCCGGAGACTTTCGCCTGGAGTAAAAGGGTTGTGTGGGATCGCGATCTCAAACGGGACGTCGTACGAAAAAACTACGCGGTATTCGACGCAGGAAGAATTCGCAAGTCACTCTATCGACCGTTTGCGCCTCGATGGTTGTACTTCGACCGGAGACTCAATGCGGAAATCTATTCGATCGAGAAGTTCTATCCGAACGCTGCGAGCGAGTCGGAAAATCGCACGATCGTCCTCAGCGACATCGGGTGTCGATCGGCGCAACCCGCTGCATTGTGCAGCAATGGCATTACCGACCTCCACCTCTGTGCGACTCTCGACGGACATCAGTGCTTCCCATTTTACGCCTACGATCTCGACGGCACGAATCGACGAGAAAACATCACGGACTGGGCGTTGAAACAGTACCGGGAGGAGTATCAGTCCAAGAAGTTGACGAAGTGGGACATCTTCCATTACGTCTACGGCCTTCTGCATCATCCGGGCTACCGCGCCAAATTCGGCGACAACCTCAAAAAGAGCCTGCCTCGGATTCCATTCGCGCCGGACTTCTGGGCGTTCGCCGATGCCGGGAAGAAACTCGCGGACCTGCACCTCAACTACGAAGAGCAAGAGCCGTTCGATTTGAAGTACGTCGAGACGCCGGGCGTGCCACTCTCCTACCGCGTCGAGAAGATGAAACTCTGCGCGGACAAGACGAGCCTGAAGGTGAACGGATCGCTGACGCTGGCCGGCATCCCGCCCGAGGTCTTCGAGTATCGCCTCGGCAACCGCTCGGCCCTCGATTGGGTTATCGACCAGTACCGCGTGACGGAGGATTCCCGTTCCGGGATCGTGTCCGATCCGAATCGCGAGGACGACCCCGAGTACATCGTGAAACTGGTGGGTCGGGTGGTGGCCGTGAGCGTCGAGACGGTGAAGCTCGTGAAGAGCTTGCCCGTGGAATTCGGCGGGTGAAGAACCGCTTCCGATTTCGAGTCAGGTTGCCAAAGTGTGTGTGAAGCGAAGTGGCAATGTGGCAGCCTGGCTCCATCCCTTCCGCCGAGCCGCAATCGTATCGTCAACAACCGCGATCGACGGGTCGAGCCGCGTTGGTTGTGACGGCTACGCTGCTTTCGGCAAACTCATTCAACCAATTCGCCAAGCGGGCATCCCCCTGCACGCTTGGCAACCAGGACCACTTCGGACCATTCACCAGTTTGCTAACCTCGCATCCCCTCATCGGCTTGCCGCGAACGCCTTCTGGAAGGCAGCAACGCCAGAGCCAGGTTCCATCTTGAAGCCGCTTTCCAGCAGCACCAGTTCCAAAGCACTGATCGCGCCGAGCACCTCGAACGAATCGGTGTAGCCCATGTGCGAGAGACGCCAGATCTTGCCCTTGAGCGTGTCCTGGCCGTCCGCGAGCTTAAAGCCGTACTGCTTTTCCAACTTCTTGAGCGTGCCGGAGCCATCGACGCCCGCGGGCACCGTTATGACCGTCAGCGCGTTGTTGGGCCGCTCGGCGAACACTTCCAAGCCCATTCCCACAACGGCCGCGCGGCACGCCGTCGCGATCTTCGCATGGCGAGCCCAGAGGTTCTCGATGCCCTCGGTGCGGATGCGTTTGAGGCTGACGCGTTGGGCGCGGATCAGCGTGTTCGCCGGAGTGAACGGCGTGTCGCTTTCCGCGAGCGACTTCTTGTAGCGGCGCAGGTCGAAGTAGAAGGCCCGCACCGGCGTGGCGTCGATCTTCTTCCACGCCTTCTCGCTCACCGACACGAACGCCAGACCCGGCGGCAACATGAGTGCCTTCTGCGAACCGGTGACGCAGATGTCGAGGCTCCAGGCATCGACCTTGCACTCCATCGCGCCGAGGCCGCTGATGCCGTCCACGATGAGGAGGGCGTCGGTCTTGGCGACGATTTTGCCGAAGGCTTCGAGGTCGTGGCCGACGCCGGTGCTGGTCTCGCTGAGCGTGGCGAAGACGGCCTTCGCGTCCGGGTTCTTGCTCAGCGATTCGCTCAGCATCTCGGGGGTGACGGGCTTCCCATAGGGCACCTCGACGACGACGACGTTGGCTCCGAAGGCCTTCAAAATTCCGCGCCAGCGTTCGCCCCAACGGCCGGCCGTGCAGAGAATCACCCTCTCGCCGGGTGCCAACGCGCTGGCCACGGCCGACTCCATGCCGCCCGTGCCGGAGCAGGTGAGCGTGAAGACCGGGCTCGCCGTCTGGAACACGTACTTCAGATCCTCGGAGACCTCGGCGAGGATCGCCTTGGCTTCCGGGGCGCGGTGGTACGCGACCGGCCGAGCGAGTTCCAGGAGCGTTTCTTCGGGCACGGTCGTGGGGCCGGGGGTGAACAATCGGAGCTTCATTGCGGGATGGCCTGCGTGAGGGAAAGGAACGGAAGAGTTGTTGTATGGTCGCGGACCGCGTCGGCGAAAGCGCGAACTTCTTCTCGGTGGGCGTGTCCGGTTTCACTCACTCAAACTCGGATAGGAGGTGGCTCGTGCGCGATTCTGCGATCCCAACGCTTCGCTTGGCGTCGTGTATGTACCTTCGATGTGCTTCGGTAGTCGTACCGGGGAAGGCGTTCGTGAAATGCACGAACTGCCGACCCGGTGACTGATTGTCTTGAGTAGGGGGCCATGAGACCGGTTAGGCCTTAATCAGCACACATTGCCGGGGAAAACCCGGTCCCGACCAGCATCGCTCAAAAGTCTTGACCGGCAAACGGCCGCGATCGGTGTAGGGCAGAACGGCTTGGCCACGCCGGAACTCGACGAGTGGGCTGAAGTGCCCCTCGCCACCTCGGCCAGCCAAGTACACGATAGCCAGATGCCCTCGAACCGCCTGTTGCAACTCGGACAAACAAAGCGGAGGACCAATGGGGATCCCGCGTCGCCGCGCCCGTTGATAGCAGCGGGCCTCCAGCGGCTCGATTTCTAGGTCGGTGTCTGTATGGAAGGCCACCCGCAATCCGAACTCGTCCAACGCGAGGGCAAGCCCGATGCTGTAACACCCATGCCGCTCGGTGTGGCGGCACGCGCGGATGATCCGAGCCGCGCCGACACGCTTCCTGAAATAGCGAAGAATCAGCCAAACGCTCATCGGCCCGCAGTGTCCTGGCAGGCGGGATAAAGCAGTCGGTGCCTTTGTGAAGTCCGGCATCACCAGTGGGGTGCAGTCCCGTAGGTGTCCTTACTTTCCGTTCCGTCCGAGCCGGTGGCCACCCACGGCACGGCCTCGTGGACGTGGCCGCTTCGCGTACCGCTC
>JAYTGN010000286.1:0-10521 GCA_043733485.1 Gemmataceae bacterium
ACTCACCGGCGATGGTGCGGCCGGGACGGCCGCGCTCCCAGGGCCGGAGCCGCGAACTCAGCGGATCTCGAACTAATGCCTACTTCGAGAGGCACACCCGAGCCGTTGGCCTCGGCGGGCGCGAAACGCCGCTTCAGCCCGAACTTCCGCAGCGTATATACTGAAGCAACCGGTTCGTTCGCTCCGTCGAGGCCTGCCGCGCGATGACGGTCTCCCCGCTTCAAGGCATCACTCACGCTTGCTTTGGGCTGAGCTACTTGCTCGCCTTCAGCCTGGAACTCGCACGTCTATTCTGGCCCGCAGCCGGCTGGCGAGTCGCGGCCCTGATCGCCGGTGCGGCCGGGCTCTTCGCGCATACTGCCTTCATCGCCTACCACCAGCCGACCCCCGCTTCGCCCTACGGGTCGCTCTTGCTGCTCGCGTGGGTGCTGGCCCTCTTCTACTTTTACGGCACGATCCACTACGCGAAACAGGCATGGGCCGTGTTCGTGCTGCCCGTCGTGATCGTGCTCGTCGGACTCTCGCTGCTCCTGACGTCTTCCACCGAGACGCCCGTGGACGTGCCCGCGTGGCTGAGCGGCGACCGTTTCTGGGGAGCGGTTCACGGCACGTTGCTGCTCCTCGCTTCCGTCGGCGTCAGCGTCGGCTTCCTCGCCAGCGCGATGTATCTCGTCCAGGCTCGCCGCGTGAAGAACAAGGTGAACCCGTCGCGGGTCGTGCCGCTGCTCAGCCTCGAACGGCTCGAAACGATGAATCGCCGGGCCGTGAACATCTCGTTCCCACTGCTCACGGCTGGCCTCCTGGTCGGGTCGCTGTTGTTGCGAACCGAACACGACGCCGCCGAGAATTGGCTCTCGATCAAGGTACTCAGCACGGCGGGGCTGTGGGTCGTCTTTCTCGTTCTGCTCTACCTGCGCTACGGCACGAGCGTGCCCGCACGCCGGCTCGCCACGCTCTCGATTGCCGCGTTCGGCTTGCTGCTCGTCGCCTTGATCGCGTCCCATCCGTTCGTGGCGGGGGAGGGCCGATGAACCTCCGCGCCATCGGCTGCAACGTCGGCTCGGCCCCCGTCGAACTCCGCGAGAAGCTCGCGTTCGACGAGCCGAAATTGCGTGCGGCACTCGCCGAACTCACGGCTCGGTACGGCGTCGAAGCCGCGATCCTCGGCACCTGCAATCGCGTCGAGTTGTACCTGGCGCGGCCCGAGACCGGTTCGCCGGTACACGCTCCTCTCGTCGCGGAGTTTCTCGCCGAGACTCACGGCATCCGTCCCGAGTTGATTCAGCCGCACTTGTACGAACACGCGGACGCCGAGGCCGTGCGGCACCTCTTCCGCGTCACCGGCGGGCTCGATAGCGTCGTGATCGGCGAAGACCAGATCGCGGGTCAGGTGAAGGAAGCGTTCGAGATTTCGCAGAAGGTTGAAGCCACGGGTTCGCTGTTGAACGCGCTCTTCCCCGCGGCCTTGCGCGTGTCCAAACGCGTGCGAACGGAAACGGGTCTCGGCCACGGGCAAGTCTCCGTCGCCAGTGCCGCCATCGCCTACTTGCGAACCGTCTTCGAGACCTTCACCGACAAGACGGTGCTCGTGATCGGGGCGGGCGAAATGGCCCAACTCACGCTCACGCACTTGAAGGAACTTCGACCGGCCAGCATACTCGTGATCAATCGCACGATGGAGAAAGCGGAGGCGCTCGCGGCCGAGTGCGGAGGCCGTGCCGTGCCGTGGGAACAGCTCGACGATGCCCTCGCGAAGGCGGACATCGTGCTGAGCACGACGGGGGCACCGGAGCCGATCGTGCCGCGCCGGCGCTTCAACGAGAAAGTGCTGGCGAAGCGCGGCCGCCGCAAGATGGTCATCTTCGACATGGCCGTGCCGCGCGACTTCGACCCGCGCATCGCCGACGGCGACCGCGTGAGCCTGTTCAACGTCGACGATCTAAACCGCGTTCGCGAGCAGCAACTGGCCGAACGACGGACGCACGTTGGCGCAGCCGAGACCATCGTGAACGCGGAGGTGTCGAAGTTCGTGCAAGATTGGAATCGCCGCAAGGACGGCCCCGTGATCGGAAGGCTCACCGATGAGGTGGACCGCCTGCGCGATGCGGTTCTCGCGCCGCTTCTGGACAAGCTCAACGGCCGGCTCACGGACGCGGATCGGGCTTACATCGAAGGTGCCTTCCGGCTCTTCCAGAGTCGCCTGCTTCACGGGCCGATCGCGGCACTCCGCGAGTCCAGCGGCGAAGCCCACAGCGTGACCCTGCGCGAATCGCTCATGAAACTGTTCGGCTTGAAGGGGTGAGAAGCCTAGGTCCGCGGCCGCCTCGGCCGCGTTACGAACAGTGAGAATGTTTTTGACTCGCGGCCGGGACGGCCGCGGACCCAGGGCGATTATGCAGTTCGCGAATCCCGCATTCCTCTGGCTTTCTCCGCTTGCCATCGTGCTGGGTTGGTGGTGGCTGCGACGGCCGCGCAACTCGCTCCGCTATTCCGATTCGAAACTTTTCATGGGGCTGCCATCGGGTCGTGCATCGCGCGCGAAGTGGGGAGGTGCATTGCTGCGCATGCTCGCCTGCCTTTCCCTCATCGTGGCCTGTGCAGGTCCGCGCCGGCCCGATTTGCAAACGCGCCTCCCGGCCGAAGGCATCGCCATCGTCCTCGCATTGGACGTGAGCGGGAGCATGGCCGAGAAGGACGCGATTTGGGCAGCGGGTAGCCCGGCGGTGTCGCGGCTCGAAGCCGCCAAGCGGTCGTTTACGCTCTTTGTGAACGGCGGCGAGGCCCCAGACGGAACATCCTTTGAGCCCCGCGATTCGGACCAGATCGGCCTCGTCACGTTCGCGGCACTTCCCGAGACGGCGTGCCCGCTCACGTTCAACCACTCGGTGTTGCTCCGCGTCTCCGATGGCCTGGAGCCGAAGGCCGGGCTCGACGCGGGGACGAACGTGGGCGACGCGATTGCCGAGGGATTGATCCGCTTGGAGAAGGGGGCTGGCGATCGCCGCAAGGTGCTGATCGTTCTCAGCGACGGAGAACACAACATCAGCAAGGAAGGGGCGAGCGACCCGCTCAAGCCGAAGCAGGCGGCGCAACTCGCCGCGAATCTGGGCATCAAAGTTTACACGATCGACGCGGGAGGCGAGCCCTCGATGGGGATGCCCGCCGAGTTGCTGGAGCAGCGGAAGGCGGGTCGCGAAACCCTGCGAGCCGTTTCGGAACTGACGGGCGGGCGGTCCTTCGCGGCATCGAACGGAGCCGAACTCCTCGCGGCGTATCAGGAGATTAGCGATCTGGAGAAGTCGCCGGTCGAGAGCTTCCAGTATCGGCGCTACTTCGAGTTCTACCCGTGGTTCGCGGCAGCGGCCCTCGCTTCGATCCTCATGGCCCATCTGCTCGAACGCACCCGTTGGCGCAGCGTGCCTTGAAAGCGCCACTTTCGCCTCGGAGGATTTACCGACCCAACAACGAGCGTATGATAAGCGAGATGATTCGACCGCGTCCGACGGTGCTCCCATGATTCAAACCGAAGCTCCCGGCGTCTGGACGCCAAACGCCTACCCCACCTCGGACGGCAAGCCCATGGCCGAAACCGACCTGCATCGCGAATTGATGGTCGAACTCATCGAGACGCTCAAACTCTGGTTCGCGGACTCGCTAAGTACCTACGTCTCTGGTAACCTACTCGTGTTTTACGAGAAGGGGAACAAGCGAAGGCACATCGCGCCGGATGTCTTCGTGGTGCCCGGCGTCGGCAACCACATTCGCGACAACTACCTCCTCTGGGAGGAAGGCCGCGGCCTCGACGCCGTCATCGAACTCACCTCGAAAACCACCATGCGTGAAGACCTCGTCAAAAAGCGCGATCTCTACCTCCAGAAGCTCGGCGTGAAGGAGTACTTCTTGTTCGACCCCAAGGAAGACTACTTGAAGCCTTCCTTCCAGGCCTTCCGGCGGGTCGGCAACCGCTTCGTTTCGATCAAACCCATCGCCGGACGCATCCCGAGCAAAGTGATGGGCCTGCACCTGGAACGATCCGGTAAGCAACTTCGATTGTGGGATCCGCTATCGAAGCAGCGGGTATTGACTCCGACCGAGCGCCGGGCGGCGGAAGCCGCGCGAGCGGATCAGGCCGATGCCCGTGCGGACGAGGAAGCAACCCGTGCGGACGAGGAAGCGACCCGTGCCCAACAAGCGGAAGCCGAGGTCGCACGATTGCGGTATCTGCTCGAACAACGGAATCACTCCGACGGCAAGAACGGGAAGTGAAAGAGGCCCGCCTGCCGGTGTCATTCCGGCAGGCGAGCTGAGAAACGGCCGTGCAAACTTGGCAGCACTTCCAATGGCTTTCGCTCCAGTCTGCTTCTAAATGCAACTCAGAACAGCACTTCCGACTCGAGTTATTCCTGGGCACGCGACTTGCTTATGAAGCCGACGCACACCACGGAGAGATCGCGATGGGGCTCAAGCCAATCGGGGACCGCATCATCGTTCGCCGTCAATCGGCCGACGAGAAGTCTGCTGGCGGGATCATCCTGCCGGACACCGCCAAGAACAAACCGCAGCGCGGCGAAGTCCTGGCCGTCGGCCCCGGCGGGCTCGACAAGGACGGCAAGCGAACCGCCATGCAACTGAAGGCCGGCGACCACGTGCTCTTCACCTCTTGGGCCGGCAACGAATACGAAGACAAGAAATCCAAGGACGAAATCCTCGTCATGCACGAAGCCGACGTGCTTTGCGTGATCGAATAACTTCCATGACCCCACCCGTTGCCACGGGTGGGCTTCTCATCATTCCAACAACTCACACTGTTCTTGAGGGATCGATATGAGCGCCAAGCAGATTGCCTTTGATCAAGAAGCCCGCGATGCCATGAAGCGCGGCATCAGCAAGCTCGCACGGGCCGTGAAAGTCACGCTCGGGCCCAAGGGCCGCAACGTCATCATTCAGAAGTCGTTCGGCAGCCCGACCGTCACCAAGGACGGCGTCACCGTCGCCAAGGAAATCCAACTTCCCGATCACTACGAGAACATGGGCGCTTCGATGGTGAAGGAGGTCGCTTCGAAGACCTCCGACGTGGCCGGCGACGGCACCACCACCGCGACCGTGCTCGCCGAGGCAATTTTCAACGAAGGCCTCAAGGCCGTCGTGGCTGGCACCAACCCGATGCTCATGAAGCGCGGAATGGAGAAGGCCGTCGAGGACATCGTCGCCAAGATCAAGTCGATGAGCATTCCCGTGAAGGGCAAGGAAGACCTCCGCAACGTCGCGACCGTGGCCGCCAACGGCGACACCGTCATAGGCGGCATCATCGCCGAAGCCATGGACAAAGTCGGCAAGGACGGCGTCATCACCGTCGAAGAAGCCAAGACCCTCGAGACCGGCCACGAGTTCGTCGAAGGCATGCAGTTCGACCGCGGCTACCTCTCGCCCTACTTCGTCAACAACGCCGAGACGATGGAGTGCGAACTCGAAGACGCCTACATCCTCATCTACGAAAAGAAGATCAGCGCCAACCGCGACCTGGTTCCAATCCTCGAAAAGGTTCTGCAGCAGGGCAAGCCGCTGCTCATCCTCGCCGAGGAAGTGGAAGGCGAGGCGCTCGCCACGCTGGTCGTGAACGTGATCCGCTCCAACGGCACGTTCAAGGTCTGTGCGGTGAAGGCTCCCGGTTACGGCGATCGTCGTAAGGCCATGCTTCAAGACATCGCCATCCTCACCGGCGGCGAAGCGATCTTCGAAGACCTCGGCGTCAAGCTCGAGACTGTCACCCTGCTCCAACTCGGCAAGGCCAAGAAGATTAAGATCGACAAGGACAACACGACTGTGATCGAGGGTGCTGGCAAGAAGGACGCGATCAAGGCCCGCATCGCCAGCATTCAGCGCGAACTCGACAAGAGCACCAGCGACTACGACAAGGAGAAGCTCAGCGAACGGATCGCGAAGCTCTCCGGCGGCGTGGCCAAGATCAACGTCGGCGGAGCGACCGAAAGCGAAGTGAAGGAAAAGAAGATGCGCGTCGAGGACGCGATGCACGCGACCAAGGCTG
Organism: Gemmataceae bacterium; assembly: GCA_043733485.1. Classification (GTDB taxonomy): domain Bacteria; phylum Planctomycetota; class Planctomycetia; order Gemmatales; family Gemmataceae; genus Urbifossiella. Next base: position 6,047 of record JAYTGN010000286.1, read on the forward strand.
CCCATCAAGAAGGCATTCTGCCCGGTGGCGGCGTGGCCCTGCTTCGCGCTTCCGACGGTCTCAAGTCGCCGGAATCGCTGACGGACGACGAGCGCGTCGGTTACAATATCATCGTGCGGGCTTGCCGCGCCCCGATCAAGCAGATCGTGGAGAACGCCGGTGAGAACGGCGAGGTGGTGGTCAAGGACGTACTCGCCAAGAAGGACAAGAACTACGGCTTCGACGCTCGGGCGGGCGAGTATTGCGACCTCGTGGCCAAGGGCATCATCGACCCGGCCAAGGTGGTCCGCAGCGCTCTGCAGAACGCAGCCAGCGTCGCGACCCTGCTTCTGACCTCGGACGCGATGATCGCCGACGAGCAGAAGAAGGACGACAAGAAGGGTTCGGCCGGCGGCGGCTACGACGACATGTACTAAGCAATTGCGGCTTCGCGATGAACACACTCAAGCCCACCCGTTCCGACGGGTGGGCTTTTTGTTTGCCATGCGTGGGAGCGGCTGTGGTGTGAACTGTGCGTTTTGCACGTCGAACGCTCCCTCATGCAAGAGCGGTTGACGGGATCGTGCGAACTGGTCAACAATTCGTCCGTTAACGCGGCGCTCGAACTAACGCCCCCCGTCACTTTCAGCAGGCTGCTTCTGATGTCATACATCCGCCCGATCCTTCTCTTCATCGCTCTCCTCACACCGTCGGTCGCACCAGGTGTCGTGCTGACGTTCCTCGACGACCCGCAGAAGGAGCGAGCGGTCGGGACCGTGCAAAGCGATCCGAAGGTGCTGGCCCTGCGATTGGAATTCGACGTCCTCGCCCACCGCATGTCCTTCTGGAAAGCACGCGACTTCAACGCTCTGTTCGGGCCGCCGATCCGACCGGTCCAGAAGGACTACGCACTGACCTGCACGCAATCTCGCCAGGTTATGCTGAGCGGGTACGGATTCCTTCCCGATGAAGAGAGCAAGGCCCACACGGATGTTTTTTCCATCGGCAGCGGTCTCCGCGTCGACGTCCATTTTCAACGAGATGGCGTGAGTCCCAACTACATGTACTTCTACATCCGGACCGGGGACGACTTCATCCGACTGGATCGGACCGAACAACTTGAAGCCCGTGTGACTTGGGAACGCACGGCACTTTGGAAGGCCATCAAGCACATCGACGAGCGATGGAAGACGGTGGTGCAATGGGAGGTGGACAAATCCGAATTCGACAAACTCTTCACCGGGCGTCAAGCGGTCGATCCTCGGGGGAAGCTTCGGGCCTACGAGGAATGGGGTGAAGCACAGGGGTTGGCACTGGTCAAGAACGACGGGCCATGGCCGTCGCGGGAGTGGCGCCGGAAGGAGACACGGGTGGCCCATGCGTATGGCAACGGCACCGAGGTGACCAACTTCATCCTCTTCGACGCGGACGGCCGTTCCGCCGTGGATCACATGGGCGGATCGCGGAACTACTTTATCCGCTGGAACCGGCCGGAGGACAGCTATACCCGATTCGAGTCGTGGGAGCGAGACGGGGAACAAGGGCCGTGGCGACCTGTCAGTTGGTCATGGTCTTCCCCAGGAGGTCGGGCCAAGCGTACTGAGACGGACACCAACGGGGACGGAATCCCCGACCAAGTGTGGGAAACGCACTTTGCGGAGCAAATCAAACAACTGAAGGTTGAAGAGTCTTGGGCTATTCACCCGAAACTGATCTCGGAGGAGATGCAGGTTGCGGACCAACCGGACCGGCGGTTGCCCATCCGCAGAATTCTAAAGTAGTCGGTTACAACATCATCGTGCGGGCCTGCCGCGCCCCGATCAAGCAGATCGTGGAGAACGCCGGCGAGAACGGCGACGTGGTGGTCAAGGACGTGCTCGCCAAGAAGGACAAGAACTACGGCTTCGACGCCCGGGCGGGAGAGTATTGCGACCTCGTGGCCAAGGGCATCATCGACCCGGCCAAGGTGGTCCGCAGCGCTCTGCAAAACGCGGCGAGCGTCGCGACCCTGCTCCTCACCTCGGACGCGATGATCGCCGACGAGCAGAAGAAGGACGACAAGAAGGGCGCGGCCGGCGGTGGCTACGACGACATGTACTAAGCCGCTCGCGGCTTCGCGATGAAAACAATCAAGCCCACCCGTTGCGACGGGTGGGCTTTTTTGTGGATTCACTCATGGACACGGGCGGACCATCCGCAGTACAAATTGCCTATGCCACAGAAACATTCTGCGATCACGCTTCTCGAGATCCTGGTGGTGTTTGGCATCATCGCAATCTCGATTGGATTGATCCTTCCCGCCGTGCAACGAGTGCGCGAGGCGAGCCTTCGCATTCAGAGTACGAGCAACATTAAGGCGAGCGGCAGTTCTTCTGTTACCCATTCCGGGGTGCGTAGGGTGGGCCGGAGCGAGGCAAGGCTTTAGCCTTGCCGAGTGAGGCCCACGTGCATCGGCTGAGACACTCCCCGTGGGCCTCCCGCAACTTGCATTCGCAAGTCGCGGTCCGGCCCACCCCGCATGACCGGGAAGGCAGCCTCGAAACCGACACCGCCCGTTCCCAAGCGTCGGCAGTTCACGGACGAGTTCCGTCGCGATGCGGTCCAGATGATGCTCGACGGCCACAGCGCGGCCTCGGTGGCCCAGCGACTCGGCGTCTCGTGCCCCACGCTCCTCTACCGCTGGAAGCAACAGCAGCTTCGCCAGAGCGGCCCCGTCGCGGCCTCGCTCGAAGAGCGGGTCCGCGAACTGGAGGCCGAACTGCTCCGCGTGCAGCGGGAGCGCGACATCTTACCTCGACAATCCGAGCTACGGTTCGCGGACCATCGCGGCGGTGTCGGTGAACTCGGATTGGGCGGTGAATCGCAAGCGGGTGCAGCGGTTGATGCGGTTGATGAACATTGCGGGCGTGGTGCCGAAGCGGAACTTGTCGAAGCCGTCGCCGGGTCATCGGGTGTTTCCGTATTTGCTGCGAAACGTGGCGATTTCGCATCCGGATCCGGTGTGGAGTACGGACATCACCTAGTACGGCGTCCCGGTCGCGAATGTCCGCCGGCACGAACTCGATGCGGTCGAGCGGCAGGTGATCGATCTTCGCGCCGGGCCGGTCGAGCACGCGGACGCATTCGCCGCGCTCGACGAGCAACCGGAACCAGGTGCGAGCCGATGAACCCGGCCCCACCCGTAACGAGCACGGGAGTGGTGGTGTTTCGCAGTCTCGAATTGTGAAGAATCGGGATACCTTCGGAAGGAATGCAGGAGGAACCTGCTGTCGATCCCATTCATCCTATCTCAACGGGGCGATGGGTTTGCGACTCATCGAGTCCCCCGGCTGGCACGCGGACCAAAATACCCACGGCTCGGTATCCGGCGCGAATACGCGGGTGCTTCCGTCGGCCATCAAAACCTGCATCCCCGCGGGATGAGGCGACCCGGGTAGCCGCGGATCGCAGGATCGGCCCCTGCCGAGGATCTGGACCGGACTGAGAAAGTCTGCGCTCTCCGGGGCGGCGTCGCGCCGTCCGAACCGGAGAGGAATCGGATGTTCCCGATCGGGAATCGGCACGACTGGTGCGGCCTGATTCGTGGACCAGAGACCGGGTGGATCGGTTGGCGTCAAGGCAGCGAACGCCGGCATGTGCGGGCTGTAGACGCCGAGACCCCACAGGTTGTAGATCGGCTCGCCCGTCGCCGGGCGGCAAATTTGCGGCCGCTCAGAGAACAGGATCACGTTCGGCGACGACGCGGGAAGCCAACCCGTACCCCAGGGAACGAGGCCGTTGGCGGCGTAACTCCCGGTGGCATAGTAGCCAATCGTACCGTCAGGTAGCGTGATCGGCACGTCGCGAAGACCTTCCGCCGTGGCGTCCGACGGGTCGAGGAACGTCTTCCAGATTTGGTTCGCGATCCCGCCGTACACGGTGCTGGGTTTCCCATCTTTACTCTTGTAGCCAAACGCGACCGACGAATGCGAGTAATATTCAGCCGGCAACCTATCCGAGCGGTAGTACCAGGGAGCTGCTTCAATGAAGGGTCCGAGCGTGGCGAAGATCGATGGCAAACCGTTGCCGGTGATCGCGCCTTCACCCTGGTCGACGAGAGGCGGCAGGCGATCTTGATTCGCGCTCGAGTAGTTATGGACCGCGACACCGAGTTGCTTGAGGTTGTTCTGACAAGTGCTGAGGGCAGCGGCCTCGCGAATCCGGCCGACTGCGGACAAGAACAATCCGACGCAAAGTACGCCCATGAGCAAGGCGACCGCGACTCCAATTCGAGAGAGTGCCGAGCGCTGTAGCATGTGATGCTCCTCCACTGCGTAATATCGACGCTCCACAGACGCGATCGTTTCAACAATCTCGCAATGCATCGAGAGGTTCCCGCTCCACCCGTGACGAGGGTGGGAGCGGGTGCAGTCCCGTAGGTGTCCTTACTTTCCGTTCCGTCCGAGCCGGTGGCCACCCACGGCACGGCCTCGTGGACGTGGCCGCTTCGCGTACCG
>JAYTGN010000287.1:0-24751 GCA_043733485.1 Gemmataceae bacterium
CCGCGCGCAGCGGCCCACTTAACCCTTTCCATCCAACCCGCTATGTCCTCCAAGAATCGATTCACCCGTTCCCGCCGCGCCATGGTGCTGGCCTGCTGCCTCGTCTTCGCGCCGACCAAAGCAGAAACCGGGTTTCGAGTAGTCTTCACCGGCAGATCTTCCACCATCAGCAGGCAAGCGTTGGTCAGCCCATCCTTCGTGGCAATTCGCACGCCGCAGACGCCGACCGGAGCATCGGCCGCAACCGTGATGTCCATCACGATGCGATCCGCCTTGCTCTCCACCGGCATGGCCTTCAAGACGCCAGCCGGAAGCGAGTGCCACAAGTCGAGTGCCGCGCCGAGATCGCGGCCCGTGAACGTCACACGAGTGGTCTTCCCGCGTTCCACAAGTGGCGGCGCGATGCTCTCGACGTGGTTGTCGAGCGCGACGCCGTGCGCCGGTCGCAACCCGACGCGCGGGTCGGCGGCCCATGCCAGGGAAGCCGATAGGAGGACAAACGTAAATGGAAGGAGACGGTGCATGGGATCGTTCAGGTTTCCCAGGGCTTCCGCCCTGGGCTAAAGCCGGCGGCCGCTCCGCGGCGAAGACTATGCAATGTCTTCGCTGCGGAGCAGCCGTCTTGTTTAGCCCAGGGCGGAAGCCCTGGAAGAAAAAGGAGGCACAGGCTGGCGGGCACATCTTCAAATATGGTACACTCTACTTCAGTCGGTTGCACGCCGGAACTCCGCATACCCGAGGGCTCGCGCCCTTCGGCTCGCCAGGAAGATCGCCATGCTCAATCTGTGGGGATCGTCGCCACTCGATCGCCGAGAACTGCTCCGCGTCGGCGGACTCACTCTCGGCGGTCTCGCGCTGCCGATGCTGCTGAACAAGCCGGCCCTCGCCTCAAGCACGAAGCACGGCAAATCCTTCGGCCAGGCGAAACGCTGCATCATCCTCTACCTCTCCGGCGGCCCCGCCCAACTCGACACCTTCGACCCCAAGCCCGACGCCCCGGACGACATTCGCGGCCCCTTCACCACGATTCAAACCAAACTCCCGGGCGTCCGCTTCTCGGAACTCGTGCCGCACACCGCCTCGTGGATGCACAAGGCCGCACTCGTTCGCACCATGTACCACGATCACAACGATCACGGCCGCGGCTCGTACTGGATGTTCACCGGGCAGGCGTACCTCGGCTCCGTGCCGGACGTAAATAACATGAACCGGCAAGACCTGCCTCACATGGGTGCGGTGGTCTCGAAGCTCGCTCCGGGTAAAAGCCCGCTGCCGGCGTGGGCCATCGTGCCGCACCGCATGGACGTGGCCGGCGGCCGGCGAGCCGGTCAGTTCGCCGGGGCGCTCGGATCCAAGCACGACCCGCTGCTCACCGGCGGCAACCCCAACGACGACAATTTCAAACTCGACAACCTCCCGCTCGTGGCGAACGAAAACCCGAACATCGTGAAGCGTCGCCTCGGGCTCATCGACCAGTTGAACGCCGAGACGAAGCCGCTCAACGACCTCGCCCTCAGCGGCACCATCAAGGACAGTCAGGCGAAAGCCGTGGAGGTGATCTCGTCGGATGCGGTTCGTAAAGCGGTCGATCTCTCGGCAATCGACCCGAAGGAACGCGAGCGCTACGGCCGCAATCTGTTCGGCCAATCGGTGCTGCTCGGCGGGCGATTACTGGACGCGGGCGTGCGGCTCGTGCAGTGCAACTGGCAGCGCAGCCAGGGCATCAACGGCTTCGCCTGGGACACGCACTGGAACAACTTCACCGCCCACAAGGACGACCTCGTTCCGCCTTACGATCGAGCTTTCCACGCCCTGATGACCGACCTCGAACGCAGCGGCAAGTTGGAGGAAACGCTCGTGGTGGTGGCGGCGGAGTTCGGTCGTTCGCCGAAGATCACGCGGTCGAACGCGGGCCGCGAACATTGGCCCGATTGCTTCTCGGTCCTCTTCGCGGGCGGCGGCATCAAGGGCGGCCAGGTCTACGGCCAGTCGGACAAGATCGCCGGCCGCCCCGCGAGCAACCCGACCACGCCTGCGGAGTTCGTCAGCACGATCTACCACTGCCTCGGCCTGGAGCATCACACGGAAGTGACCGACGTGGGTGGCCGCCCGCTGGTGCTGAGCAAATCGGGACCGATTGAGGCGATTCTGGGATGAGTTTGGAAGCTAGAGGCTGTTCAAGAATCGCCCGAGGTCAGTGTCCTTGATGTCATGCCAGGTCATTGCGCTCGCAATCTTCCAATTCTCATTCTTACCCCAGCACGGGTAGACGTCGGTGAGCTTCTCAAAGACGGAAAGCTGCCGATATTTGTCCCCCTTAACCTTCTTGATAGCCGCATCGAGCAGGTAGTTCTCAATTGCACGACGCTCCAAGATATGGCATCGGATGCCGAGGTTCTCGCACGACGACTTAAATGCTAGCCGATCAGGCGGTATTGGCGCAGAGTCTGAGACTCGCTCACTATCAATGACGCAATGCAGATCAGGCGTAATGCGCTTGAGCTCGCTTAATTCGTATTCGCGTTTTCCGTTGATCAACGAAGAACCGCCGAGTTGTAGGGGCAGAATCTGGTGATCCTTCCCTAGTTTTCGAAGAAACTGCTGGACGGTTCGGACTTCGGTTGGCCCCTCAACCATCAGTACTTTGCTAAATCCGAGGGCTTGATAGCTTGAGAAGCTCATCGCGCCAAGGAACTCCGGCAGATTATGGGTCGCCTCGAAGTGCGATACTCGACTTACACCTTGGGCTACACTTGCAACCGTGTAGATTCGATCGGCTGTCGCGCGTGCCAATCCGATATTGTGTGTGGTGAATAGAACGCCGTGCTCCGAGAATCCCGCAAGCTCCGATAGAAAGTCGATCTGAAGTGCTGGATGCAAGTTGAGCTCCGGTTCGTCGATCAAGATATAAGAAGGCCTCGCCGCGGCCGCATTCGCGAGAACCAAAATGAATTGTGCGATACCCGCGCCCAGTTCATGCAGCTTGAATGGCCTCCGGTCAATCATGAGTTGAAGCGTATCATTCGTTTGAGCAGCTTGAATGCTCAAACGCTGGTATCCGAAAAGCCTTTCGATTGCAGCGGTCACTTCTTCGCATGCCTCATTCTCTCGTTTCGTATTGCCAGTCTGCATGTTCCGCCATCGTGTAATAAACGCATCGCCAACTTGAATGTCGAAGTAGTCAGCCTTCGATCCTGTGTTTAGAAGGTTGCGGAACGCGCCGACATAGAATGTTCGCCTCAGCCGATCCATTGCGGCCACATAGGGCGCCAAGTCAATGGCGACGTCACTCTTGTAGAGAACAGCAGGGTCTCTGTATTGGAATTGTCCAAGCGGAAGTCGATTGTTTTGACCCAAAATAATCTCCGTAAGCCAAGCATTTGTCGGCTGATTGCGCCTGTATTCAAACGTTGCCGACATTGGAACAATTGCGGAGCCGATTTGAGAGTTGTCGAACGAGCCGCGAACACTGAACGTGATGGAGAGCGGTCTATCGTTCAGATTGTGAAACACTTCGATTGGGTCGCGGACAGAATTCCCAAAATTTGGGCCAATAGTGGAGCCATTTGCTAGGCCTTGCCATGTGTCGGGAGAAGCCAATGCCGAGAAGAGCGGGCGAAATTCAAAGAGGAATCTCAACAAAGATGATTTGCCCGAATTGTTGATGCCAACAATCGCAATCCAATCGTCATCGATTACGAGGCTCGCAGGGCTTGAGTCTGGATAGCATCTGTAGTTCTTGAGTGTGAGTTCGATCTGCATCCCATCTCCAGCATCATCGGGGCGATTCCGGGAACGTCACTCCATCGTAGATCGCCGTCATCGGCAAGGCAACCGGAATGGAGTGAAACGCGAACGAGCCCTCCATTCCGGTCGTCTCCGTCGACGGCCACGATCCATCGGCTTGCCGCACGAATCGCTCGATCACGGGCTCGTCCTGAGCAATCAAAACAATCTCTTGGAGCGATTCGATCTGCTGATATTGGCGGAACTTCTCCCCGCGGTCGTACTTCTCAGTAGAAGGTGAGAGCACCTCGATGATGATGATCGGGTTCAACAAGGTGTCGCGGTTCTCGTCCGCGAATTCCGGTGGCCCACACACGACTACGACATCGGGATAGGTGTAGAGTCCCGTCGCGGAGACCCGCACGCGCATATCGCTGGACAGCGACTGGCACGGCCCGCCTTTCAGGCTCTTGGTCAACTCGAAGGACAAATTCTCCTTGATCCGATTGTGATCGAACTTGGCACCGGCCATGCCGAGCGAACCCCCCGGCCCCTGGAGAGGAAACATCTCGCCGTTGTAAAATTCGCTTCGGAACTCGGCCGCACGCTCGATGGCGAGGTACTCAGTCTCGGTCAGCTTCTTGCGAGGAATCGCGGACATTACTTCACCTCCAACTGTTACTCCAGGTCGCGCACTCACCGCCGGTAGGCCTTGGACACCTGCAAGCCGTCCTTCGCTTTGTATTCCCAGACCACGTCGCCGGAAGGGTCGACCTCGAAGGCGCGGTTCTGGTTCGAGGATGCAATGAGCGTGTTGCCGTTCGGCAGGCGCTGAACCGAGGTGGGGAGGGTCGTCGCGTACTTCCAGCCGGCCTTGCCGGTCTTGAGATCGTACTCGGCCACCTTGTCGGATTCGCAGATGAGAATCGAATCGTCGCCGATGTTGTCCATGTTCACGATGAAGCCGTTGTTTTGGAGCTTGCCCACGGTGATTCCCTTGCCGACGAGCTTGCCCTTGAGATCGAGGCGGAAGCAGTTCGCACCCGCCTGCTCCATGGTGATGAAGATGGTGTCGCCGTTGGGAAGCCGGCGACCGGCGAGGATGTCTTGGATGGGCTGACCGGCCGGATTGACGCGCGAATACATCCAGGTTTGCGCGCCCTCTTTGTCGAACTCGTAGACGAATTGCCGGCAGATCACGACCAGCCCGCCGTTCGGCAGCGATTGGGCCGCGAGCGGTTGGTTTAAGTTTCGCGTCTTGAGAATCGTGCCGTTCGTGTCGCGATCCGTGACCTGACTGTAGTTCTCGACCATGAGAATCTTGCCGTCCGCCATCACGCGGGCGTCCCACGGATTGCGGCTATTCGTGAACTGCCACTTCTCCTTGAGATCGGGCCCGAGCGAGGCCACGCGGCTCATGCCCGTGCCGCTGCGATAATCGTTCTCGACGAGATCGGTGAACCCGAGTACGCGCGGCTTGTAGGCCAACTTCACGAGGTCCACGGCTCCGCCTTTCTTCTCCCACCACGCGGTCCAGGCGTCCTTGGCCTTGGCGAGATTCTCGGGTTTGCCGAAGCGGCCACCTTCGGGATGTGCGCCGGCCAGTTGGAGGAGGAGGTCTTCGAGTTGCCAGATGCGGCCGCGCGAAAGTTGCGGGATCATCGCGAGCATGTCGGGAAGGAATTCCTTCTCGCGGGTCGTGTGCAGCAGCGACCAGAGCCCGCGGAACTTCGTCTCGGGGTCGGCGTCCTTGCGGACGGCGGCTTTCAGTTGTTCGTACGAGTCCTTGATGCGGATGCGTTCCGTGGCGGGGCCGCCTTCGATCAGTGCGATGTAGGCGGCACTGCGGCGAACGGCGGAAGCATCCGTCAACGCCGCGACGATGGCGGGGTCGGCCTTGCCGTTTGGGGCGGCCAATGCCACGAGCGCCCCTCGAATGTCTTCGGAGAGCGCTTCGGAATCGGAGAGTGGTAGGAACGCGAGCAGCGCGCTGGCCGCTTCGGGCGGCTTCAACTTCACGACGGCCCGAACCGCGGCCGCGGAAACCGCCGCGTGGGGAATCTTCTCCATGCGCTTGAGCACGCAGCCCGCTTGATAGGCAATCTCGGGATCGGGATCTTTTTCCGCAGCCTTGAGAAGGCCGATGGCGGCGGGGCCGAAGAGTTCTAACTCCTCGCCGGCCTTGATGCGGTCGTCGAAAAGATCGCCGCCGAGTTTCTTGATGATGGTCTGAATCTTGCCTTGATCGACGTCGGAAACAGTCCGCAGTTTGAGGTAGCCGATGAGTTTGGCTCCGTCGGTGGCCGAGAGCCCGGCGGATTTGAGTGCCTCGTCATCGCTGAGTGCGGGAGTCGTGGTGGTTGGTACCGCAGTCGGGCCGACCGGAGGAGTAGGGGGCTGAAGGACGAGCGCATCCTTCTGAGCCCCGACCGGAGCCAGAGCCAGGAGCAACGCCAAGGGAGCGAGATGGAAAAAGGACCGCGACATTGGCGTACTCCGAAAACTAGGGACTCCTGACACTTTACGCAACCTCAGGCCTTGAAGGAAAGGCTTTCCCCTCGAGTCTACCCTGTCGAACCGGCGACGTAAGTCGCCGGGTTGGAGATGCAACCCGGCGACTTACGTCGCCGGTTCGCCAAAGATACAAATCCAAAGTCTCGGTCTCCCTCGGCTTGACGTTGCACGACTCCGATGGCATAGCACCGCTCGTGGGGGAACGCTCGATGGTCCTGCGTCTGCGAATGCTGTTGGCGACGGCTCTCGGCTTGGCCGCAATCGGCGGCTGCGCGACCGCACCGCCCGTCGACAATCCCCTCCTCGTCCGCAATGAAGTGATCGAGAATCCGATTCTCGTTTCGCCCGGCACGCCCACCGGCCTCTCGTATCGAGAAGTCTTCGAGAAGTGCATTGATGTGGTCGACGACTACTATCTGATTCTCGTGGCGAACCCGTACGAGGGGAAGATCGTCACCAAGCCGCGAATCGCACCGGGATACGAGCAATTCTGGCGAGCGGGCAATCCGGACCCGCGAAGCCGGCTGATGGCCACGTTTCAAACCGTTCGCCAGACGGCGGTCGTCGAAATCCGCACCGGCGAACGCGGTGGCTACTTCGTTTATGTGACCGTCGAAAAGGAACAGGAAGACATCCCCCGCCCGAGCCGACAAACGCTGGGGAGTGCCGTGTTCCAGGAAGCACCCACCGTCGATCGAAACTTGGAAGTCGTCGGTCCGGCTCCGGCCTCGGCTTCCGGCTTGAACTGGTTCCCCATCGGCCGCGATTACGCACTGGAACAGCAACTCCTCAAGCGCATCCGCGAGTGCCGCTAGACGCGCCTCGAAATTCACCCACAGCTTGTATCGCGAGGCCAAGCGAAATGGTATCGTTGGAAGAGACGTTCTGGAGTCTCTCCCGATGAGCATGACGCGAAGACGGTTATTGCAGGTGGGCGGGGTCGGTGCCTTGGGCCTCGCGTTGCCTCGGCTTTTGCAGGCCGGTTCGCCGAGCCGCGTTTCCACGGCCAAGTCGTGCATCTTCATCGTGCAGTATGGCGGGTGCAGCCACCTCGACAGCCTCGACTTGAAGCCCGATGCGCCGCTCGAAGTTCGCGGGCCGTTCAAACCCATCGCCACGAACGTGCCCGGCATCCGCATTGCCGAACATCTGCCGCGACTCGCACAACTCGCCAACCGCTTCACCATTGTGCGCTCGATGAGTCACGGGAACCCCGGCCACGATGGCGGCATGCACGTCGCTATGACCGGCCACTCCGAACCGAAAGTCGAGACGCCCTACTTCGGCTCCGTGCTGGCGAAGTTGAAGCCCGCGACCCGCAACGTGCCGTCTTACGTCTGGCTTCAGAACATCGCCGGCGACGTGCAACCGCGCTACCTCACCGGCGGCTTCCTCGGCCCAGCCTACAGCCCCATGCGTGTCGGCACCGATCAAGACAACCCCTCCGCACTGGGGTTCAAGGTGAAGGAGTTCGACCCGCCCGCGGATGTGCCCAGCCTGCGACTTCGCGAACGGCAAGCGCTCCTTCATCGCGTCGAGGATAGCGGCAAGCTCGCCGCGACTTCCAGCGACCTCCGCCCGTACCGCGAACGCGCCGTCGATCTGCTCACCGGTCCCGAGGCTCGCGATGCCTTCGACCTGGAGCGCGAATCGGTCCGCACTCGCGATCGTTATGGAAGGCACCCGCTGGGGCAGAACCTGCTCATGGCCCGTCGGCTCATCGAGGCCGGCACCCGCCTGGTGAGCGTGACCGCGTGGACCGGCCTGCCGCCGGGCGAAAAGTTCCGCAACGTCCAAACCTGGGACATGCACGGGAATGGCCCCGGCCTCGGCAGCATCTTCGGCAACGGTGCGTTCGGGCTCGGCTGGGCCTTACCCCGCGTGGATGAAGCCGTGTCCGCGCTGCTCACCGATCTCGAGGATCGCGGGTTGCTGGAGAACACGCTGGTGGTGATGGTGGGCGAATTCGGCCGGGCTCCGCGGGTGAGCGGCGAAGGCCGCGACCACTGGCCCGCCTGCTATTCGGCACTCCTGGCCGGCGGCGGTATTCGCGGGGGAGCCGTCTACGGTGCGTCCGACAAGAACGGTGCCTATGTGAAGGACAACCCGGTGAAGCCGGAAGATTTCGGCGCGACTCTGTTCCATGCGTTGGGAGTGCCGCCGGAAACTCGCCTCAGCCCGGACGGCTTCACGCTTCCCGCAAGCGCGGGTCAACCGGTACTCGACCTGTTCGGTTAAGGCACGTGCAAGAAAAAGCTTCCGACTTCGGTCCGCCACTCAAACAACCCAGTAACCGTGTAGGGTGGGCCGGACCGCGGGCCATCGCGAAGCGATTGGTCGCGGGAGGCCCACGCGGGAAGTCGCTGGTGCCCCGCGTGGGCCTCCCGCGAGGGCCGCATTCGCGGCCATCGCGGTCCGGCCCACCCTACGAGGCTCGGCGCGATATCGGGAATCTTATCCGTGCCTGAATCTCAGGCTTCGTTCCTCGCCATTCTCGCGAATTCGGCATAGCATGTCGCCACACCATCACCCGAGGTTTCCCACGATGTTCCGCGCTCTCCCCGCCCTGGTCGTTGCCTTTGGAGTCGCCATGAGTTCGCCGCCCGTTGCCGCGCAGCCGAAGGCCAAGACCGGCCCTGCCTTCGCCGAGTCGCTCTTCGGCAAGATGCCCGAAACTAAGGACGAGAAGAAGAAGGGCGGCGGTGAACGCGTGACCGAGTACACGCTGACCAACCGCAACGGCATGATCGTGAAGTGCATCGAGTACGGGGCGATCATCACCCAGATACACGTGCCGGACAAAGACGGCAAGTTCGCGGACGTGGCGCTCGGCTTCGACAAACTCGAAGACTATTTGAAGGGCCATCCGTACTTCGGGTCGAACGCGGGCCGCTGTGCCAACCGCATCGCCAAGGGCAAGTTCAAGATCGACGGCACCGAGTACACCCTCGCCACGAACAACGACGCGAACCACCTCCACGGCGGCAAGGAAGGCTTCGACAAGAAGTACTGGAAGGGCGAACCGTTCCTCGGTGCCACCGGCCCCGGCGTCAAGTTCACCTACCGCAGCCCGGACAAAGAAGAAGGTTACCCCGGCAACCTCTCCGTGAGCATGAGCTACACCCTCACCGACAACAACGAGATCGTCGTCGACTACCGCGCGACCACGGACAAAGCCACGGTCTGCAACCTGGCGCATCACAGCTACTTCAACCTCGCCGGGCACAATAGCGGCGACATCCTCGGCCACGTCGTCCAGATCGGTGCCAAGGACTACACGCCGGGCGACGAGTCGCTCGTGCCGACGGGTAAGATCGCGCCCGTCGCGGGAACGCCGTTCGACTTCAGCAAGGAGAAAGTCATCGGCAAAGATCTGGAGAAAGCGGGCGGCAAGCCGGTCGGCTACGACCTGAACTACGTGTTGGACAAGGGCAGCAGCGAGCGGCCGGAGATCGCGGCGGCGGTGTTCGAGCCGAAGAGCGGCCGCACCCTCATCGTGCTCACCACCGAACCCGGTCTCCAGTTCTACACCGGCAACTTCCTCGACGGCACGAACACCGGCAAGGGCGGTGCCGTGTACAAGCAGCACAACGCCTTTTGCATGGAGCCGCAGAAGTTCCCCGACTCGGTGAACAAGCCCGAGTGGGAGGCGAAGTCGAACGTGGTGCTGCGTCCCGGCGAAACCTACAAGCAGACGACGGTGTACAAGTTCGGCGTGGTGAAGTAGTGATTGCCGCTTGCGGCTTCGCGATTGAGCATGCGGGAGAGATAACGGCGACCAGCTCCCCAAAACGGCCACGGCCGAAGCCGTGGAAGTCCTCAGAAGTTTAACCCAATGAGGAAACTTATCCTGCTCTTCAATTCGGCCACGACAAGATGCCGTGGAAAGGGTTGCTGGTCGCCGTGTCTTAACCGCTCCACGACATCTTGCCGTGGAGCGTGAGGTGTACAAATACGGGCAGGGGCTTTGCCCATTGAAGCGGTTGTTAATCGCTGCCTTGGCCCTGCTCGAAAGGAAGGTCGGGAATCCTCCCGGTCCATTTGTGAAAGCGTCACATTGGTTATGACCATGCCTCACGGACATGATCGGCCTTCCCGCCGCTGAGCTACTACTCCGACCGTTGCTGTCGCTTGCAAGATGAACTAGTTTGAATCTCACCAGTCATGCTCGTGCCGACACAAGCAGTTTTGCAAACCGGAACGGCCCAAGATGGAATGAATTACTCCGTGGCGTTTTTGTGTTGCTTTGGAGTGAGGCATCTTCAATGACCCACTACTTGACGTTATCGCGAAGCCAGTTGTTGCAGTCAGAGTTAATCCCAGACGTAGCCCAGTCCACGCCAGCACGGATGACCACGAGTTTATCGTTCTCGTGCATGTGTTGCCGCAGATAGTCGCGAACAGCACCGCTTCCACGATCAGTCTGAATCAGCCAGACCGATTCGACACAATGCCAGGAACCGTCCGCGATCGATTTGATCGCTTCAAAGAGAGCCGAATAATCCCTCCTCGGCTGGCTCAGATCGTACGAAATCACCTGCACCATCACGTTCTCCTTTGCGAACTTCCGGCTTGAACGTGGGGTGGATTTCGGTAGCCTACAAGTTCCACCAGGTAGGTTCCGTTACCAACGGGATCCCACGAGACCGGTCCGAGGCGTTCGCGTCTTGGGCCGGTCTTTGTCATAGTACGCAAGAGACGGAGCGAAATCAATGTTCTCGGAAAGAGAAAGTTACAAAGAGAACACTTATCCTGCGAACTTATACGCCGACTTCAACAATGCCGACCCGGCGGGTCGGCTGAGGTTGAACTGCGTCGGTACGGTTCGCGATCTGGGCCGCTTCGGCGTGCGGCTTCAAGATGGGCTTCGGCTTCGCGTTCACGATGAGGAACTCGAAGCCGATGGCGAAGTGAGCTATTCATCCGACGAGCAAATCTGGGTCGCGAAGATCGACTGGAACGCCGTCCGCCAGTTCGCGGGTTGAGCTTTCTGCCGACTCACTTCGTCGCTTGCAGCCCGCCCTGCAGGAACTTCTTGAAACCCTCGACGTCGTTGATCTTGCCCTCGGCGTAGGCGCGGGCCTTCCACTTGCCGTCGGCCTGCGGTATGAGGATCGCGTACAGCGGAAGTTGCTGGCTGCCGAACCACTTCTTCTTGAACTCGAAATTGATCTGCCCTTCGTCCCAACGGGCCGCATCCGACGGCGGATTGAAGAAGATTTCCTTGGGCACCTCGTACTGCGAATAGAGCTGGACTCGCTCGTACTGTTCCATCATCGACCAGACCGGCGGCTTCGTGAAGACGCTGCTCTCGTTGTACCGGCAATTCGTACACTGCTGGCCGGTAAAGTCGATGAACACCGGCTTCTTCACCGCTCCCGCTTTATCCATGGCGGCTTTCAAATCGACACTGAACTCGACCGAAGCATCCGGCAGTAGGAACGCATCGACCCAGGCGAACACGACGCCGCTCGGTCGCTGGGCTTTGCCGTTGACGTCTTTCAAGAGCGCCGGTGCGAGATAGACCGCGAGGCCGAGGAACACCAGGGCGAAGCCGAGCCTCGGCACACCGATGTTCGGCTTCTCCTCGTCGTGCGGCAACCGATACATATTGAGCAGATACAGCCCCGTGGCAAAGAGGATCGCGACCCAGCCGCCGAGCACGAGATCGTAGGTGAAGTAATTCGTGAGCGACTCCCAGCCGATCTCGGCGGTGCGGAGGAACTTCAACGCCGCCGCGATTTCGAGGAAGCCCATCACGACCTTCACGCTGTCGAGCCAGCCGCCGGAACGCGGCAGCGCCTTCAGCAAACCGGGGAACAACGCGAGCAGGAAGAACGGGAAGGCGAACGCGGTGGCGAAGGAGAGGCCTCCGAGTACGAGTTCGAAGGTGGTGAAGTTGCCGGACGCGGCCATGCCAGCGAACCCGCCCAGAAAAGGAGCCACGCACGTGAAGCTGACGATGGTGAAGGCGAGCGCTCCGAAGATGGTGCCGACCACCCCGCCGGAGCCTTGCTTCGTTTGCGTGAAGCGTAACAGAGAGTTCGGGAGCGAGATGTCGTACATGCCGAAGAGCGAGAGCGCGAAGAAGACGAACAGCCCGCCGAGGAACAGATTCATCCACGGGCTGACGCTCAGGTCGACGAAGATTTTGAGCAGCGCGATGGCCGAAACGCCGAGCACGAGAATGATGGTGAGGCAGTAGATCGAGGCGAGCTTCATGGTTTGCGCGCGCGACTGGTGCGACTGCTTCATGAAGATGCTGACGGTGATCGGGATCATCGGGAAGACGCATGGCGTAACCAGCGAGACGAGCCCCCACGTCGCGGCCGTGAGCAGGAACGCGAGCAAGCCCGATTTCTTCTGGTTGACGCTCTCCACGTCCATGAGGTCGAGCTTCGCGGCGATGGCGTCGAGTTGCTTCTGGTACTCTTTCGGCGGGATGGCGACCTTCTTGTGCGAATCGGGCTTGGACTCGAGTACAGGGGGCTTCGGTGATGGTCCAGGAACAGCCAGCGGAGGGGTGCCGAGAAGCTTGTCGATGATCGGAGAGTACTTGGCTTCGACCGGTATCGTTCCATCGAGTACCGTGAACTCGGCCGGCGGCATTTCGTCCTTCGACGTGTTCAGGCAGACTTCGTTGCCATTGGGCAGCGTGCCACAGAGCTGGACGCTGCTGCCGGCCAACGGCACCTTCTTCGCTCCGGGCGTTGCTTTCGGAGAGACGACCGCATCGAGAGTCCAACTCACAGTACCCGCATAGTATTCCATCAAGTCGGGCTTGTCGGGTTGCGGCTTCGTTTTCGGGTTTGGCGGGTCGGTGATGTCGCCGACGAAGATCAGTTCGGCGAGTTTCGGCTCCCAGTTAATGCGGTTGAGCCCCGGTTGCTTGGGATCCTTCGGCTTGGCCGGATAGGTCGTGTTGCCCGGGAACGGCTGCACGGTCAACTTCACCTGTACGGTCTCGCCGGGATACGCTTGCTTCGGCGTCACTTCCACGGTCACCTTGCCGAGGTCCGCGAACGTGGTCCGCTTCTTTGGACCCTTTTCGAACGGATTGGGCTGCGCCGACACCGGCGCGGCCGCCATCGTGCAGGCAATCAACGCGAAGGAAACGAGGAATCGCGTCATAGGGTTGGGCCGCGAGAGGGTGAGCGAAAAAGCCCACGGCATTGCCCGTGGGCCTCGATCTATCTGCGAGTTATAGCCGAGGCGGGCGGCAGTCTTACAGTTTGAAGCCTAGCGTTTCTTCGCTTTGGGCTTGAGCGTGCGAATCTTGGCAGCCGTGAGCCCGGTGGCTTCCGCAATTTCCGCGATCGGCCGCCCGAACTTCAGCAGTTGCCTCGCCACGGCGAGCGTGGTCGCTTCTCGGCCTTCTTCTCGGCCTTCTTCTCGTCCTTCTTCCAAGGCCTCTTGATAGACTCGCGTTTCCCGAATGTCCGTGACCTGCAACATGGTTTCGATCTCCTTTCGGGACAGTGTCGGTATCTGATACAGAATAACCGTCTGGATGAATTCTACCACCCGACGTTGGAACTCGTCGGAACGATTCGACGCTTGCAGCCTCGGCACCATGGCACGGGCTCGTTCGAGTGCCATTTCCGGCTTTGCTGCAATCAGGTTTAAGACTCCGATTTCAAAGTTGTCGGGAGGTGCCGGCGGCAATTCATCCAGGTAAACCCGAATCAGTTGATCGGAATCCAGGAGGCATCGATACGGTTGGAGGTTTTTCTGCTCGAGCGAACGCGTTGGGTAAATGACGACGGCCACCCAGTCTCGCTCGGGGTTCGTGTACTCCAGGTAACGACCGACCTTGGCGAGCAGATTGGCATAGACCGATTGGGAAGCATAATACTGCGCTTCCCAGATATAGGCGGGGCTGCTGGACGCCCCGAGAGGTTGAAACACGCCATCGAGCCGAACGGAGGTGTCCTTCAGTTCGACGGCACTGAGCTCGTACTGCGTCTCGTCCGTCTCCGGCCTTCCGATCATCTCGAAGAACCCGCGCGGCAGCTCCCTGAACAGTCGAAAGAAGAGCGAGTCACGCTTCATGGGTTCCCCCGCACGTCGATCACTTCAAGGCCTTCATCACTTCCTCGGCGAAGTCCTTCTCGACCGGCACGGCAGGGCCTTCGAGTACCTTGAACTTCACAGCCACTGGCACCGCCTTCGAGGGGTAGCAGTTGTTCTTGTCGCAGACCATGAGCCGGAAGGCATCGAGCTTCACCTCCACCTCGCCTGCGGTTGCCTTCGGCGAGACTACGGCCTTGCGCGTGTACGTCACGGTGCCGGGGCAGGTCCGCAGTTCCTTGATCTTGAGGACCGGCTCTTCCTTCACGTCGAAGTCCTTCGGATCGATCACGGTGCCGACGAAGATGACGCCATCTGGCTTGGGGAACTTGATGACGTTGACGAAGTTCTCGGCACCTTCGTCGGGCTGCTTGGTGGGGTAGGTGTGGTAGCCGTCGTTGAGATCGACGGTGAGTTTGAAGGTGACCGTCTGTCCGGGCTTGGCCTCGGTGGGTTCGAACTTCGCCTCGATCTTCTTGACGGCCTTCTCGTACCAGCCTGCTTTTTGGACGCCGATCGCGGCTTGTTCGGGAAGCACGGCCAGGAGGCACGCAAACGGCACGGCGAGTACGAACATTTGGTAGCGACGCATGAACGACTCCGATTTGAAACCCGGTTTCTGCTTTGGAAACCGGGTTTCTTGTGGTGTCGGACAGAAACCCAGTTTCCAAAGCAGAAACCGGGTTTCTTGTTCCGAACAGAAACCCGGTTTCCAAAGCAGAAACCGGGTTTCGACTCATTACTTCTTTGGCTCTTCCTTGGGCGGCGGGGGCGGCGGTTCCACGCCCGTCAACTTCAGGGTCGAAACCTGCTTCGTCTTCAGGTCCACGACTCGGATGCGGTGGGCATTGGTGTCCGCGACGTACAGCTTGCCGTTGGCGTGGCTGATACCGGCGGGTTCGTTGAAGGTCGGGCTGCTGAACCAGCCGGCCTTCTCGCCGCCAAGAAAGGTCGCGATCGTCCCGGCCTTCGGGTCGAGCACCTTGATCTTGCTGTTGTAGGTGTCCGAGATAAACAGCTTGCCGTCGACGGCCACGACCCCGAGGGCGTGCTGGATGCGGGCCTCCTTCAACTCGCGGGCGATCACGTCGTCGACGCGGGCGGTTCCGTCGCGGTCGCCGAAGACGAACAGCCCGCGACCGATGAGCGTCTCGACTTCGCCCTTGCCGTCGAGCGGCACCTTGCGAATCGCGCTCACCTCGCTATCGGCGACGTAGAGGAACTTGCCGTCCGAAGCGAGGCCACTCGGCTGGGCGAAGTTCGCGGAGCGCAGCGCGCCGTCCAGGATGTTCTCGCGGCCGCTGCCGGCGAAGTTCACGATTTCTTTCTTAACGGGGTCGAACGTCCAGATTTGGTGGTGCCCGGCCATCGCGATGAAGAGCCGGTCGCCTTCCCAAAGCAGATCCCACGGGCTGTTGAGGCCGATGCTCGTGGCGGGAACGGGGACGCCAATGCGGCGATCGCCGGGGTCGGCCTGCTGCCCCGTGCCGGCTACCGTCGTGACGTGCTTCTCTTTCAAGTCGATGGCGCGAATCGCGTGGTTCTTGCGGTCCGCGACGTAAAGCACATCGCCCCGCACCGCCATCCCCTGCGGATCGTCGAACTGCGCCTTCTCGAAGGCACCGTCCTTGAAGCCGGGCTGGCCGGTGCCGATGACGGCGAGTTTGTTGCCGTCCAGATCGGTGACCACGACGCGGTGGTGCGTGCTATCCGCGATGAAGAGCCGCTTCCCGGCCGCATCGGCATGAACCTTACCGGGGAAAAAGAGCGGCGAATCGCTCTGGTCGCGGAACTTCGACGTGTCGAAGCGGATCGGCTTCTCGTTGAGCGTCTTGTTCTTCTTCGCCATCTCGATCACTTTGCCGATGACCTGATCGAGCGTGTCGTAGTTGCCTTCGCCGGAGGCGTAGCCCACGAGGTTGCCCTCCGGGTCGATGAGCACCATCGTGGGCCACGAGTCGACTTCGTAGCGATCCCAGATCTTGCGCTCGGCGTCGTTCACGATCGGGTGCTTCACCTCGTAGCGCTGGATCGCCTTGCGGATGCTCGCGGTGCCCTTCTCGTTGTCGAATTTCGGCGAATGGACGCCGATGACGACGAGTTCGTTCGCGTACTTCTTCTCGAGCTTGTGCAGGTCGGGGATGCAGTGGATGCAGTTGATGCAGCACAGCGTCCAGAAGTCGAGGAGTACGACCTTGCCTTTGAGGTCCTTCATGGAGATGGGGCCGCCGGTGTTCAGCCAGGCGACGCCGCCATCGAGTTCCGGAGCGGCGATCTTCTTCTTGGGCTCATCCTTCTTCACGACCTTCACGACTTTCTCGACCTTCTCGACCTTCTCTTCCTTCTTGTTTTTGTCGTCGGCTTTATCCTCCGAGGCCTGGTTGGGGCCACCGACGAGCATGATGAGGAGGAACGCGAGCCCGCACCCCGCAACGATTCCCAGCATCATGCGTGGGGTGAGGAAGCTCCTCGGCTCGTGCGGAACGGGTGCGGTGGAAACCGGCTCGGTCATCGCGTGATCCTCCGAGTTCAAACAACTCGTTCCATGGTAGCGTCGGGCTCACCCGAGGTGAATGACAAACCCGCGAGCGCGGAGCCTCGCGATTACGACTCCGCGACGACCGGGTTCCTGAGAATCCCGATGTGCTCGATTTCCACCTCGGCGATGTCCCCGGCCTTGAGCAGAATCGGCGGCTTCCGTGCGATCCCGACACCCGGAGGCGTGCCCGTGAAGATCAGGTCGCCCGGTTCCAGCGTGATCACTTGGCTCAGGAACCACAGCAAGTGCGGCACGCCGAAGATGAATTCCTTCGTGTTCGAGTTCTGTAGTGTCGTGCCGTTGAGCCGCAGTTGAATCTGCAACTTGTGCGGGTCGGTGAGTTCGTCCGCGGTCACGAGCACGGGGCCGGTCGGGGCGAAGGTGTCGAACGTCTTGCCGATGATCCACTGCTTCTCTTCGCCGCGGAACTGCCAGTCGCGTGCGGAGACGTCGTGGCCGCAGGTGTAGCCGCCGACGTAAGCGAACGCCGAATTGTCGTTGGGAATGTGCTTGCCGGTCTTCCCGATCACGATCACGAGTTCCGCCTCGTAGTCCACCTTGGAAGCAACCTTGGGCAGCACGATGGCGTCGCCCGAAGCGACTACGGTGTTGTTGAACTTGCCGAAGACGACGGGTTCGGTCGGGATGGCCTTGCCGCCTTCGATGGCGTGATCGCGGTAGTTCAGGCCGATGCAGAGGATCTTGCCGGGGTCGGGGATCGGGGCGAGCAGCTTGACGGCGTTGGCCGCATACTTCACGGCCTTGGGCGATTTGGCCGCTTCGGCGGCCGCGGCGCGAACCGCGGGGCTCGCCGCGAGTAGGTTCTTCACGCACTTCGGCAGACCCGAATCGGTCGCGTGCAAGTCCACGTACGAATCGCCAACGGGCACGGCCGCACGAATACCGTTCGGCGTTTGAATCGAAGCCAGACGCATTGAGAGACTCCCGGAGTGTTGAATTCCGGATATTGAATGGGATGCGAAGCGGATGGGTAGGGCGCGGGAACCGCGGTGCTGCCAGTCAGTCGAGAGTCTCGGCTTCGCGCGCCCGATCTTCGAGCGCGTCCAGTATCGAGGGATGGCTTCCGAGTGCCCCGGCAAGCACGAACCGTACCGCGGTGAATTTCTGGGCCAGAGCGTCCCGTGCCGCCGCCAAGTCTTCCACGACATGCCTGCCCGGCGACAGGAAGAAGGGCAGGAGAATCACATCCGCCGCACCGGCCTGAACGCACGCTTCCCCTCCGGCCGCGATGCTCGGCTCCGCCAGTTCCAAGTATGAGACGCCCACGTTCGCATAGCGGCCGCGAGATCGCATGGCCTCGGCGATGGTCAGCAGTTCCGCATTGGCCTCCGCGCGGCGGCTCCCATGCGCGATCAGCAGAATCGCGGTTCGAGAGGGGTTTCGTTCGTTCGGCGTCGTCAAGGCGGCGTACTCCGAGTCTGGGCGAGTACCCGCGCCAGAAGTTCGGCCAGTTGCGTAGGCGAAAACGGCTTCTGGAGGTACTCGGCGCTTGGGTCGTCCCGGGAGTGTGCGAAGGTTTCCTCGCGCGCATACCCCGAGATGTAAACGACCTTCAAGTCCGGTCGCATTGCGCGCAGGTGTCCTGCGAGCTCCGGGCCTTCCATGCCCGGTAATTGTACGTCGGTGAGAAGCACGTCGATCGGGCCGGTGCAGCTGGCCGCGATTTGAAGCGCTTCATCGGCCGTCTCGGCCATGCGAACCGTCAGCCCGCGCATCTCCATCATGCGCCGGGTCACGGTTCGCACCGAAGGCTCGTCTTCCACGAGCAAAACGACTCCGTTCAGGCGTCCCGTGGAGTTCGGAGACGACCCGACGGACTGCGGGAGGCGGGCCATGGCAGGACCCGGGGGTTAGAGTGAAAAGTGAGTTCCGACAAGCCAATCGCAAAAAGTGCCAAAAAGAGGACACGGAAAATGCTGAGATTCTCAAAATAGTTGAAAACGCGAGGAATTGGAGAAAATAAATTACCCCAGCCAGGTGGGAAGCTCCCCAGCCGGGGGCAGGGTCACCACCATGACGCTGCTGATGCGCGGATGGGCACGAACCTCGGCGACGGCCGCTTCGGGGGGCGGGCTGTCGAGGTTCAGAATGCCGACGGCCTCGCCGCCCGGAGCCTGCCGGCCGACCGTCATCTGGGCGATGTTCACGCCGTGCTTGCCGAAGATCGTGCCGACGAAGCCGATGAGCCCCGGCACGTCGTTGTGCGTGAAGACGAGCAGGACGCCGTCGAGATAGCCCTCCATGCGGTACGGCCCGAGTTGCACGAGCCGCACGTACTGATCGCCAAAGAGCGTGCCCGAGGCGATGGCGGTGCCCTGCTCGGTCTCGACTTCGGAATGCATGAGCGAGGCGAAGTCGCCCTTCTTCGGGTTGGACGATTCGACGATCTCGATGCCGCGTTCGCGGGCGAAGACCTCGGCGTTCACGAGATTGACCTCGCCGGCACTCAGCCGATACTCGAGCAGCCCGGCCGTGAACGCGGCCGTGAGCAGCTTCGTCTTTTTAGAAGCGAGTTCGCCCTTGTACGTGAGCGAAGCCCGGCGAATCGGCCCGTGCGCCACCTGAGCGTGGAGCAACCCGAGCCGGCGGGCGAGATCGACGAACGGCCGCACTTCCGCCAGTTCCTTCGGATCGACAGCAGCCATGTTCACGGCGTTGGCGACCTGACCCTTCAACAAGAAGTCCGCGATCAACTGCGCCGCTTCGACTGCGACGTTTTCTTGTGCCTCGAAGGTACTCGCTCCGAGGTGCGGCGTGAGCACGATATTCGGTGCCTTGATGAGCGGGTTGTCCGCCGTCGTCGGTTCCGTCGTGAACACGTCGACGCCGGCCCCGGCGATCGTCCCGGCCTTCAAGGCTTCGGCGAGTGCCGATTCGTCGATGATCCCGCCGCGGGCCACGTTCAGCACGCATGCGCTCTTCTTCATCATGCCGAGTTCGCGCGATCCCACGAGGCTCTTGGTCTCGGCGCTGAGCGGCACGTGAATGGTGAGAAAGTCGACGCGGGGAAGCAGTTCATCCAGACTCGCGGCGGTTTCGAAGCCGAGTTCCGCGGCCTTGGCTGCCGTCACGAAGGGGTCGAGTGCCACGACGGTCATGTCGAGCCCTTTGGCCCGGCGAGCCACTTCGCGGCCGATGCGACCCAGGCCCACGACGCCGAGGGTTTTTCCGGTCAGTTGCGTGCCGACGAACGTGTTGCGATCCCAGCCGCCGGCTTTCATCACGGCGTCGGCTGCCGGAATTTTTCGGGACAATGCGAACATCAGGGCCACGGTGTGTTCCGCCGCCGAGACGGTGTTCCCGCCCGGCGTGTTCATCACCACGATGCCTTTGCGGGTGGCGGCGGGCACGTCGATGTTGTCGACGCCGACGCCGGCGCGGGCGATGGCCCGAAGCCGGCCCGGCGACTCGAGTACAGCTGACGTAATCTTGGGTTGCGAACGCACGATGGCCGCATCGAACTCGCGCAGCACCGCGGCGAGTTCCGCGCCGGCGAGGCCGAGGCGCGTCTCCACTTCGAGCCCGGCGGATTTCAGCAGTTCGATCCCGGCGGATTCGAGCTTGTCGGCAATGAGAACGCGAGGCATGGTCGGGGGTTCATCCGGAGAGTGGAACGGCGAACTCTCAGTGTATGAATCGGCGAATTGGCGACGGTCCCGCGTCCGGGACGATGTCGAGGTCCCAGTCGAGCACCACTCCATGCTCATTCGAGGCCACCCGCTTTCCGTTTGCCGAATACGAACCCCGTCGAGGTGAACTGGCTTGGATGCTCGGTCATATATTCGGAGAATTCGAGCGGAGCGATTGCTTTTCCGGTTGTAAGATCCCCGCGGAAGAATCCCGGATTGTGCGTGCGAACGAAGGGGACCGCGCGATCGGGCGGCCAGAGCATCTCGCACGTTCAGTTCTTGGTGCTGCGGGCTCGCACGTTCAACTTCTGCGGCCCCGGCGATTCGCACAGCGGCACGCTCGTAGTCGGTTCGGCCAGCACCTCGGCCAGCGTCGAGTCCCGAAACGCTTTCTCCACCATCGCAATGGCATTGTCCAACCGCTTGTGCAGCGGGCAGAGGCGGACTCCGTGAGTCTTCAGCCCGAGCGGGCACGTGGTGATGCGGCGTACGCTTTCCGGCTCCACGGCTTTCACGACGTCGAGGATGGTGAGGTCGGCGGGTTGCTGGGCGAGCGAGATACCGCCGCCGACGCCGCGCTGCGTGCGCACGATCCCTTCGCGGGCCAGGCCTTGCAAGATCTTCGAGAGGTAGTCCCGAGGCACGCGGGTCGCCTCGGCGATCTGCGCCGTGGTTTGGGCTTCGGGTGCCCGATACGCCAGGTGGACGACGGCGCGCAGGGCGTATTCGACGGTTTGAGAGAACATGCCGATCTCGCCGGATTCCGCAAATTGGACCTTGACCTCTGATTGTAGCGGGTTAAACTTGACTCTGAAAGTGGAGTTAGTTGTCCGCTATTCCGATTTCCTCCTCCCCACCCGATCCGGAGACGGCCATGACCCGCATCGACGAACCGCGCCTCGAGACCGACCTCGCCTATCGCTTCGCGTACACCGCGGGCTTCCTGGGGTTCGGCCCCGACGATGTTGCGGCCATTCACGGCGCGGCTTCGCTCCTCGCGCCGCTCGTGCCGGGGCTCGTCGATGCGGTCTACGACAAGCTCTACCTCCAAGATGCCACCTGGAGGCACTTCTTGCCGCGGCAATCCGGATACGAGGGCGAGGTGCCTCTCACGCTCGAAGAACTCACGCCGGACCATCCGCAGATCGCGTTCCGCAAGCAGCACCTCGGCCGCTATCTGGCAACCCTCGTGACCAAGCCTTACGACGGCAAGATGCTCGAGTACCTGGACATGGTCGGGAAGGTTCACACGCCGAAGGCCGGCAGCAAGGATCTCGACGTGCCGCTGGTGCAAATGAATGCGCTACTCGGCTTCGTGGCGGATGCACTGACGGCGACGATCCTGGGTCTCGGCTTGCCGCGCGACGCCGAGGTGAAGGCGCTCCGAGCGTTCGGCAAACTCCTCTGGCTCCAAAACGATCTGATCGCACGGCACTACTGTTCGAACTAGCGCCGCCCGCTGCCCGGAGGCGTTCATATATTAACCTCATGAACGCCGACGAGCCGCCGATTCCCCTCGCTTCGCTGAGCCCTTCGCAGATTCTCTTCGAGGACAATCACGTTCTCGCGATCGACAAGCCCGCGCCGCTGCTCACGCAGGCACCGGCCCAGATCCCTAGCCTCGAAGCGATGGTGAAGGCGTACATCAAGGAGAAGCACGCCAAGAAGGGGACCGTGTACCTGGGCATCCCGCACCGGCTCGACCGGCCCGTGTCTGGCGTCATCCTCTTCGCGCGCAGCACGAAGGCCGCCCAACGCATTCACGCGCAGTTCCAGAAGCACGAGGTTCGCAAGGTGTATTGGGCCGCGGTGGAAGGCGACGTGACGCCCGAGGCCGGCGTCTGGAACGATTGGATTCGCAAGATCGCCACCGAGGCACGCACCGTTCGCGCCGTGGAAGGCGAGGAACACGCGAAGCTGGCGACGCTCGAATTTCGCGTGCTGCAGCGCCTGCCTGCGGGCGGCACGCTCATCGAGTTCACGCCGCTCACGGGCCGCATGCATCAGTTGCGCGTGCAGGCATCTTGGCGCGGGCACGCCGTCTTCGGAGACATCACTTACGATTCGCCCCGGCCTTTCGGCCCACCCGCACAACTGCCCCGCGACCGCGTCATCGCGCTCCACGCCCGCCGGCTCACCTTCACGCACCCGACCACGAAGGAACTGTTGACGCTGGAAGCGCCATTGCCGGACTACTGGAAGGACCTCGGCGTGAGGGAGGTGTAGAAGTATGGCCACTCGACGCCGATACTCACAGCTTTCCAGGCGAACCGGCGACGTCAGTCGCCGGGTTTCGCTCCCACCCGGCGACTGACGTCGCCGGTTCGCCAAAACCTCAGGCGCTGTCGCGCCTTCACTTGTCCCGCGTTTGCGTTATCATGTTCCTGCACCACGCCGAGTTCCCAATTCGTAAGGACCGACTCATGCGACTCCCGTTCCCACTCTCCCTGGCAGCGATCGCAGTTCTCGCTTTCACCGCGACTGCGGCTGAGAAAGCTCCCGCACTCAAGAAGGGCGAAAAGATCGTCTTCCTCGGCGACTCGATCACGGAGGGCGGCGTCGGCCCCAAGGGCTACGTCACCGTCGTAAAGAACGCGCTCACCGAGAAGCACAAAGATCTGGGCATCGAGATCGTCGGGGCCGGCATCAGCGGCAACAAAGTACCGGACCTCCAACGCCGACTCGAAAAAGACGTGCTCGCCAAGAAGCCGACCCTCGTCGTGATCTACATCGGCATCAACGACATCTGGCACGGTGAGAGCAACCCCGCCAACGGCACCACCAAAGAGAAGTACGAAGCGGGGCTCAAGGATATCATCGGCAAGATTCAGGACTCAGGTGCCCGCGTCGTGCTGTGTACGCCGACCGTGATCGGCGAGAACAAGGCCGGTACGAACAAGCTCGACGCCAAGCTCGACGAGTATGCCGAGATCGGCCGCAAGGTGGCGAAGGAAACCAAGTCCACGCCGTGCGACCTTCGCAAGGCCTTCCAGGACTACATCGCGAAGAACAACGCGGACGACAAAGCTCAAGGCATTCTCACGACCGACCGCGTTCACCTGAACGATGCCGGGAACAAGCTCGTCGCCGAGACGATCCTGAAGGCGATCGACAAGTGAATGAGCGGTAGCACAGGCATTCTTGCCTGTGATCTCGCACAGGCAAGAATGCCTGTGCCACCTTGGCCGAGCGCTTGTGGCTCGCCCTTCCAACTGTTATGGTTGACGAAGACTAGCAACCGGAGCGAGGGCCTCACATGGCCGAGCAGCAGACGATCCTGATCGTGGACGACGATCGCGAACTCGTGGATGGCCTGCGGGCGGTGCTGGAGCGGCAAGGCTTCCGCGTGATGCAGGCCCACGACGGCCATCAGGGGAAGTCCTCGATCTACAACCAGCCTCCGGACCTCGTGATCCTCGACATGATGATGCCGCGGATGGGTGGGTACCCGGTGCTCGAGCACTTCCGCGGGAAAGTGGACGCGCCGCCGATCATCATGGTGACGGCGAACGAGGGAAGCCGGCACAAGGCCTACGCGGAATACCTCGGCGTGATCGACTACATTCGCAAGCCCTTCGCGATGGAACGGCTCCTCGAAGCGGTGAACAAGGCGCTCAAGCCGAAGCCAGCACCGGCACCCGAAGGCGACGCCCCGGCGTGATGCCCATGACCGAGGCCGTTCGCCTGGCTGTGTTGAACGTCTACGCCGAGGTGGATCGCGCGGTCGCGGCCGCGGGGCCGCGCTGCGACGCCTCCGGTCGCTGTTGCCGCTTTGAAGGATACGGCCACACGCTTTTCATCAGCCACTTCGAAGCAGAACTCCTTCTCGAAACCGCGCCGCACTACGAGCAACCCGCAGCGCGCGCCGCGTGTCCGTTCCAGGTGCAGGGCTTGTGTACGGCTCGCAACGAACGACCGCTCGGCTGCCGCATCTACTTCTGCGACCCGAGCTATCAGGAAACCGGCAACCTCATCACGGAAGATTCCCTGACCCAGTTGAAGCGCATCGCGGACGAGCACGACACCGGCTGGCGCTACGCCCCGCTTCACGTGTTCTTGAATGAGAGCGTGAGGCCGGTGAAGCCGGAATCGGATACGATGACGCCAGCCCGTGTGTCGCTGCCCGTCGTGTGACGCGGATGCGAATTCTGACCCTCTCCCCAATGGGGAGAGGGTGGTTTGCGAACTGCGAATGCAGTTCGCAAACCGGGTGAGGGGCTGGCTTCAAAGGTAGCAGCCCCTCACCCGCCAT
>JAYTGN010000288.1:0-10494 GCA_043733485.1 Gemmataceae bacterium
CTACGATTTTCAGGCGGCTGCCGCGAGCGGCAGCGGAGCTTCGAAATAGATGTACTCGTAGTCGCCGGTGTAACCCGCGAGGCCGTACAGCCACGACCACGTTTCCGGCCGAAAGAACGACTCGCACGTCAGCGCCCAGCACTGCAAGTTGAACAGTTCTTCGGCATCCTTGAAGCTCTCGACCACGAGGTATTTCTTCTTGCCGACGCGTTCCATTTCCTTCAGCGCGGCCACGAGTTCCTGAGGCGGCAAGTTGTGTAAGGCGTTTAGCGAGATCACCAAGTCGAACGATTGATCGTCGAAGGAGAGGGCATCCTGGGCGCGGTGGGCGAAGAGCTTGTCGCGAACTTCGTCCTTCGCCGTGTCGAGTGCATAGTCGGAGACATCGAAACCGACGATGGTGCAGTTGGGGAGCAGCTGCGTGAATTCGTAGAGGAGGAAGCCGCGGCCGCAGCCGACGTCGAGGATGCGAGCGTCGTCCTTCAACTGGTAGGTGTCGACGAGTTGCCTGGCGACGATGGCCCAGCGGCCGTCGTACTTGTACCCGCCGTAGCCGTAGCGGCGATCGCCGTCCCAGTAGTCGCGATCGAAGCGCCGGGCAACGACGGAACACTGCACCTTGTCGTCGGCCATACGGCCGACGTAATCGCGGGCCGTGCGACGATGCAGCTGATTCACGATATTGAGCAATCGACTCATGAGTTCGTGGCTCTGGTGGCACAGGCATTCCTGCCTGTGCTTTGAAAGCAGCACAGGCAGGAATGCCTGTGCCACCAAGAAATCACGCTGCAATTCGCACCGGCTTGCCGACCCGCGATTTCAACAAGTTCAACGACTGCTCAACCACGTTCTCGGCGGAGATGCCGTACTTCCGCATCATGCCGTTCTGGTCGCCGTAGACGCTCGGGAAGACATCGGGGATGCCGATCCGTTTGAAGCGGCGCGAGTGCAGCAGGTCCGTTTCCGCGAGGTACTCGGCGACGGCGCTGCCGAGCCCGCCGATGATCGTGTGCTCTTCCACCGACACGATGGCCGCGGCTCGCTCGGCATGAGCGTGGAGCGCCTCGGTGTCGAACGGTTTGATCGTGGGGAAGTGCAGCACCGCGGCGTTCACGCCCTTAGCTGCAAGCATCTCCGCGGCGGAGAGGCAGATTTGAAGCCCGACGCCCGTGGTCGCGAGTAGCACTTCTTCACCCTCGCGCATCGGTACGGCTTTCCCAATCACGAACGGCCCGGTGTCCGACGTGACAATCGGATCGTGCCCCTTGGCTACGCGAATGTAGATCGGCCCGGCGTAATCGACGGACACCTTCATGAAGCGGACCATCTCGACCGAATCGGCCGGTGCCACGATGGTCATGTTCGGCAAGGCCCGCATGATTGCGATGTCTTCGATGGCCAGGTGCGTGGGGCCGAGTGGTGCGTAGACGACGCCGCCGCCGCTGGCGATGAGCCGGACGTTCACGTTGTGCAGGCAGAGATCGACCGCGACCTGTTCGTAGCAGCGGCGCGAAAGGAAGGTGGCGATCGTGTTCAAATAAACGACGTTGCCTTCCATCGCCATGCCGGCCGCGAGCCCGACGAGGTTCTGCTCGTACACGCCTTCCATGAAGAAGCGCGAGGGGATTTCTTTCTTGAAGTCGCTGAGCACGCCGACGCCGAGATCGGAGCCGATGAAGACGACGCGCTCGTCCTGCTTGGCGAGTTCGAAGACGGTTTTCAGGCAATTCTCGCGCATGTCATCACCCGGCGGCTTACGCCGCTCGGCTCGCCTGGGATTACGCCGCTTCAATCGCCGCCAGAAGCTCCGTTACTTCCTGGTCGGTCACTTTGTTCTT
This sequence comes from Gemmataceae bacterium, assembly GCA_043733485.1. Classification (GTDB taxonomy): domain Bacteria; phylum Planctomycetota; class Planctomycetia; order Gemmatales; family Gemmataceae; genus Urbifossiella. The sequence continues at coordinate 1,839 of JAYTGN010000288.1, forward strand.
GTGGTGCCACTTCATGTTGTTCTCGGCGAAGCTCGCGCCCTTGCCCTTGATCGTGTGGCAGATGATCGCCGAGGGTTTGGTCGAATCGAACGGCGCGGCGTGGAGCGTGCTGCGAAGCGCCTCGACGTTGTGGCCATCGACCTCGCGAACCGCGAAGCCGAAGCTCTTCCACTTATCCGCGAACGGCTCCAAATCCTGAACTTCCTTGGTGCTGGCGTAGGACTGGTGCTTGTTGTAATCGACGAGGACGGTGAGGTTCGTGAGGCCGTGTTTGCCGGCACACATGGCCGCTTCCCAGACGGAGCCTTCGTTGCACTCGCCGTCGCCGAGGATGACGAAGACGCGGGCATCGGATTGGACGAGCCGCAGGTGCAGGGCCATGCCGAGGCCGATGGGCAGGCCGTGGCCGAGGGCACCGGTGCTGGCCTCGATGCCGGGTACCTTGCCCGCGTCCGGATGGCCGCCGAGGATGCCGTCTGCCGTGCAGAACTCGTCCAGATCGGTGTCGGTGATGAAGCCTTTATCCGCGAGCAAAGCGTAGAGTGCGAGGCAACCGTGACCCTTGCTCAAAATGCAGCGGTCGCGGTCCTTCCACTTCGGGTGCTGCGGGTTGAAGCGCAGCACGTCGTCGTAGAGAACGCGAAGGATTTCGATGAGCGAATAGGCCGCGCCGACGTGCCCGCGGCGCGCTTTTTGGAGCATGCGCACGATGACGCGGCGCAAGTGTTTCGAGCGTTCGTCGAGTCGCGGCGTGGCTGTCATCGGTCGCGCCTTCCTTGGCAGTCCGTTATCGGCACCCTTGTTTACTGGAAACGGCAAGCTTGAAGCAACCCGAGAATGATTCCTTCACACAACTCACTTTTGCATCCAGACGACGTTGCCGGCCCGCAGCACGGAATCGGGCGGCACGCGGAAGAGGTATTCGCGGTCGGCTTCGCGGGCACCCTTGAGCAGGCTCCGGATCGCCTTGCGGAAGAACCCTGCTGCGACCCGCCAACGCGTCGGCAACTGCGACCAGAGTGGCGACCGCGAATCGACGCCGACCAAAAGAACCGGCTCGTTCGAACGAGCATACACGCGGAACGACTGGAAGCCGACTTCCCGCGCCAGCGCGATCACGTGGTGAGGCGGCATGTCCTTTTCGGTGACGCCGAGTTCCGCGCTCACCGCCGCCGAAGCCACCGCGTGCCCTTCGCCCGGCTCGATCGTAATGCACACGCCGCCCGGCTTGAGTGCCGCGTAAACCGCGGAAAGTGCCGTGCGTTCGTCTTCCGCATGGTGCAGGGCGTCGTAAAAGAACGCTGCATCGAACTCCGCGCGATAGGGCATCGATTCGTAATCTTGAACGACGAACGACGCAGCCCGCGCCGAGTACCGATCGCGGTTCCGGTTCGCCAGTGCGATCATGTCTTCGCAGATGTCCTGACCCACCACCTCGTAGCCGCGGCGAGCGAGAAAGGCGCTGGTCCAGCCCGGCCCGACGCCCAGATCGAGGATGCGGGCCGGCGGAGGCGGCAGAAGCTTCAGCACCGCGCCGAGGTCCGCGAGGTAGCGCCCGCAATCGGCATCGGAGAACGGCTTGTCGAGTGCGTGCTGGGCACCCGCTTCGCCGATCAGTTTCAGGTAGTTGATTTCGCCGAGCTTGGGCATCGGTGGTTCTCTCGAGTTAGCTCGCGGCGCGGCGCACTCGCCGCGCGAACGACCTCGCCAGCCAGCGCACTTTGCCGATCGCTCCCGGCGGCGGGAGTTGTTCGCGCGCCTGGATCAGTCGGTTCCGCAGGTGGATGATTTCGTTCTCGTTTTGGGCGCGCTTCTCCGCGAAGTGCCGCCAGAACGGTCCGAGGAAGAACGCGGCCAACTCCCGCGCCGCGGGGTCCGAATCCTCCAACAATTCCTCGTACTGGTCGGGCGCGAAGCCATTCAAGAAGCCAAGGATGTGCGGTTCCCAACGATCCGCCCGTTTCGCGGCCGCACGAATGAGATCGGTTCCGAAGAACGTACACGTCCCGTTGCGGCGGAAGAACGGCGCGACGTCCGCATACTCCGGCGACGCGATGCGGTCGAAGAAGGCACCTAGCACTTCGACGTTCTTCGGCCCCTGCCGCGCGTTTGAAGAATACGCATCGGGAAGCAACACGCGGACCGCGAGCGTCTCGGGAACGTGACAGGCACCGTGGCGAAACGCGACCGTGAGGAACGCGAACCAGTCGCAGTACCAGGCGAGGTCCGGCAAAAACTGCCCGGACTTGAGTAGTGGTTCGCGACGGCAAACGACAGCATGACCCGGGATGCAGTGCCGCAGATTCTTGCACACGTCGTCCGGAGTGAAGTGCGCCGGCGCGGTGCACCAGCCACTCGGATTGACTTGAAGCGGGCCGGCTTCGCCGACCATGAACGAGTCGTAGGCGAAGCACAACCCGGCCTCGCGATGCCGTTCGAGTTGAGTCGCGCACTTCTCGATGAAGCCGGGAAGCGTGTAGTCGTCGGCCGCGGCAAGGAGCACGAACTCGGTCTTCGCGAGTCGGATGCCCTTGTTGTAATTCGCGACCACGCCGAGGTTCTTCTCGTTACGGATCACCCGCACGATCGGATCACGCCGGGCGTAGCCTGCCAACACCTCGAGGCTGTTGTCCTGGGTCGAGACATCGTCCAAGACGAGAACTTCGCGCGGTCGAACTGACTGCGCGAGGATCGCGTCCAGCGACCGGGGCAGGTACCGGGCGTGGTTGTAGTTGCCGAGAACGACGGTGAGATCCGCAGTTGGCATAAGTTGTTGAAACCCGGTTTCTGGCTTCGAAACCGGGTTTCTTCCTCAGCGAGAAACCCGGTTTCCCAAGCAGAAACCGGGTTTCGAGAAATCACGCCGCTTTCGATTGCGCCGCGAGGCGCGCGTTCATCGTCTTGATGTTGAAGTAGCGCGGATCGGTGAGAGAGTTCGGGATCTTGCCGGCCTCGAATGCGGCCACGAGTTCCCGCACCGCGTCGGGCACCGTGAACCGCGGAGCCCAGCCGAGTTCGTTCTTGATCTTCGCGCTCGACACGCGGTACGACCGCAAGTCGTCCGTCTTCGAGGTCGCGATCTTCACGTCGTCGCCGACCTCGGCCTTCACGATCTCGGCGATCTCCATGATCGAGAGATTCTGCCAGCCCGCGTTGTAGATCTTCCCGTCGATCTTCTCGGCCGGCCACTTCAGCGTCTGGCAGTACAGGTCCGTCATGTCTTGAATGTGTAAATTCGGACGCTGCTGGCTGCCGCCGAAGACCGTGATCTCGCGCTTGTTCACCGCGAGGTTGGTAAGGATGTTTACCGAGAGATCGAGCCGCAAGCGCGGCGAATACCCGCAAACGGTCGCCGGTCGGAGCGTGAGTACCGTGAAGCCCGGCTCGCGGGCGTTCATCAACACGTCTTCGCACATCGCCTTAAATTTCGAGTAATCGGTGAGCGGCATCAGCGGCAAATCTTCGGTGACGCTCTCTTCGTCCTTGATGCCGTACACGCTGGACGACGACGCGTAAATGAACCGCTGCACGCCGTGCTTCTTGGAGAGTTCGACGAGCGGCAAGAAGGCATCGTAGTTGATCGACTTGCCGAGCGTCGGGTCGAGTTCGAAGCTCGGATCGTTCGAGATGCACGCCAGATGAATGACGGCGGTACAACCCTTGAGCGATTTATCGAGGACGGCGCGGTCGCGCAGGTCCGCGTGAATCTCGGTGAGGTTCGGGTTCCCCTTCACTCCGGCGAGCACGTCGTCGCCGAAGTAATAGTTGTCCAGGACGCGAACCGAGTGCCCTTCCGCGAGCAACTTCGGAACGAGAACCGAGCCGACGTATCCCGCTCCGCCCGTGACCAGAACCGTGTGCTTGTCGTGCATCGTTTCCCTTTTAAGATCGAATCGCGAAGCCGCAAGCGGCAAGACTAACCCGCCATCTTGTACGTCGTCGGAGCTTGCTGCTTCTCGGCTTTGTGAACTTTCAACAGGCATTCGATGTGCCGGTAGAGCGGGATGCGTTCGATGGAACGTTGGTTGCCGAGAATCATGACGGCCTCGGCTCCGACCACGTTTCCAATGAACGGAATGATCTCGGGCGAGGCACCGACCGCCACGGCGAGTGCCGTGAGGCAAAGCACGGCGTCGCCGGCTCCGACCCGATCCACGATCTTGGTCGCGAATGCCGGCGTGCGGTGGAAGCCGTCTTGCGAGCTGTGATAGAGCGTGCCGCTGCTACCGCGGGTCATCATGACGCGCGGGCAGCGCAGCTTCTCGGAAACGTGCCGCACCATTTGATCCGGAGAGAGGTGCAGGGTCCGCGTTTCGAGCGCCACCTCGCGCTGAGCCAGGCAGACGTAATCGGCACGCGGGTACTTTGAAATCATGTTGAAGCCGTGATTCCCGGCGTTCGATTGCGTGTTCACGGCCAGAAATCTCGAATGATCGCAGAGCACGTCGATCGCGTTGGGCGTGAGCATCCCGTGCCCGTAGTCGGCCACGATCACGAGGTCGTACTCGGGCAGGATCGCCCGCAAGCGATCGCACAATTCCGCGTCCGCCCGTTCGTCGAGAGCCTCGTCGTTGATGCGGTAAACCTCGAACATCTTCTGCGACAGGTACTTCTCGACGAACCGCTTTTTCACGATGGTCGGCGAGTTCTTCTTCTCCAAGAAGTGCGGCGTGATGTTGTCGCGTAGCACGCCTCGCACGAAGTCTTCCTGATCGAGCCCTTCGCCGAGCATGGTGAAGACGTCGACGCGCTTCGCGAAGTTGGCCGTGTGATTCGCACAGGCGAGCACGCCGCCGCCGAACTTGTCGGTACTCACGTACCGCGTGGCGAGCACCGGCTCTTTGCCGGACTTGCCGATCGCTTCGCAATACTCGTATTCGTCGATGATCGTCTCGCCGACGACCAGCACCTTGAGCCCCTCGGCAGCCCGCAGCGGAGCGAGTACATCTTCCGCCGGGTAGCGTGCCGCGAAGTCGCACAAGAAATCGCGGACGTGGTCCGGGTACTGGCTCATGTATTGGTTGATGAGCGCCGACGAACTGTAAACGATGTCTTCGGTGAAGGCGAGTTCGCCGCCGATGGAGTGGATCGCGTCGCCTTCCAACGAGACGTGCCCGATCGTGTCCTGAAGGTTGCGGAACTCGCTTCCCTTCGCGAAGATGTTCGGCCGCAATAGGTGGATCGTATCCACGGCGGTGGGCCATTCGTTGATCGCGACGTAATCGATGGACGTGAGGTTGGCGAGGAATTCGGCGCGCAGCGACTCAGTGAACGCGGGGCGACCGATGCCTTTATTCACGTAGCGATCGGGCGTGAGCGTGACGACGAGGAGGTCGCCGAGCTTGCGCGCCTGTTCGAAGTGCCGCACGTGGCCGATGTGCAGTAGGTCGAACACGCCGTGACAATGGACGATCCGGTGGCCTTGAACGCGATGGCGTTCGAGGAGCGGCCCGAGTTCGTCGAGCGAATGAATTTTCGGGCTTGCCATGCCGGCGCTTCCCTGCGCGGTGCGACTGTGGGTTCGGCGCGCGGACCTCCGGGAGAACTGGGGCCGCACCTTCGAGGCGAGTAATAACCGAAAGCGGAGTGCGAGGAAAGGCGAATTCGACAATTCGAGCGAGACGCGATTCTCGCGCGAAGTGACGATCCAGACGATGTGGCGGACGCGGGCGAAGCGAAGGTGGCGGAACTGATGGCGGACGAATCGAACGTCGAAGGCCGTTGCGACAAGCTGCCCAAAAGCTTCACGGACGGCAAGAAGGTTTACCTGGTTCACGTCGACATCTTCCTCCCACTTCAATCTGCTACTTGACACCCGTTCACTAGATCGTATGCTCCTTCGTCTTCAGGAAGGATTTCCATTCTCACGCAGGGGGCTGCCGTGCCGAAGCCGCTGAACGACGACCTGTTGAATCGAGCCGCTGAACTTCGGGCCGCGGGTTCGACGTGGGAAGCGGTGGCCGCGAAGATTCACCGCGCGGCGGACGCAGTGCGGAAGTGGCCGCGCGACTACGCGGATCGTTGGAAACTCGCGCTCCGCGAAGCCGAGCGCCGGCTCGTCTGCGAAGCCGCTGCCGAATCCGTACTCGTGCTGCGAACTCTCCTCCGCTCGGAGGATGAGAAGGTTTCCCGCGATGCGGCCCGTTCGCTCACCGACCTCCGCCTCGATTTGAGCAAGCTCGAAATCGCGGCGGGCTCCGAACCTTCGCAGCCTCTCACGTCCGAGGCCGCCCGCATCCTCGCCTTTCTGGATGGACACCCCGATGAAGAACTCGCACGCCTCGCCGCCAACGTGTTCTCATTCGTCGCGGCTTCAAAGCCTGCTGCTGCTGAGCCGTGCCCCGTCGATGGCGCGGCTTGACCCCAACGCCTTCATCCGCTTCTGCTTCGCCGATTCCCACGGCCTACCGATCCAGCAAGCCGCGATTCACCTCGAACTGCAAGACTTCCTCTCGAAACATCCGAAGGCCCTGATCGAACTTCCGCGCGATCACGGGAAGAGCTTTCAGATTTGCTCGCGGATCGTCTGGGAACTGGGCCGCAATCCGGGGCTGCGGGTGAAGATCGTTTGCTCGACGGGCGCGATCGCGGCCGAGCGTTCGCGGTTTCTGCGGTCCGCGATCGATGGGAACGGTTGGGTTCGCCAGGTCTTCCCAAAGCTGCTTCCTTCGGAACCCTGGTCGGCGGATCGGTTCACGGTGCAGCGGCCCGCCGAGGCGATCGGCCCGAGCGTCGCAGCTTATGGCGTCGGGGCCGGCAGTACCGGCACCCGCGCTGACCTTCTCATCTGCGACGACATCGTGGACGTGCGGGCACTCCACACGGCGAGCGAGCGCAATCGCGTGGCCGACTACTTCCACGAGAACCTCATGAACCTGCTCGAACCGGATGGCCGATTCTGGGGTCTGTTCACGCCGTGGCACGGCGACGATCTCAACGCCCGACTCAAGAAGAACGGTTCGTACACTCACTTTCGACGGGCCATCGGCAGCGACCTCGAACCGGTCTGGCCGGAGAAGTGGCCTGTGGCGAAGTTGAAAGCGCGACGAGACGAAATCGGGGCGACATCGTTCGCTCGCGGTTATCGGCTCGTGCCCATCGCGGAGGAAGACACGCCGATCCGCGGCGAATGGGTGCGGTTCTGGGCCGAACCTGCCGAATACGAGAGCATCGTGCTTTCGGTCGATCCGGCGGTGAGCATCAGTTCGAAGGCCGATTCGAGTGCGCTGGTCGTACTCGGGAAGTCGAGCGCGTCCATTCACGTGCTCGAAGCGACGGCGCGGCGCGTGGCCGCTCCCGACCTCGTCGGGTTGATCGACGACTTCGATCGACGCTGGAACCCGGCCGTCGTGCTGTTCGAAACGAACGCGGCATTCCTGGGCATCAAGGATTTGCTGGTGCGTCACACCCGCTTCGGACCGCGTGTGAAGGGCATCTCGCAGTCGAAGGACAAAGCCTCCCGCATCGCGGCTTTCAGCGTGTCGGTCGAGAACGGCAGCTTCCGTTTGAAGGGGGACGACGCTGGCAGTGTCGATGTGGGCCAGAAGCGACTGATGGACGAGATGATCACCTTCCCCTTCGGCGAACACGACGACCTCGTGGACGCGGCCGCGACCGGCACGGCCTACTTGCTGGATCGCCGCGAACCTCGGATGTGGTAGAGGATCGAGCCACATGAACATCGGTGAATCATCGAGCGTACACAAATGATCCAATCGGTGTAGAATTGTGTTGCTGGGTCTGGCGCGAACCGAGGATGCGATCATGACTGCTGAACTCCCTACCGGCCGCGTCTCCTACGCGGAGAGAAAGGTCGCTTTCTACGAAGGCGAGGCGGAAAGCTGGCTGAAGCATCACCGCGAAGCGCAAGTTTGCCTCGATCACGAAGCCCTTCTACGCGATATGAACCTCTTAGCGAAGGACGTGATGAGTCTCGATTTCGAGATTCACGCCCTGTACAGCGACGGGGTTCCTTTCAATGAGGAACTTGACGCTCGCCTCGTGAACCTGTTCGAGCGGTGGCACAAATTGGCCGTGAACTTTGAAGAGGTGTCCAGAGGATTCGAGACCACGCACTACGCCGTCGATGGGATCAAGGAGCTACGTCATCACATCAGTGAGTTTCAGGCGATCCTGAATCCTGGTGACGAGTTGGGTTCCTTCGCCGATTTCGCTCAGCGTGCCCTTCGAGAGGACGCTGAGGGGAAAACCGTCAATGGGCTGATGGACTGATGGATCGGTCCACCAAACCAGAAGATGAAACGCCTTCGTCTGCCAGAATCAACCGGCGCACGAAGGCGTTTCGTTTCCTCTACGACGAGCTTCCGGTTCAGGTGCAGGAGGCCGCGAAGAAGGCGTTTGCCCTCTTCCTCCGGGACCCGGCTCACGCCTCACTTCGCCTTCACGAACTGAAAAACAACAGCAAGGGCCAGCACTTGAACGGGTCGTTTTCCGTGAGCATCGGCAAGCAGTATCGGGCGATCTACGTGGTTGAAGGCAACAAGAATATTTGGTACTGGATCGGAACCCACGCCAAGTACAACCACTTCAGCGGCAAGAACTAGATCACTCTGGCTGAATCGGACTTCCATCTGAGAGCTCACTTTGCCATCTTCTCGGCCGGACGCAAGACCGTACCGGAGGAGGAGAAGTCATG
>JAYTGN010000289.1:0-24735 GCA_043733485.1 Gemmataceae bacterium
GTACGGTCTACCGCATGGATGAAATCCCGCTGCCGCTCCGCCCCGTGTTGAAGTCGCCCTACCCGACGGATGAAGAGGTGATCCGCCGCATTCGCGAGAAGGTGGAGACGAAGGATCAATGGTGGCCGACGGAGTTGGCGGCGGGGCAGAAGCAGGCGGTGTGACAGCTCTCGTTCCCACGTTCCGCGTGGGAACGAAAAATTGCCTTGAGGAGTTTCTGGAAATGCCAGCCACAATCGAGCCTACAGTTGTCCGCTACATCAAGCTAGGTGAACACGGAAAATGGGAACCGGAGTGCATCCAAGAGGGTACGATTCGTCTCGGGTTCGGAACGGAGGATCGTGCGGCGTTTCGGCTCTGTCAGCGATCTGCCTGGGACAAACTGAAAAGACTCTTTCTTGAGGAAGGGAATAGCGCCGGCGTCGCTGAGCGATTCAAGAACGAGATCCAGATCTATTTCGAGGACGATGGCTCAACACTATGGATCACATTCTCCAGTGGGCAATTCTATTGGGGTTTTATCGATCCTTGCACGCTGGCCGCGAAGCACACCGATGGTGATGGAGTCTGGCGGGTTATCTCGGGCGGATGGAAGTCGGCAAACGTGGTTGGCGCTCCCATTAGGCACCTCCCGTGGAAGGTGACTAAACTCGCAGGCTACAATGGCACATCTTGTTCGGTGGATGCTGCAGATTATGTGGTCAAGCGTATAAACAGTACCAGTCAAAGAAAAGATCGAGGCACCTCGGTAGCGACACCTGAAGCCCCAGACTTGGCCGAGCCACCGGCACGGGTTCTGTCTACCACCTACCGCATCCTCCGCGACACCGCGCTGGCCCTCCGCGTCAAGGCACTCCACAAGAACGAGTGCCAACTCTGCGGCCACACCATCATCCTTCCCGACGGCTCGCGTTACTCCGAGGGTCATCACATCCAGCCTCTGGGTAAGCCCCATGACGGCCCCGACGTGATGGCGAACATCATCTGCGTCTGCCCGAATCACCACGCCGAACTCGACTACGGAGTTCGCGCACTATTAGCGAAAGACCTTCGGACGGTTCCCGGACACTCGGTCAGCGAAACCTACATTCATTACCATAACAGCATTATCTACGGGCGTAACACCCCGCGCTGTGGCACGGTCTCCTGACCCGTGCCGCTCTGCCGACCGAAGGGCTCCATTGGCGAATCCGGGACCTGAGGTCCTTTGGCATGCCCCTTTTCACCACTCCAAAGGCGTGATCGGCACCTCCACCTGACCGGAGCAATCTGCCGCGTACCACGTAGCAGACGAAAACCGCCAATGACAACCTCGGGCGGCGGCTCATAGCAGCGGCCCTCGCCCAGAGGTGACCTTCAGTCGGCAAAGTGGCACGGGTCAGGAGACCGTGCCACATCGCGATTTTCTCAGCGGAATCGATCAGAAGTCCGCTTCAGCAAGTGCTCCATTTCGGGTACAATGCCGAGAGCTTGGAGGACCGTCCGATGGTAAAGGCCGTTGTAGATCGCGGTGTAATCCGTCCTCTGGAGCCGCTGCCAAAGGATTGGCAGGAGGGTCAGACGTTGCAAATCGAGAAATTCGAGGATCGTGAGATGACCGCCGAGGAGATCAAAAGCGATTTTGCGATCCTCGAAGCACTCTGTGCGACGAACGATCCCGCCGATGAGGAGCTACTCGAACAAGCGCTACGCGAGGCCGATCGCGTAGCGAAAGAACAGGTCCGCCGAGAAATGGGGCTCGCCTGATGACGAATTATCTACTCGATTGCAACCACCTCTCGCCAGCACTCCGCAAGACATCGAAGTTGCGGAACCGGATCGAGCAACGGCGATTGGCCGGCGATCGCTTCATCTGTTGCCATCCCGTTCTTTGCGAGTTGGAAGCCGGCATTCAGCACACGCCGAAGCCGGATGAGAATCGACGCCAGTTAAGTCATCTTCTGAACCATATTCGTCTGTGGCCGCTCGATCTTAATACCTCACGCCAATACGGGTCAATCTACCTCGAACTACGCCGCAAGGGGCGGGTTCTATCGCAAGTCGATATCATGCTCGCGGCGTTGGCGCGGCAACATAAGCTCACTCTCCTCACCTCGGACCTGGATTTCCAAGCACTGCCGGATTTGACAGTCGAAGATTGGACAGTGTGAGGCCGCTTTGACTTCTTCCAACCGGATCGTACGCTTCGTCGCTCGGCGTTCCACAAGTCTCGCCGCGGCATTCCCTCTGCATTTCTTTCGCCCCCCATTCTTTACCCGTTCCAGGAGTCCCGCCATGATGCGCCACGAGTCGCGGTCGGACGGTCGTTGCCTGAAGGATGGCGGTTCGCGGAGCATGGCCGGTCTGGTCATGCTCAGTGTCGTCCGAGGTGCCGGATGCGAGGCGATTTACGGCCGAAACGAAAGCGAGCACGACCAGCGCGACCAGTCGAAGGTTGCGGAAAAGGCTTGTTTTCCACGCGATTCGAGCGTCGTGACCGGAAATAAGTTTTACAGCCCCAATGGGCCATGCGTCGAGGAAAGGGCCAAAGCATGACGCGGGCCTCGGGGTGGATTGACCGAACCTCGCGGGTGCGGTAGAAAGAACTGAGGTTCTACCGACGACTCTGGAGCAAGGCGCTGTTGACATTGGTGCGAGTTCTGATCGTGGCAGCGTGCCTGCCACTGCTCTTGCCGACGGGCTTCTGCCTGTGCAAGCTCGGCATCGCGCACCATCCAGAGTCGCTCTTGGCGGGCGATTCCCACCCCGATTCGGACGATGACCACGCCCCCGGTTGCCCAGGCTCGCACGGTGCCGACCAGTTGAAGTGGATCGAACCGCTCGAATTCTCGATCCTTTCCGAGCCACCCGCCGAACTGCTCATGCTCTTGCCGCTCGCTCTGGAATCGCGAGCGATTCTTCCCCAGGATCACGAAGGGCCGTGGCCCTCCGCGCCGCCACTTTTCCTCACGAACTGCTCGTTCGTCATTTAATCATTCTCTTCTCGACCTCGCACGTGCGTGGTCGCGATTTCGCGCGCCCTCATTCCTTCCCATCATTCTCCATTGAGAGAACGCTCATGAACGAGTCGCGTTCGCCGTCTACCGTTCGAGTCAGCCTCGGGTTCGTGGCCGGGTTGATCCCTACGATCGTCGTGCTCGCCGGCGTGGGTGCCTTGGGCTGGTGGGGTCACAGCACGGGCTGGAAGCTCGAAAAATTCTCCGCTCTGACGGGAAGCGAGAGCGAAAAAGCCGACTGGTGTAGCGACCACTCCGTTCCCGAGTCGGCGTGCGTCGAATGCGACCCGACACTGTTGCCGAAGGCCGCGTCGCTCGGCTGGTGTAAGGTCCACGGCATCCCCGAATGCACGCTGGACAATCCGGACCGTGCCGAGATTTCGAGCCCCGCCAGCGTTTCGAACGAAGATCTCTCGCGGGCTAAACGGTCGCTCGAGTTCGCGCCGCGAACCGAGAACAACCCGATTTGCAAGACGCACCTGCGCCGCATTCAGTTCGCCTCGGCACGCGACGCGAACAAAGCCGGGATCGAGGTTGCGACCGTCGGGATGGCACCGGTCGTCGAGTTCGTCTCGGCACCCGGCGAGATCGGCCCGGACCAGACTCGCGTCGTTCACCTTTCGAGCCGATCGCAAGGCTCGGTGTGGCGCGTCTTCAAACGCCTCGGCGACCGCGTTCAAACCGGCGACGTGCTCGCGCTCATCGACGCCTCCGAGGTCGGCAAGGTAAAAGCCGAACTCCTCCAGTCGTTCGCACTCTTGCAACTCAAAGTGCAAACGCTCGCGAGCTACCGGGAATCGAGCGTCGTTTCCGAGGCGAAGATTCGCGAGGCCGAGGCCGCCGTTCAAGAAACCCAGATTCGACTCGACGCGGCTCGGCAGTCTCTCGTGAACCTCGGCCTCCCGTTCACCGCGAACGATCTTCAAGGCGTCTCGGCCGATCAACTCAAGGCTAAACTGCACTTCCTCGCAATCCCCGCGGACGCCGCGAAGTTGCTCGATCCGCGCACGGCCACCACGAACTTGCTGCCGCTCGTGGCCCCGATGGATGGCCTCATCGTGTCGCGAGATGTGGTCGCCGGTGAAGTCGTGGACAACACCCGCATTCTGTTTGAAGTCGTCGACACCCGTACGCTCTGGCTCACTTGCGATGTCACGAGCGAGAACGCGAGGAAGCTCAAGCTCGGCCAACAAGTGAAGTTCAAACCCGACGATGGCCGCGAGGAGATCGTCGGCAAACTCGCGTGGATCAGCACGCAGGCCGACGTCAAGACTCGAACGGTGAAGGTTCGGGCGGAATTGCAGGACCCCGAGGGCAAACTTCGGGCGAACACGTTCGGTTCGGGCCGCGTGATTCTTCGCGAGGAAGCGAACGCGGTTTCGGTGCCGAACGAAGCGGTGCAGTGGGAAGGCTGCTGCCACATCGTCTTCGTTCGCGACAAGGACTATTTGAAGCCCGACTCGTTCAAGGTGTTCCACGTGCGGAAGGTGCGGGTCGGGGTTCGGGATGAGAAGAACGCGGAGATCATCGCTGGCGTGCTGCCGGGCGAATTGCTCGTGACGCAAGGAAGCGGCACGCTGCTCGCCGAACTCCTCCGCGGCAATCTCGGCGAAGGCTGTGCCTGCCACGCCAAGAAGTAACGAGGAACATTCGTGCTCACTGCGATCATCGACTTATCCCTGAAGTACCGTTGGTTGGTCATCCTGGTCGCAATCGCACTGGCGGCGGCTGGCGTTGTCTCCCTGCGCTACCTCAACGTGGATGCGTTCCCCGACACCACGCCGGTTCAAGTTCAAATCAACACCGTCGTTCCCGCGCTCGGCCCCGGCGAGGTCGAACAGCAAATCACATTCCCCATCGAACAAGCCCTCAACGGCGTGCCCAAGATCACGAAGTTGCGGTCGATCTCGAAGTTCGGCCTTTCCCAGGTCATCGTGATTTTCGAAGACGGAACGGACATTTATTTCGCCCGGCAACTCGTGAACGAGCGGCTGAGCACGGTCGCGTTACCTCAAGGGCAGGAGCGGCCCAAAATGGGGCCGGTCTCCACGGGCCTCGGCGAAATCTTCCACTACATCGTGGCGGGCAAAGGGGACGATCCCACGCACCTGCGCACCGTTCACGACTGGATCATTCGGCCGCAGATGCGGCAAGTGAAGGGCGTGGCCGAGGTGAATTCCTGGGGCGGATTCGAACGCCAATATCAGGTGCGGATCGACCCCGCGAAGCTCGCCAAGTACGGCCTCACCTTCGATCGTGCGACCGAGGCCATCCGCGCCAACAACCAAAACGTCGGCGGCGGCGTCATCGACCGCGGCAGCGGCGTGCTCCTCGTTCACGGCATCGGCCGAACTGGCACGCTCGAAGAGATTCGCAACATCCCCATCGCCGCGAAGGACGGAGTGCCCATACTGCTCGGTGACGTCGCCGAGGTTCGCATTGGCCACGAGGTTCGCCGCGGAGCCGTCACCGCGGATGGCAAAGGCGAAGTCGTGCTCGGCCTCGGGTTCATGACCATGGGCGAGAACTCCCACGAAGTGACCTGGGCACTCAAGCGCCGCCTCGACGAAGTCAAAGCCACGCTGCCCGGAAACGTTCGAGTCGAACCCGTCTACGATCGAACCGAACTCGTCACGCACGTCATCGACACGGTGCGCGAGAACCTCTTCGAAGGTGGGCTGCTCGTCGTCTCGGTGCTGTTCGTCTTCCTCGGGAACTTTCGCGCCGCGTTCATCGTCGCGCTCGCAATCCCGCTCTCACTGCTCTTCGCGTTCTCGGGCATGCTGCGCTTCGGCATCGCCGCGAGCCTGCTCTCGCTCGGTGCCATCGACTTCGGCATGGTCGTGGATAGCAGCGTGGTGATGGTCGAGAATTGCGTGCGGCACCTCGCGCACAATCCCGAGGGGAAGTCTCGGCGCGAGGTGATCCGCGACGCCGCCGTGGAGGTGCGCAAACCGACGCTCTTCGGCGAACTCATCATCCTCATCGTCTACCTGCCGATCCTCACGCTCGAAGGCACGGAAGGCAAACTGTTCCGGCCCATGGCACTCACCGTCATCTTCGCACTCATCGGCTCGATGATCCTCTCGATGACGCTCATGCCCGCACTCGCGAGCCTGTTCCTGCCCAAGAAAATCTCGGAGCGCGAGCCGCTTCTACTGCGGGCGATCAAGTTGGTTTACATCCGCGTCTTGCACCGGACGATGCGCCACAAGTTCGCCGTACTCCTGTTCGGAGCCGCGACGTTGATCGTGGCTTTTGGAATGATCGCACCGAACCTCGGCTCCGAATTCATTCCCAAACTCTCCGAAGGCGCCATCGCCCTGAACATCATCCGCCTCCCCGGCACGAGCCTGGAAGAATCGGTGGCGAGGAACACTGCGATGGAAAAAACCATCCTCGCTGAGTTCCCCGATGAAGTGGAACACGTCTGGAGTCGGGTGGGTTCGGCCGAGATCGCGACCGACCCGATGGGCGTCGAACTCACGGATATGTACGTGACCCTGAAGCCGCGCGCACGCTGGAAGAAAGCCGAGACGCAAGACGAACTCACCGCTCTCCTCGAGAAGGAACTGCGGACGATTCCCGGCCAGAAGATCGCGTTCGAGCAGCCCATCGAGATGCGCATCAGCGAGATGGAAACCGGCATTCGCACCGACCTCGGCGTGATTCTTTACGGCGACGATTTGAAAGTTCTCAAGTCGAAGGCCGAGGAAATCGAGCGCGTGATGATGGACATCCCCGGCGTGGCGGACCTCTCCGTGGAACAAATCTCGGGCCAGCCGGTGCTGCAAGTGAAAGTGAAGCAGGATCAGATCGCTCGCTACGGCATCCCGGCCCGCGCGGTCCTCGACCTCATCGAATCAATCGGCTCCAAGCCGATGGGCGACGTCGTGGAAGGTGCGTTCCGCTTCCCGTTGATCGTGCGTTTGCCGGACCGCTGGCGCGAAAGCCCCGAGGCCGTGGGTGCCATTCAGTTGCCCACCGCGAACGGCGAACTGATCCCGCTCTCGCGCCTCGCGGACATCTCGATCATCGAAGGCCCCTCGACGATTACTCGCGATTGGGGCCAGCGCCGGATCGTGGTGAGTTGCAACGTCCGCGGTCGCGATCTGGGTACGTGCGTGGCCGAGGTCCAGCGCAAGGTGAAGGCGGGCGTTCCGCTGCCGCCGGGCCGCTACCGCATCGAGTACGGCGGGCAGTTCGAACAACTCGAACGCGCCGAACTCCGCCTGATGATCGTCGTGCCCGTAGCCCTCTTGCTCGTGTTCCTGTTGCTCTACGCCACCTACGGCAACGTCGTGGATACCTTGCGCGTGTTCACCGGCATCCCGTTCGCCTGGGTCGGCGGGCTCGTCGCGCTCTGGCTTCGCGACATGCCCTTCTCCATTTCCGCCGGCATCGGCTTCATCGCGCTCTCCGGAGTCGCCGTACTCGACGACATGATCCTCGTCAGCTACGTGAGGCAACTCTTGCAGCGCGGCCGCTCGCTGGAGCAAGCCGTGGAGGAAGCCGCGATCACGCGATTGCGGCCCGTGCTCATGACCACCCTCGTGGCCTGCCTCGGCTTCGTGCCCATGGCATTCTCGACCGGCATGGGGGCCGAGGTGCAGCGGCCGCTGGCCACCGTCGTCATCGGCGGCGTGATCTCGGCCATGGTGCTGTCCCTACTCGTGCTTCGCGTTCTCTACGTCGTCTTCAAAATGCCGAAGTGGCGCAAGAACACGACGGTTGAAGCGAGCCCACCGCTCGAAGCGGCTCGCACGGACGTTCCGGTTCTCGCGCCCTGAAGGGCGCTTCACAGGAGAAGGTGATGCTCAAGTTGTTCGCGAATGCGATCCTGATTGCGGGACTGATCTCGGTCGCCGGGTGCGGCAAGCCCGCCGGCCCGGTCGAGAGTACGAAGAAAGAAAAGGAGGTCGAGAAGGAGGAAGACGGCCACGGCTGGTGGTGCGACGAGCACGGCGTGAAGGAAGCGGAGTGCAGCATGTGCAGCGCTAAGGTCGCCAAGGCGTGTCAGGCCAAGGGCGACTGGTGCAAGGATCACAACCGCGCGAAGAGCCAGTGCTTCATCTGCGATCCGAGCCTCCAGGCGAAGTTCGCCGGCGACTACCGCGCGAAGTTCGGCAAGGAGCCGCCCGACCCCACCGAGAACAAGGCCGAGAAGAAGTGAACCCCGGCGACGAGCATTACTTCATGGGCTTCAAGGCATCGTAAGCGGTCAGGATCGTTTGCGTCTGCGATTGCGAGTTCAGGAGCGTTTGCCGAGCCGCATCGTCTTTGAGACCCTGGAAGGTGCCGAGTATGTATTCGGCATCGTCGCGGCTGATGCCGTAAAGACGGAAGTAGGCCGCGTCGAGTTCCGCCTTCAGTCTCTCGCGCTCTTCCACGTCCCACTTATACACCGGCGGCTTGAACTTGGCCGCCTTCGCGAGCGGCATCATGTCGTTCGCCGTGCAGGTCAGCTTCAACACGCGCTCGGAAATCCACTGCTCCAGCGTCTGCGATTTGTCCCACGGGCACAACTTCTCGTAACGGTCGGGTGGGAAGATCGGCAGTTGCTCGACGATGAAGAAGTTGAGCGTGACACCGCCGATCTTCTGTCGTGCGAAGTAATCGAGTGGAAGCGAATTGAGATTCGCTAATAAGCACAACTCGCGTCTTGGTTTGGCGGTAGTACGAACCAGAATCACATGATTGGTTGCGGCACACCACGGCACGAATGATGCGATCATGGTTCGTTGGTTGGTTGGACTCGTGATGTCCTTGAAGCCGATGAAACCGACCGCGCTTTTTACTTTGAGCACCTCTTCAACCTGCTTCTCCGCGACCCACCAGCGCGGCTGCACGAGAACAGTCGGACTCTGATGGCCCAGCAGGCCCGTGTCCTCGGTCTGGCCCTGTCGCATCCAGTTCTCGCCTTTGATCACCACGCTCGCCGCGCGGTGGTCGTAAGCCTGGATCATCTTCGCTTCGTAGAGAGGCAAATACGTTTCCTCGTCCTTCACCCAGCGGTTGCCGTCGAGCTGGAAACCCCGCTCCTTGAGCGACTCCGGCGCGATGAACAGCTCCGCGTCATTGGTCTGATCGAACATCCGAATGAACTTGATGCCCCAATGGTTGTTGCCCTGTTGCGGATGGTGATCGATGAGGACCGGGGCACCGTTGAAGTAAACCTCCTTGGTGAGTTCGGCATCGCGGCGGGTGCGGAAGATCGGGCACGTCTTCGTGTTCGGGTTCACCAGCGCCATGTCTTTGTAAGTCAGAGCGATGTGCCGCTTCCGGCTCTTGAGGTCGGCGACACTGTGAGCGAAGAACACGAAATCGGCGTCCTTGTAGACCCGCGAGGAACCTCCAAAGAGAAGCATCGAGAATTTGAATCGACCGTCCACGTCTGGGAAGACCTTCAGTTTGTTTTCGAAGTCGTAGAGACCGGCCAGCTCCTTCTTCTCCATCAGTGCGTTGAAGAACTCGCGAGTCGTGTTGTCGGTCGCGATGCCGGACGGAACGAGCAGGCCAACGCGGCCGTAGGGGGCCACAATCTTGCGAGCCAGTTCCGCGAAGAGCATGTACGTGTTGATGTCGCCTTTCGCGGTGAGTGGGAACTCGCCGGAGGCGCGGACGTGGGCCAGCGTGCTGTCGGCATGGCGAAGCGCACGGACGTAAAGGTCGTGCAGTTCGGGGTTCTTGGCTTCGAGTTCCCGGATGGATTTGCGACGATCGGCGGCGTTCACGGCCCCGGCGATGGCCGGCGCGGAGTGCGCGAAGAACTCGCGTTCCTGGAGTTTCATTCGCTCCCAGGGCGGGTTGCCGATCACCGCGTCGAAACCGCCGGACGCATCCTTTCCATTCGCGTTCGGTTCCTCGTCGAAGATCTGGGGGAAGGTCTCGGCCCAGCGCATCGCTTTGTCGTGAACGGCGGGGTCGGTGACCAGGCTGTTGCCGCGAACGATGTTGTGCGAGAGGTCCGCGAGTTTGCGGTCGTTCTTGGCGGAGCGCAACCAAAGCGCGAGTTGCGTGATCTCGACGGACTGTTCGGAGAGATCGACGCCATACAGGTTCTCGGTGAGAATCCAGTCGGAAACGTCGGCGAGCAGCGTTTTCTCGTCGACGAGGCCGTGAAAGGCGACACCTTCGATGATCTCGCGATAGCGGTCGTAAAGGTAGTCGAAGGCCTGGATCAGGAACGCGCCGCTACCGCAAGCGGGATCGCAGACTTTGAATTGCCGCAGGTGGGCCATACAGTCGCGCCAGTAGCCCTCCACCACGATGGAGGGCGTCTCGGAATTCAGATCGACGTCGCGGATGTGCCGGGTCTTGCGCACCTCTTTTTGCTCTTCGTCGATGAGGGTGCCGAGCGTCTCGCGGACGAGGAATTCGGTGAAGGCAGGCGGGGTGTAATAGATGCCGAAGCGCTTGCGTTCGGCGGATTTCGGCATCACTGGTAGTTCGGCCGCACCGTTCGGATCCTTCGTTTTCTTGCGTTTCTTCGCGGGCTTCCCGCTGCTTCCCTTGCCTTCGCCGAAGAGGCCTCCGCTGCGGACCTGTTCGAGTTCGCCGATGGATTTCTCGAAGAGTTGCCCGAGCACTTCGAGGTTCACTTCGTCGCGGAAATCGAAGGTGCCGATGCTCTTGAAGAAGTCCGTGAAGCGGTCGTCGAGTTGCAGGTCGTCGACTTCGGGGTCGTGCTTGAACAGGCCGCCGTTGAAACCCGTTTTCAGGAAGGGATCCGTGGCCACTCCCCGATCGATTGCCCCGAAGAGGTTGAGGAAGTTCTGCCAGCGTGGATTGGTCACGAGCGAGTGAGGTGAGATGCTATCGTGCGTGTTGCGGAGGCAGTTCTCGGAGAGTAGGCCGCGATCCTCGCAGAAGGCGATGAAGATGATGCGGTCGAGGATCGTCTGGGCAATCTTGATGGCCCGATCGAGCGTTTTGCCGTGTTCGGCCTTGAGGTGATCGATCAGTTTGTGCCGATTGTTGCTATAGGCCTCGTAGAGTTCGTTGCCGACGTCGCGCTGGCGCTCGGCGGTGGACTTGATCAGCTTGAGGGCGCGCGGTTCCTGGCCCGCATAGCCAGGCATGAACGCCCCGGCTGCGAACAGGCAGTAGAACTGCGCGAACGCCTCCGGGTTGCGAAGGTCTTGAAGCCGAAATTCCTGATAGGCTTGCGAGGTCTTGTCGCGGTGGTAGAGCCGAAAGCTGACGAAGTTGCTGACGATGCCCCACGGGCAGTTCGGCAACGCATTCAGATAGTCCCAACATTGCTGAACGGCCGTTCGGCCGTTGGACTTGTCGCGATCCAGGTTCGTTTCCGCGCCCTTGAGTTCAATCGCGACGGCAGGCCTCGGCGAGAGCGCCGTTCCAAAGTGGCCCAAGGCACCGTCCGCGACTCCGACGCCTTTAACCGAGAAATTGCGTTCGAGGTGATACTTGTCCGGGCTCTCGGTCACGGTGGAATAGCCGAGTGCCTTGCCGAATACTTTGTGGAGGAACTCGGCGTCGAGAGCCGTTTCCTTCTTGTTCAGATGTCCCTGTTTCTCCAGGTCCGACCAGTGGCGTAGAATTTCGTAGGCCCCGCGTTCCTTGGCTTCGTCGTGGAGTTTCACATCGGCCGCGGCTTCGTCCAGATACTTCGGCAGAATGAGAACGCGGTGTTGCCGAGGAGCAAACGCGCTGGCGGTAAACAGGTCTGTGGTGTCGGACGGATACGGGCGACGTGCTTTTCCCATGTTGATTCAGCGGCCTGCGGCGTGAAATTGCTTTTGAGCATCTTAGTCGGGTCGGTAGGCAGTGGCGATGCCGGTAGTCCCACCTCCGAGTCGCGTGGATGGCAATCCCCTGAGTCAGGCTGCCAACCCGCGCCACTTCGCGAACGCCTCATTTTCTTGCGCGGTGCCCGCGTAAGGTCATGTCCTGAAATGAGATTCGACAACAAATTGAGTCAGGCTGCCAAAGTGTGTGTGTAGCGAAGTGGCAATGTGGCAGCCTGACTCTGAAGCTGCCGTTTCACTCGACCAATCGCAACTCGGCGGTGGCCGGATCGACGGAGACGAGCAGCGGTCGGGCCATGTGCGGGAACGAAGCAATGGCCTGACCCGGCGCGAGGCCCGGCAACCGGTTCCACAAACTCTCGTCGATGCCGCTCACCGTCTTCCGCAGAGAAGCGACCACCTGCGGGTCCGTGATCTTGTGCAGGATGTACGAGTTCACCAGCCCGAAGATTTGCCGCGGCAGGTGCTGCGGCAACTGCGTGACGAACACGAGCCCGAGCCACCGCTTCCGCCCGCGCTTCGCGATCTTTGCCACCTGTTGGAACAGGTTGTCCATCTTCTCGATCCGCTCCGCACTCAGAAACTCGTGAGCCTCTTCGATCACGATCAGCGTGCGCGGCAAGGCCGATGCCCCCTTCGATTTCTCGTGTGCCACGTAGGCCTTGTCCTGTTCCTCTTGCATACCGTGGAGCATGTCCGCGATCACGATGTTGTTTAGTTCGGACATCCCGGAATCGGAGAGGTCGATGATGGACACGTGGCCGGGTTTAAGCAGGTTCTTGTAGTTCAAGGGATACACACCGACGACGTCGAAGACTTTGAGGCGGCTCATTCTCCAGAGTCGGCCGAGGAGTGCCCGCCACGAGATGGCGTGATCCGGTCGCGGACCCGCGTGAATTCGCTTGAGCAACGAATCCCGTCCCGCAGGTACTTTGAGTTCGGCATTGAAGGGTTGGAAGACGATTTCGCTCTCGCCAGCTTCTTTGCTCTTCGCTTCGCGCTTCGGTGTATTCGCAATTGCCTCGCACGCACCGACGACATCCATGAGTAATGAAAGTGTGAGTCGCGGGTAGCCGCGCTCGAACTCGTCGTTCTCCATTGCGATGCGTTCGTCAGCATCGATGCCCTTTCTCGGGAAGATGCCGAGGTCGCGCATCACTTCCTTCGCGATGTCGTAGGCGCGGAGGAATCGTTGTTGCTGGGCGTCCGAGAGGCCGAGGATTTCGCATGCGGCATACGGCGAGAGTCGGGCGAACTGCAATGAAAAGGGCTTCACGTGCGGATGATCGGGGTTTGCCGTGTCGCGGCCGACGAGGTGATAAACGGTCATCGCATCGGGCGGCAGCCCTTGCGGTTCCAGGCCGCGCGCGGCAAGGGCAGACTGCATCTTCGCGTTCGGTGTCGGCTTGTGAAGGCGCGTGTACTCCCCTTCGACATCGAGCAGCACGACGGCCATGTTCGCGGCCTGGGCCTGCTGCACGAGCCGCGCCACGGTGTTGGATTTGCCGCCGCCCGTGGTGCCGAGTATCGCCGTGTGCCGCGGTAACACCGACTTCAAATCGGACGGCACGCCGATTGGAACGTTCTCGTAACCCACGACCAACCCGAGGCGGATGTCGCCTTCCGCCTTCAGCACCTTGGCCGATTCTTCCTCCGTGAGTGCGAACACGGGGCTGTTGGGAAGCGGCCGCAAGCGAGGCGGGCAGAGCGTACCATCTTCGAGTTCTTCGCCGAGAATCGTTACTTGAACGCGGCCGTGGTACGGTGGCTGGTAGTTCCCGCCGCGCGTCGCGACCGTGACGAGCAGATGCGAATCGGCCCGCAAGCTGTCCGGTTCCGCGAAGGGCCCGGCCGTCACGATCCCGAGATACGAGCGGCCATCGGTTCCCGTCCGGCTGCGAATCCGCACCAGCGATTGCGATGGTGCCGACTGCGCCGCTTCCTTCGGCAACAGCACGGTGATGGTGTTGTCTTCGCTGCCGGGCAGGTCGAACATCGTGGTGCCGATCGCACCATCCGCCTCGATCGGAGCGGCCTTGCCGTTCTGCTGTATGTCGGCATCGAGCCGCGCCGCGAGGTCGGGCGAGGTGATCTCGAACAGATTGCGTTCGTCCACGATTCACCTCAACGGCTGGAGCGGGTCGGTGCGTAGCGCCACGGTGCGCCGGCAGCGGCGAAAGCGTTCTGGGTGAGGCCGCCGAGGCTGTCCCCAAACACGGTGCGACAGACGTGCCGGGCCATCTCCAAGAGCATGGGCACGCCGCGGTGTTCTTGCAGCACGCTGTCCGCGAGCGCGAGGTAAGCCGCGAGGTCGGCGTGGTCTTCGTGCGCGTAGAAGACTTGTGGCGGAGCCACTTCCCCGGCGCGGAACACGCCCACCACGACGCGCGAAGCGACTTCCCGAATGAAGCGCGGGATCCACTCCGTGGCGGGGATCGATTCGCCATCCCACTTGACGCGGGCGTTGTTCGCAGCGAAGCGCTTCTGATGCAGCCAGTGTTCGAGGCGGTCGTCCAGCGTGCTCACGATGGCGAACTCCATCGGCCGCAGGGCGTGGCCGATGGTGAGCAGCAACTCATCGCGCGGTTCCTCGGAAACGAAGACGAACTTCTGATGGCTCTCGATCAACTCGCGGAGGATGTTCGTTCCCTCGACCATGAGTTCGAGGTTGCCGCCTCCGGTGAGCAGTTCGTAAGTGATCGGGTTGCCGTGACCCATGCGCCAAGGCGCGGTTGCGCGCTTGAGCAGGATCGCGCGCTCGGCCCAATCGAGCAGCGCTTTCTGCACGAGTTCGCCGAGCCCTTCGCCGCTCTCGGCCCGGTTCTGCCGTCGTTCCAAACTCGCCAACACCGCATCGAGTCGATTCTCGAACGACTGCTGAAGATCGCGGCGGAAGAGCCGCTGCGACCACGTGCCCTGATCGCCTTGGTACGAGACGAGCGTGACGCCGATCTGATAGATGGTGAGCGGCAGCGTGTTGTGAATCTCGATTGCACCATCGCAGGCTTCGACGCCGCCGTTGAACAGGAACTCCTTGTGAATGCGGGCCAGAGTCGCGGGATCGGCCGTGTGAACGCCGGCGTTCTTCGGACCCTTCGGCTGCGCCTTCAATCGCGGGAAAATCTCCGACCGGATCGCCGCCTGGAGCTTCGTCTCGCGGTGGACGGCGTCTTTCACTTCGCGTTCGAGCCGCCGATATTCCTGCTCCACGTCGGTGCCGATTCGCCACGAGGCGAGATCGAGCGTGGCGCGAATCTCCTCACCGAAGCTCTCTTTGAAGTCGCGCGCGGAGATGCCGCCATCATCGAGGGTGAACGGCTCGCTTCGCGCGGCAGCGAAGATCGGTTCGTCGGCCTCGGCGTTCATGTTCGCGCCTCGGATGGTGCGAGCCGCAGCTTCGCCAGCAGCGGGTCCATCCGTGGAGCGGGAAGCAGCAGACTCGCGTAGTGTTCGGCCTGTGCCGCAGGCAGTCGGAAGGTCGTGCGAAGCAATTCGACAGCGGCTCGTTGCGTGCGGGGTTTCAGCATCGCGGCTACGTCCGCGGCCGGGGCCAGCAGTTCATACGCAAGGCGATCCGCGCTCTCCTCGGCATCTTCAATTGCCGGTTGAAACGAGCCGCGATCCATCAGGTGAACGTGAACCCCGATGCGGGTCTGGCTGAAGAGTGCCCGCACCCGTTCCGCCGCAGCCGGCTTCCGTTTTCCATCCAGTAACTGAACGGCCTTCGGGCCGAGCTTCCGCTTCGCGGCATCGCGCGGAGCCAGGTAGTCGCGCAGGAAGTGAGCCAGTTCGTGCGCGATCGAGAATCGCCGTTCGTTCTCCGGATCGGTCGAGTCGATGAAAGCGAGACCTTGGCCTTCATAAGCCACGAGGCAGGCCCGCAGCATTCGATCCGGCACGTTCAATTTGTGAACGACGCCGTTGTTCGCGAGCCAGGTTTGAATCGAGCGAACGGTTGGCCTTGGAACGGCGATCAACGTTAGCGGCACGGCGACGGTTAGCGGGCGTTCCAGCATTCGCGGGAACGGCTCGGGCGTTCCCGTCGCGGACCAGAATCGATTCGCCAACTCGGCGACCCACACCGGAACGTTCACGACGACTCCTCCGCATCCGGCCGGTCGTCGTCCCGGGCCGCGAGTAACATGCCGCCGGTCTGCTCGGGCTGTCGAGATTGCAGCGTGGCGAGCACCTGACCGCGGCGAACGGCCAGTGCGAGCACATCGGCATCCGCGTTGAACCGCGTCGCAACCGCATCGATGTCTGCTTTGAAGCGGTCTGCATCCGGAGAGCGGCAAAGGCGAATCATGGTCAGCGACTCCAGGGAACACTTCAGGGCAACGGCGAGAGCGGCATCGTTGAGAATTTCGCTGCGAGCGTAGCTGGCGAGCGGGCACGCGAGAAAAAACGGATCTCGCTCCAGCCGCAGGGCCAGAGATTCAAGATGGTTCGTCATGGAGCCCCCTTGCTCGCTTGATCCGGAGCTTGATCTTGTCCTTGAACTTCTTCACCGAGGCCTCGCGTTCCTCGTCGGAACATTCCTCCATCCTCAGAACCACGGCGAAGGCTTCGGTCGCTTTCTCACCGGAAAGATAAACGTCGAGCCCGGCGAGTTCCTCGGGCGTCAGTCCGCGTTTCACTTCGACGAGGATCGTCGCCTCGACCCACTCGACCTCTTCGTGCAGTTCCAAGTCGCTGCTCGTGGTATTCCCTCCGCCGTCGCCGAGTTCGACATCCTCGAACGATTTTCTTCCATACTGATGTTTCTTCTCACTGCGGAGGAGGTTCTTCAGGTCTCCGGCGGCGGACATCATCAAGTACGATTTCAGGCGCTTCCCCATCTCGGGCTTGAACGACTGCGGATTCTTCATGAGCGAAGAGAGAGCTTCCGTCGCCGCGTCGTGGTTCATCTGGTCATCGACGCTCCGGTTGTTGATTTGCAACCAGTTGAAGAGTGGTGTGTAGTACGCCACGAAGAGATCGGCCGTGGCCGTGGGGTCGCCGGACAGCAGCTTCTGGAGAAACTTCTGCTCGGCTAGCGGGCTCGGCCATTCGGAGAGGAACATGGCGGACGCGAAACGAGAATCGTGTCGGTGGGAAATCCTGACCGGTAAGGTGCGATAACGGTCGTCCTGTCGCTCCAACGATTTTAACCACGGAAGTGATTGGTTCGCAACTCACATTTCCTGCGAGTTCACTTCTGCCCCAGTCTTGATTTCACCACAAAGGCACGAAGATCACACAAAAGAACCACAAAGATTAAAGACAAGTCAGAGCCCATCCCGTCGATCGAATCGTGTTCTTTGTGGGTCTTTGTGTGATCTTCGTGCCTTTGTGGTGAATCAGTTTCATCCTCGATTCCATTTTCTTCGTCGAACTTTGCCGCACTCACGCGGATGAGTTTCGTGAAGCCTCAATCCGAGGCCCACACCACGGAGAACCTCATGAACGATCTCATCACTTGCCCGAACTGCGGTCACGAAATCGAGATGCACGCGGCCGCCTCGGCCCAGATGCGCGAACACATCTTGCACGACCTCCAGGACCGCGAACGCACCCTTCAACAGAAGGCACTGTCACTCGATGCCGACCTGCAATCGCGGCTGAGCGCCGAGACGGTTCGCCTCCGCAAGGAGATCGAGAAGACCACCCGCACCGCGTTCTCCCAGGAAGTCGACGAGTTGCGTGAGAAGTTGGAATCCGCGAACGCCGCCGAGGTGCTGCTTCGCAAGGATCGCCGGGCGCTCGAGGAACAGAAACGCGAACTCGAACTCGCGGTGAACCGCACCTTGGACGAGGAGCGCGAAACGCTCCGCGAACAGGCCCGCGTGCAACTCGTCGAGCAGAGCCGCCACCGCGACGCGGATAAGGACAAACTCATCACCGATCTCAAGCGGCAGATCGACGACATGAAGCGCACCGCGGAGTTCGGTTCGCAGCAGGCCCAAGGCTTCACACTCGAACTGGAACTCGAACACGAATTGCGGCGGCACTTCCCCATGGACACGATCGAGGCCGTGCCCGGAGGTGCGAATGGTGGCGACGTGCTTCAACGCGTCTTCGATCGCAACGGTTCCCCCTGCGGCACCATCCTCTGGGAATCGAAGCGGACCAAGACCTGGAACGATTCGTGGCTGCCGAAACTCCGCGACGATCAACGGCGAGCCAAGTCTGAGATCGCGGTGCTGCTCTCGGTCGAGTTGCCGAAGTCGCTGGCGAACTTCGGGTGCATCGACGGCACCTGGATTACGAACCGCGACTGTTACATCGGCCTGGCCGCCGCCCTGCGGCACGGCGTGATCGAGGCCGCTCGCGCTCGCGAAACCGCGCACGGCAAGATGACCAAAGTCGATCTCGTGTTCCAGTACTTCGCCGGCTCCGAGTTCCGTCAGAAGATCGAAGGCCTCGTCGAAGCCTTCGTGGAGATGAAGAAGGATCTCGATTCCGAGAAGCGGTCGTTCTGCCGGATCTGGAACAAGCGCGAGAAGCAGATCGCCCGCGCCATGGTGAACACGTCCGCACTCTACGGCGACCTGGGCTGCATCATCGGCCCTGGGCTCACCGGCATCCCACAGTTGGAACTCGGCTCCATCGCCGAGGCCAAGCGACCCATCAACCGCCTCGAAGACTTCACTGAAAGCGAAGTGGCGAGTTTTTGAGAACCCAGGATCAAGTAGGGTGGGCCGGACCGCGATGGCCGCGAATGCGGCCGTCGCGGGAGGCCCACGCGAGGTAGTGAGGCGTTTCCCGTTTTAGCTCCCGACGATGCACGTGGGCCTCCCGCTGCCGGTCGCATTCGCGACCGGCAGCGGTCCGGCCCACCCTACGAGGTTCTTCCCATGACAACCGATCCGATCCCGGTCCGCGCGTTGAACCAAGTCACGTACTGCCCGAGGCTTTACTACCTCCAGTACGTCGATGCCGTGATGCCGGTGAACGAACACGTTGAGGCTGGGCTCTTCGACCATCGCCGCGTCGATTCGCCCGAACTCGCCAACAAGACCCGCTCCGATCGCGGCACTTCCACCAGCCGCGGAATCGCCCTCAGTTCCGAAACGCTCGGCATCACCGGCGTGCTCGATGTCATCGAAGAAAAAGCCGGCGAGCAGTACCCCGTCGAAACGAAGCACGGCACCGCCCCCCGCGACGACTTCGGCGTACCGAGCGTTTACGACAACGACGCGGTGCAACTCTGTGCCCAGGCGATGCTCATGGAGGAAGCGTTCGGCAAGCCCGTGCCGCGCGGGTTCCAGTTCTACGTCGGCAACCGCGAACGCGTCGAGGTGCCGTTCACGAACGAACTGCGAGAACAGACCAAGGGTGCGATCCGACTCTGCCGCGAGTTGGAAGTACTCGACACGCCACCGGAGCCGCTGCCGAGCGAACTCCGCCACCGCTGCTTCGGCTGCTCGCTCGCACCGATCTGCCTTCCTGAAGAGACGCTCTTTGAAATCCAGAAGCCGGCCGAACCCGTTTCGCATCCCGACCTCACCCGCGTCATCCCACAATCCGACGACGGTGCCGTGCTCTACCTTCAGGAACAGAACTCGCGCGTCGGCAAGCGCAGCGAGCACCTCATTGTGAAGAAGGACGACAAGGAGATCAGTCGCATTCCAATCCACGCCGTGCGTTCGGTCGTGGTCTGCGGGAACGTCCAGGTCAGCACGCAGGCCCTGCAAACGCTTCTCGAAAACGAAGTGCCCATCTCCTACGTCACGGCGTACGGCAAGTTCATCGGTGCCTTCGCTGCCGCGCCGGCAAAGTGCGTCTCGCTTCGCGAGGCCCAGTTCCGCACCTTCGACGATCCCGCCACCTGCCTGACTTTGGCGAAGGCTGCGGTCAAGGCCAAGCTCACCAACCAACGCGCTCTCTTGATGCGCAGCCTGCGTGAAGACGAGAGTCGCGGCTCGGACGAACCCGCTGCCCGCGACCTTTACAACATGATTCAGGGAATCGACGCCGCGACTTCGCTCGAATCGCTGCTCGGCATGGAAGGCCAGGGTGCCGCGCTCTACTTCGCACAGTTCGGCCGCTTCCTGAAATCGACCCAACCCTTCGACTTCACGAAGCGCAATCGCCGGCCGCCGAAGGACCCCGTGAACGCGCTGCTCAGCTTCGCCTACGCCATGCTCACCAAGGATTGCTACTCGGCAGTCTGCACCGTCGGCTTCGACCCGTACAAGGGCTTCTTCCATCAGGGCCGCCACGGGAAGCCGTCGCTCGCCCTCGACCTCATGGAAGAGTTCCGCCCGATCATCGCGGACAGCGTCGTACTCACGCTCTTGAACAACGACACGCTCGGCCGCGACGACTTCATCACGTGGCGCGGTGCTTGTCAACTCACGGACACCGGCCGCCGCGCCTTCTTCAACGCCTACGAACAGCGCAAGAGCACGGTCATCAAGCACCCCGTCTACGAGTACAAGATGTCGTACGGGCGGATGTTGGAAGTGCAGGCCCGCATGCTCGCCGCGTTCGTTCGCGGCGGCATCCCGAGCTACACCGGATTCACGGTGCGCTGATGGAAACCTGGATCGTCGCTTACGACATCAGCGACCCGAAACGCCTCCGCCAGGTGGCCAAGAGCTGCGAAGACTTTGGCTATCGGAAGCAAAAGTCCGTCTTTTTGTGTCGCACTTCCGCAACGGACATGGTTAAACTGCGATCTCGGCTGTATGACATCATCGATCTAACGATGGACCAAGTGATATTCTTCCCGCTTTGCACCAGGTGCCTTCACGGCATCGAGGCCCTCGGCCGCCCGACCAGCCCCGCCACCGCGAACGACACCGTGATTGTTTCCTGATTCGCTCTAACGATTCGAGTTCGGTGAACAACAACTTCCAGACGATTACGGAATGCGGGACGATCGCATTCCGTTCGCTCCGAAGCTACTCCGGTCGCTGACGCCTCCAGAACCCGGTCGCTACGCGGCTCGCCTCTTACCCTCGCAGCCCAATCGAGACGTACTTCGTCTCGAGGTACGCCTCCAGGCCGTCGTGCGCCAACTCGCGGCCGAGGCCCGATTCCTTCATGCCGCCGAAGGGGCACTGAGGCGTCGCCGGGACCGCGTCGTTCACGCCGATGATGCCGGCCTCCAGGCCCTCCGCCATGCGCCAGGCGATGCTGAGGTCATTGGTGAACACGTAAGCCGCGAGGCCGTACTTGGTGTTGTTCGCTGCGGCAATCACGTCCTCGATCTTCGTGAAGTCGAGCACGGGCATCACCGGGGCGAATGGCTCGTCGGTCAGGATGCGGGCATCCGCGGAGAGGCCGCTGAGCACGGTCGGCTCGAAGAAATAGCCCTTCGAGAAGCTCTTGGCCTTGCCGCCGCCGGTGAGCACCTTCGCCCCCTTGCCCTTGGCGTCGTCGATGAGCGCCTGCGTGCCGTCCATCGCCTTCTTCTCGAACATCGGGCCGATCACCACGCCCTCGTCGAGGCCGTTGCCCATCTTCAGCTTCTTCGCTTCTTCGACCGCCACCTCGATGAACCGCTTCTCGATGTCCTTGTGAACGAAGAAGCGGCTCGGGCTGATGCAGACCTGCCCGTTGTTGCGGAACTTGCCGAGTACGGCGGCCTTCGCCACCACCTCGGGATCGGCATCCGGGAAGACGATGAACGGGGCGTGTCCGCCCAGTTCGAGGCTGAGTCGCTTCACTTGATCCGCAGCCTGCTTCATCAGTTGCTTACCGACTTCGGTTGAACCCGTGAAGCTGATTTTGCGAACCAGTGGGTTGGTCATAAACTCGTCGGCGATCTCGCTTGCCGACCCGATGACGAGGTTCGCGACACCCTTGGGCAGCCCCGCGTCGATGAGGCATTCGAAGACGCCGATGAGGCAGAGCGGCGTCTGGCTCGCCGGCTTGCAGACGATCGTGCAACCGGCGGCGAGCGCCGGCGCGATCTTGCGGGCTTGCAGCGTGATCGGGAAGTTCCACGGACCGATGGCACCGACCACGCCGACCGGATGCTTGATCGTGAGGTGCCGCTTCGCGGCATTGCTCTGCGGAATCACCTGGCCGTACGCCCGCTTGCCTTCTTCCGCGAACCACTCGAAGGTGTCCGCCGAGTGCAGCACTTCGCCCTTGGCCTCGGCGAGCGGCTTGCCCTGTTCCATCGTCATGGTGCGAGCGAGTGCGTCGGCCCGTTCGCGCATCAGGTCGGCGGTCTTCTTCAACACCTTGGCGCGGTCGTACGCGGTGGTCTTCATCCACGTCTTCATCGCCTCGCCGGCGGCGGCGATCGCCTTCTTGCAATCCTCGCGGCCACCCGCCGACACTTCCGCGATGGTTTCCTCGGTGGCCGGGTTCTCCACGGCGATCTTCTTGCCGGTCGAGGACTCGACCCACTGGCCGTCGATGTAAAGCTGGCGATGCTGAACGGGAACGGCGCTGGACATGGTGAACCTCGGAGTGGATCGGTCGTGAGGGGCTATGCTAGATAGCGTGGGCGGTCGTCGCCACTCCCCGCGCTGGACTTGAGAAGGGGTCGCTATGAATTGGTCGGAACTTCTGCTCGCATTCTTATGCTCGGTCGGCGGGGCCTACTCCGTGTGGTTCGTCGTCGACTGCTGGTGGCGGGGCGACTGGCACGTGCCCGACCCGCCTCGATGATTGCGGCAGCTCGACCTCGACCGCGGTCGAGAAAGTGTCGCGAAATCGGGTGGTGGCGTGCGTGTGAGCCAAGTACAGTCGGAAAAATCGGCACATCCCGCGGAACCCGTCCAACCTTCCCAAACTTCTTTGTCGTTAATGCTTGCCTCACCCCACGGCGAGCGGTACTTGTAGAAGCGGTTACGCCGAATATTCCGGCCGAAGGCTCCCCTCGCTTTCGTCCGCTTTGCCCAACATCACGATCCTCACCCCGATCGAGGTCCGCCCATGTCGTTCAAGAAACTCGTCCGCAACCTGATGACGCGTTCCTTCCGGGCACCGAAGTCCGCGCCGCTACGGCGAGGCTACCGGGCGGTGGGACGGTCGATCGAGATGTTGGAGGATCGAGTCAATCCGGCACCGACACCGCTGTTCGCCAACTACGAGATTCACACAGTCACTTCGGGTGGCGTTTTCGCCGGGAAGCATCTGGCGGGTCTGACGGCCGACCCTGCGACGGGCAATCTCTACGTGGCGGCGAATGCTGCGAATCCAACCGCTCCACCTGGTGCTCCCAACAATCAGTTCTCGAACCTCTTCTCGCTCTACAAGGTCACTCCCGCCGGTGCCGTGTCGCTCGTAGGCAACTACACGCTCGGTTCGAGCTACAACATCTTTCAACTCGAATGGCGGCCGCAAGACGGGAAAATCTACACCGCAGACGCCAGCTCGACGATCGTCAGCATCGACCCCGTCTCGGGCGTCAAGACGAACTACAGCACAGGGTTGCCCAATGTCAGCCAGTACGGGCTGGAAGTCGACGCCGTCGGTAACTTGATCCTCATGCCAGAGGGGAGTAATTTCTATCGAATCAACCCCGGCAGTGGTGCCACCTCCCTCGGGACCTTCGTCTCCCCGACTGGCAACCACGGCGACGACTTCGCCATCCAGCCGAACGGCGACTACGTCGTGTTCTCGGACAACTTCACTGGCACGAATCGTCCGTTCCGCCTGTTCACGGCGGGCCACGTGGACGGGACGAACTACTCCATCCAGGAGATGACCAGCACCGACTTGCTTTCGCTCGGCAACTCCTACGTCTACTCCAGTGGGGCTATCGATCCGGTGACGGGGGACGTATACACGTCAGGTGCCAACCACGGGGCTGGGTCGAGCGTCATTGTCTTCACGCCCGGTAACGGTACACCCGTCACTCCCAGTTCGCTCTTCGTGAGCAATATCGGCAACGGTTCCACCGCGAGTACGAGCTGGCCCGGCTCCGATGCCCGCGGTGCAACCGCCAAGGAATTCGGACCGCGCAGCGATGGCGGTAGCGGTAACAGTCTGTACTTCGTCGACGACTTCAGCGACACGCTTTATGAAGTTCGGACTATCGCCAACTCGCTAACGGCTTCCCTCGATGGCTCGAACAACCTCGTGATCAGCGATACGACGGGTCAGGTCAACAACCTCACCCTCAGCAGCGACGGCACCACGCTCACCATCACCGATGCGACCGAGCAGTTCGTCAGCCCGCCGACCATCGGCACCCTTTCCAACGGCAACCGCACGCTGACAGTTCCCCTGAGCTCGATCCTTGGCCCAAAGGTCATCGTGAACACCGGTGCTGCGAACGATTCGCTGACCGTGAACCTCGCGGTGAACATCGGAAAGATCGTCGACTTCAACGGCGGCACCCAGACCAGCACCCCCGGCGATTCGCTCACGGTCACGGGCGGCACGTTCGCAACCGTGACGCACACGCTCATCAGTGCGAGTTCCGGCCAGGTGACGGCGGGAACGAACGTCGTCAACTACACCGAGCTCGAACCGGTGATCGACAACACCTCGGCCACGAACCGCATCTTCGACTTCACGGGTGCCGCCGAGACGATCTCGCTCACCGATACGGGCGGTGCCGACGGCAAGATGACCATCGCTTCCACGCTCTCCGAGTCGGTCAACTTCACGAACCCGACGGCTTCGCTGACGATCATCACGACCAACGGCACGGGTGCGGACACGGTCACGGTGACCAGCGTGGATGCGGGCTACAACGCATCCCTGTCCATACAGGCCGCCGTCGGCACAGACACGATCACCGTCACACCGGCTCTGAATCTTACGGCCGGTGGCGGCACTTTGACACTGACTGCTCAGACCATCAATGTGAACGGCGGCACGATCAGCACGAGTGGCAACCAGAATTACAACGGGTCCGTTCTCCTCGGGGCGGACACGATCACAACCGGCGCGAACGTCGCGTTCAACGGAACCGTAAACTCGGGTGGGACCGGATCCACGCAATTGCTGTCGAATAGGAGTTTCGAGACCGGGAACTATACCGGGTGGATCACATCCGACCTGTCCAGTCCATT
>JAYTGN010000290.1:0-10466 GCA_043733485.1 Gemmataceae bacterium
AGCCGTTCAAGTGGACGTACGCCGGTCGGCCGCTGAATGTGTGAACTTGGCGAAACCATCCGCACTCATGGCGAGGGGATTCAGCCAGGTTGATCTAGCCCACGAACAGTCAGGTTCAAAGGCAGCCATGGATGAGCCACTGGAAGAAATCGACGTTCGCCTTGAGAGGGAAGTCCGGGAGGACGAACGGCTCGTTTGGTGGGGGCGACCGGTCCCCAAGCGATACGCTCGTTCCTCCTGGGCCCTCGTGATCTTCGGCATTCCATGGACGGCCTTTGTGATCCTCTGGATGGCACTTGCGCTCGCACCGCTCCTCAAAGGCAATCCTGGAAATGGTGGTGCCATCCAGGTTTGTTTTTCGCTTTGGGGCTTTCCATTCTTGCTGATAGGTCTCTGGCTGCTGACATCGCCGCTGTGGTCGCGTAAGCGGGCCAAGCGAGTTTGTTATGCTCTCACCGACCAGCGCATCATCATCTTGCAGGCCGGGATGTTCGGTGCCGTTGAGGTTCGATCGATTCTGCGTGCAAACCTCGGACAGATCTCGAAGAAGGAATACGCGGACGGTTCGGGCGACTTAATCTTCGGATCGCTAATGCAGGGAAGACAGGACGATTCCTTCGGTTCGAGCACATTGCCGGTTGGCTTCATCGGGATTGAAAATGTTCGCGCGATCGAGAACTTGATTCACCGGACGTTGGGAGTTGATCGATAAAGGCGTCGATCACACGAACAAATCCGCCACCTTGCAGGTGAAGCCGGGGATCACGTTTTCGCCGGAGAGTACGCCGGTTTCATCGTGTTCGGCACAGGTGCCGTCGAGCCTGCGAATGAGAACGGTGCGCGTCTTCGGACTGACAATCCAAATCAATCGCACGCCCGCCGAACGAAACTCCGCGACATTGGATTCCACTTCTTCATACGTGTGCAGTGGGGTCACAACATAACCCGCCAAGTCGGGAGCGATCCGCAAATGATCGACATCAGGAATCATTTCGTCGGGAAGTCGTTCCGTGCGGACGAATGAAATCCACGGCCGACGAACGAGATTCGGGCGACCTGGAAAACAGCAATAACCCGCTCCCGAACTGAAGACTGAACCGCGTCGTTGTGGCTGGCTCCACTGAATCAGAGCGGACGAGAGGTGTCCGCAAATGTACCTCGCCTGCGCTCCGTTGTGGCATGCAATGGGAACGCCGTCCACCAATTCGAAGTCGTCGCAATCACCCAACCATGCGAATTCTTCTGCCGTGTAAGTTCGGCTGGGGTCGCACTTCATGGTCGAACCTCGCTTTCTTCGCTCGCGATCAGTTTACCCACAGTCCCTCTCTGGAGAAACCCATGCTCGCTCCCATCACGGTTTGCTATTCGTTTCGGCCGTCCAAGCGCAGCCTCGCCACGGGTCATGTCTCGGACCTGTTCGGGTTGCCGGAACGGGACCCGCCGCACTCCGTGGCCGAGGGGATCGCCCTCGACATTCGCCCCCGCGACCTCGTGCTGTTCACTGGGCCGAGCGGCAGCGGGAAGTCGTCGCTCATGCGGGAAGCCGCGAAGCAACTCGGTGCCGTCGATGCCTTCGCGCTCGATCTACCGAACGCGCCGCTGATCGATGCATTGCCAGGCAGCGTGGAGGAGCGCCTGGCGACGCTCTCGGGTTGCGGGCTCTCCGAAGCGCGATTGTTGTTGCGAACACCAGCCGAGTTGAGCGAAGGCCAGTGCTATCGCTTTCGCCTTGCGTTTGCCTTGGCTTCGCGTTCGCCGTGGATCGTGGCCGACGAGTTCACCGCGACGCTCGATCGGCCGCTGGCCAAGGTCGTCGCCTTCAACCTACGGAAGCTCGTGAGCCGTACCGGCACCGGCGTGCTCGCCGCCACGACCCACGACGATGTCGTGGAAGACCTCAATCCCGATCTCTGGGTTCGCTGCCTCGGGGAAGGGCACGTCGAAGTGGAGCGGCGCGACGTAAAAAAAAACCTGTCGTTCGCGCACGAGCTTTGGCTCTCGGAAGGCACCCGAGCCGACTGGCCGCACTTCGCTCGGTGGCATTACCGCAGCCACCACCTCGCTTACACCCGCAAGGTAATCGTGCTCTGGCACGGTTGCGAACCGATCGGCATCTGCGTCTTCGGCACCCCGGCCGCCTCGCTCACGCTTCGCACCCGGTACTTCGGCCTGAGCAATCCACGCAGCGGCGTCGCGATGGCCGGCCTGAATCAACAACTCTGGCTGCTGCAACGCGTGGTCATTCACCCGACTTACCGCGGAGCCGGGATCGCGGCAAACTTCGTGAAGCGAGCCTGCGCACTCTGCCCCGTGGACTGGATCGAGACGCTTTCCGCGATGGGCCAGGCGAATCCCTTCTTCGAACGAGCCGGTTTCGTGCGGGTCGGCATCATCAAGAAGGGCGATGCGAAACAGACCGCCCACGGAGCGTACGGTTCGAGGCGGACCCGCGTGAGTGCCGAGACTCTGGAGAAGTGTCGCTTCAGCGAGCCGGTGTATTACGTCCTCGACAATCGGACGCCGGGATGACATCTCAGAATCCAATCGGCTCGGCAACCCGCGACGCCGCATGCGCGGTCCGGCCCACCCTTCAAATGCCTCGATTGCCATGCTGTGCGATATCGAACCGATCGGTACAGCCCGAAGCGACCACACGTGGCGTCGATCAACGCTCTAACTTACGCGAGAGTGAAATTTGGATAATTGTTGGCGAATGCCCCCTTCCACTTCGCCAAACCCTCGGTTAACTTCCTCTCCAGACGCACCGCACATCCGGAACGACTGGCAGGATCATCGCCATGTCCTTCGCCGAAATCGCTCGTCGCCTGTTCCGCCGCGCCGCCACTTCGCGCGGCCCGCTTCAACGAAGCAAGAGCGCCAAGCTCAACGTGAACCAACTCGAAGACCGCACGGTGCCCACGACCATCAGTGGCTCGACCTTTTACGACGTGAACAACAACGGCATCTGGAACGCCCCTGAAGCCGCGGCACCAGGCGTGCAAGTCTCCCTGCTACCGTGGGCCGGTTCCCCCGTGACGACAACCTCGGACAGCGCCGGCAGCTACGCCTTTACGGCCCTCTCGATGGGATCCTACTCCGTGACGTTTACGGCACCGACTGGTACTAAACATTGACCGCGTTTTCAAAGCAGATTGCATCCAGCGGAGGTCATGTGATGTCTCGGACAATCAAGTGGGGCCTGATAACCCTTCTGGTGTTAGTAGCCGCAGTCGGCTTACCGTACCTCGGCTACAACCTGCAAGAGTCGTGGGATGCGTCCGAACGAACCGCGTGCAACGGCAGGATGTGCGGCATAGGAACGGCCATGCACCACTACCACGAAGCCACGAACCACTTGCCGCCCGCATACCTCACCGGGCCGGACGGCAAGCCGTGGCATAGCTGGCGTATTCTGCTCCTTCCGTACATCGGGGAAAATGACTTTTACACGCGGTACAACTTCGACGAGCCGTGGGACGGACCAAACAACCGCCAGCTCATGGCCCGCCCCACTCCCAACGCCTACGCTTGCACGTCCGACCCCAAAGGCAAGGCCGCAGGCCGGACGAATTACTTCGTGGTCGTCGGCCCCGGAACGGCATTCCCGCCAACGGGCCCGGATAGCCCCCGACTTAACGTCGACATCGGATCGCGCGTGCCCGGAGAGCCTTCACGGACGTTTTCGACTCGAGCCAAGTGGGTCTCCTTCCCCGTCATCACCCGTCCTCCCGGAGAAACGATTTTGGCCCTTGAGGCGGTAGGGCAAGACATCCACTGGATGGAACCCCGCGACCTGTCGTTCGCCGACATGAGTTTTACACTCAACGACTCCAAGTCACCGAGCGTGTCCAGCCATCACAAATATCCGACCGTCGTGTTTGCCGACGGATCCCGCCGTGGCCTGAATGGTGTGAGCCCCCTCGACCTTCGAGCGATGCTACTGATCGGGCCAGAACCGCGTTGAGCTATCTGGATGCAATAATCGCGTCCGCTAGGGCCGACTTGCGTCCCACCGAGCCCCAGATTCCCATGCTCGCCCCGACTTCCTTCTGCGTCATTCTCGTTCCCATTGGCGGGTCCATCGATTCCGGCTGCGATGACGCCTTGCGCGAACTCGAACGGCGCGGGTATCCCGTGTGGCGCGTGCGCGGGTACTCGGCCATCGACGCCGCCCGCAATCAGATGGCCACCGATGCGGTCGGCCAAGGGTTCGCCGAACTCCTGTGGATCGACTCGGACGTGGTCTTCGATCCCAACGACGTTACCCGCCTCCGCGAACACGGGCTGCCGTTCACCTGCGGACTGTATCCGAAGAAGGGGCCGAGGCAGTTCGCCTGCGAATTTATGCCCGGCGGCGGAAGCGTTCGCTTCGGCGCGCTGGGCGGGCTTTTTGAGGTGCGCTATTGCGGCTTCGGGTTCACGCACGTGCGTCGGGAAGTGTTTCTTTCCGTGAAAGAGAAGCTCGGTTTGCCGGTGTGCAATCAGCGATTTCCGACGCCGCTCGTGCCGTTCTTCGAACCGATGAGCGTGCCGGAGAACGTAGGCCGCTGGTCGATCTCGGAGGATTATTCGTTCTGCGAAAGGGCGAGGCAGGCGGGGTTCGCGGTGATGGCCGACACACGCATCCGGTTGTGGCACGTCGGCACGTACCGCTACAGTTGGGAAGACGCCGGCAGCACCAAGGAGCGCTTCGCGGATTACACCTTCCACCTGCCAACTGGGAACACGGGAGGAACCGGCGGCTGACGCCGCCGGTTCGCGCGGTCTCACTTCACGAGGTGCTTGTCGAACCAATCGGCAAACAGCACCACATCCTTGTCGATGCCCGCCCAGCCGTGCTGAGCGCCCTTCTTCACGATCAGTTCGCCGGGCACGCCGAGTTCCTTGTATTTCGCGAGGAACAGTTCCGCCTGCTGGATCGGCACGAGTTTGTCCGCGTCGCCGTGAATGATGAGTGCCGGGGCCGACCGCTTGCTGACGTGGTTGATCGGCGAGATGGACTTTCCGAGTTCCTTGCGGCGGTTCTCGTCGGCGATCACGACGAGCTTGTTGGTGCCCTTCTCGCGTTCCCAGAAATCGAAGGGCGGGCGGAAGCCGGCGAGGGTGCCGCCGCCGAGCGCGACGTTTCCTTCCGTGCCGTAGTTCAGGAAATCGGTCGGGGGGAAGAAGCAGGCGACGGCCGCAACCTGGGAAGATTGCCGATCGAGGGGATCCTTGGCGTCGGGAAGTGCGGGCTTGAACGCGTTGCCTTGCATGAGCGAGAGGTGTCCGCCGGCCGAGGCGCCCGAGATGCCGAGCTTCTCGGGATCGACGCCGTATTCCTTCGCGTGTACCTTGATGAACTTCACCGAGCGGTGCATGTCTTCGAGCACTTCGGGGATGGTGAACTTGGGCTGGCTGCCGTGCAGGACGGTGAAGACGGTGTAGCCGCGATTGAGCAGCGGCTGAATGAAGACGGGGTTGATGCTCTCCTTGGAGGAGAACCATCCGCCGCTGACGCAGAAGATCACGCCGAGGCCATTGGCCTTCTCCTTCGGCGTGAAGACGTCCAGCGTCATCGCGAGGCCGTACTTGCGGCCGTAGATCACGTCTTCCTTGCGCGTATATTCGACCGACGGCGCAGCGGTGGCCTTCGGTTGAGCTGCGGCCTGCGGCACCGCAAACGCTCCGAGTACGATGGCGGCAAAAGCGAAACGCGAAAGCATGAGGGCACCTGAAGTGTGAGGACGGAGTGCAAGCGATGTTATCAGAACCGAGCCGCGTCGTGAAGTGTGGGAGCGTCATGCGTGCCGGCGGCGTGTCCCTTCATTAAGCTAAGACACATGCATTCCTGGCAGATCCGCGATCGCGTTCTCGAAATCGGCCGCCGGCCGCTCGTCGTCGGCATCCTGAACGTCACACCCGATAGCTTCTCGGACGGCGGCCGATTCTTCGATCCGGCGCAGGCCATCGAACGCGGATTGAAGTTGATCGCGGAAGGCGCGGACATCCTCGACATCGGCGGAGAATCGACGCGACCCGGCTCGGAACCCGTGTCTGAGGCGAACGAAATCGCACGCGTCGTCCCCGTCGCCTCGGCACTGGCAAAGAGCACTCCGGTTCCCCTTTCCATCGACACGATGAAGCCGGCTGTGGCGCGGGCGTGCCTCGAAGCCGGGGCGGCGATCGTGAACGACGTGAGCGGCTTCCGCGATCCGGCGATGATCGCGGTTGCCGCACGATACCGTGCCGGTGCCATCGTCATGCACATGCAAGGCACTCCAGGAACCATGCAGGCCAATCCGCAGTACCAGGACGCGACGTGCGAAGTGGGCGAGTTCTTCGAGGAACGATTGCAGGCGCTCGCGGCGGGCGGCATTCCGCGCGAGGCCGTCTGCCTCGACCCCGGCATCGGCTTCGGAAAAACGCTCGAACACAACCTCGAACTCTTGGCGAATCTCGGCACGTTCGCGCGGTTCGGTCGCCCGGTGTGTTTAGGCGTGAGCCGTAAGGGCTTCATCGGGACGATCGCGGGTCGAGCCGTGGGGGAACGCATGCCCGGATCCCTTGCCGTGGCGTGCTTCGCGGCGGCCCGCGGCGAAGCACAATTGCTGCGCGTTCACGATGTCGCCCCGACCTCCGATGCGCTGAAACTTCTCGACGCCATCGATCGGGCTCGGCGCTGAGTTGCCTCGCTCGCTAGAATCACTTCGTGAACACGACAACCGCATCGAACGATCTCGCCACTCTGTGCCGCGGCCTTGCCGAGCGAGCCAAGGCCGCTTCGCAGGTGCTGGTCACCGCGACCACAGCGGAGAAAAACCGCTGGCTTCTCGCTGCCGCCGATTCCCTCGAAGCGAGCGTGCCGGAGCTCCTCGAAGCGAACGCGCAGGACGTTGCCGCCGCCCCGAGTTTCGGCTTGAACGCCTCAGCGATCGACCGGCTCACACTGACGCCGGCGCGCATCCAGGCCGCGGCCGAAGGCCTTCGCCAAGTGGCGGCACTGCCCGATCCCATCGGCGAAGTTCGCGAGAGCAGCATCCGACCGAACGGCTTGCACGTGCAGAAAGTGGGCGTCCCGCTCGGCGTCGTCTTCTTCATCTTCGAATCGCGACCGAACGTGACGGTCGATGCCGCGGGGTTGTGCGTGAAGAGCGGCAACGCCGTGATCCTCCGCGGCGGCAAGGAAGCGATTCGCTCGAACGTCGCCTTGCACCGCATCCTCGCGATTTCGCTCCAACATTGCGGCCTGCCCGCGGACGCGGTGCAACTCGTGCCGACGACCGAACGCGAAGCCGTCGGGCACCTGCTCGGCATGGGAAGCCTGATCGACCTCGCGATCCCCCGCGGCGGCAAATCGCTGATCGAACGCGTGGCCCGCGAAGCCACCATGCCCGTGCTCAAACACTACGACGGCAACTGCCACATCTACGTGGACGCGGCGGCGGATCTGAGCATGGCCGAACGAATCGTGGTGAACGCGAAGTGCCAGCGGCCCGGCGTCTGCAACGCGGCGGAGAGCCTCCTCGTTCACGCCCGAATCGCGGAAGAATTTTTGCCGCGAATCGGGAGGAGCCTCGCGGCGCAGGGCGTCGAGATTCGCGGCTGCGAAGCGACTCGGCGATTCATTCCAACGGCAACGCCAGCAACCGACGCCGATTACCGCACCGAGTTCCTCGACCTCATCATTTCGGTGAAGGTCGTGGCCGATGTCGACGAGGCCGTGCGGCACATCGACGAGTACGGCTCGAAGCACACGGATGCGATTCTCACGGACGATGCCGAGGCGGCGCGGAGTTTCGTGCAGCGGGTCGATACGGCCGCCGTGATGGTGAATGCGAGTACGCGCTTCAACGACGGGTTCGAACTCGGCCTCGGCGCCGAGATCGGCATCAGCACCGACAAGTTTCACGCCCGAGGCCCCTGCGGCCTCCGCGAATTAACCACGTACAAATACGTGGTGACGGGCACGGGGCAGGTGAAATAAAAACGCTACCGTTTAGCCGCGACGCGGAGTCCGCGGAGCGGAGCGCGGCATTGCCAGCGAGTCTCATCGCGACCAGTCGCCGACGCATTTGCCTCAACTCGCCCAACGCGCCGTGCCGATAGAAATGGGGTTCGGTCGATTCTCGGTCCAGCCGGGTGAGCGATGCGTCCGTTCTACCGCTGGCTTGCGATTGGTGTCATCGCGGTTCATGTTGCGACTTCCGGCTGCGCCTTCGGCCGCAAGCCCTACGCCCACGATCCACTGATCATCAAGAACC
Organism: Gemmataceae bacterium; assembly: GCA_043733485.1. Classification (GTDB taxonomy): domain Bacteria; phylum Planctomycetota; class Planctomycetia; order Gemmatales; family Gemmataceae; genus Urbifossiella. The sequence goes on from JAYTGN010000290.1 coordinate 8,244, forward strand.
GCGCCGTGTGGGGCGACCGCGAGAAGGCGCTCCAGGGCGAAATTCCCGACAGCCCCGAACCGGTGATTCCCCCACCGCCCAAGACGCCCCGGATCGGAGAGATCGACTAACGGTCACTTCTTCTTCGGCGGCTCCACCTTCCGCACTTCGATTTCGATCGGCGAGCCGCGAACCTCTTCCTCGAAGCCATCGACCTCTCCCGTTGCCATCACCGTCAGTCCCTGTTTGCGCGGCTGCGCATCGAGTGACACCGCGATGTCAATCTCCACGCTCGTCTGGCCTTTCGGCACCATTACGGTCTCGGGAAACGTGAGGCCTTGCATCGGTTGCAGGTGCAGCATCACGGGGCCATCGAAGCCCTTCACCTTGCTGAGGTTGACGCGGGCGCGGGCCGATTCGCCGGGAAGAAGCGACACCTTCGCGGGCTCCGGAGTGAACTTGAACGCGGTCGTGAGGTCGAGATCGAACGTTCGTGTCAGTTGAATCCGCTGTCCTTGATGTCGTGCGGTCGCGGTCACCTCGATCCGCGCCTTCACGGTGTTTGAAAGAATCTTCGAGACGACCACGCCGCTGATATTCGCCTGCTTTGAAGACGCATCCGGGAATCGGGCGAAGACGCGGGTGCGGCCCTCGCTCTCCTCGGCCAACTGCCCACCGCGGGCCTCGAATGCGATCGGACCCTCGAAGCCCACGGCTCGCGTGGTGACGATCGGAATCGCGACTTGCTGATACCTCGGCAGAGAAATGTCTTTCTCGGCAAGCTCGAACGTGAACGGCGAAGGCGGCGCGATCTGCACCGCGAACCGATCCGCCAGGCCCGGAGGCAATCGCACCTGATCCTCGCGCAGAGCGAGCGGAATCAGATCGACGTTCTGCCACCTCATGTCGATGAGTGGCCGCGTGTGAACTAGCGTGCGGTCGCCTCCCGATTCCGCGACGATCTGCACCGTGTGAACGCCGAGTGGCACCGACCCCGTGGCCTCCAGGCGGCATACGATCGCGGTCTCCTTCTCGCCGATCTCGTCCGGCGTCAGTTTCAATCCGGGCGGGCCGCCGACGAGGTGCAGCTTGATCGGCCCTGCCGTGCCGTTGCGAGTCGAGGAAATCGGGATCGGCTGGTAGGTGCCTAGCGGGATCGTGAGCCCTTCAACCTCGGCCATCAGGCTCGGCGGAAACGGCGAGTTGCGAACTGTTACGCGATAGGCGTGGGCAGCGCTTCCATCGCGAATTGCATCGCGAACGACGAGCGCGTAATCGCCCGCGTTGGGTGCGGTGAAATCGAAGCTCGCTTCCTCGCGGGTCTGGGCGTTCTCGCCGGCACGGCGCTGCTCGCGACCAGACTTGTCCACAATCGCGAGTTCCAGATCGACGGGCGAATTTTGTGCTTTCGCCTCGCCGCGAACGAAGATGCGTTCGCCTTTGTTCAAGCGCAGTTTGAAAGCGTCCGAGCGGCCGGGCCTTCGCAGTACGCCGCAGAGTGTGCCGGGAATAATGGCGGGTGTGGCTTGAAGTCGGCCCAATGTGAAGTGGCGATCGAGCGACAAGAAGGGGTTCCGCAGTCCCGGCGTCATGATGAAGCCGAATGCTGCGGGGCCGGACGCGGCCTGTGACAACGCGTTGTCACGCGCCTCGTCGAATTCTTCCGCCACGGTCACGGGACCGAGCGACGGCGCGAGCGGCACCCACGTGGAACCCAAATCGTCGGGGCGTTTCAGGTTCGCGAAAAACGGCCCCAGCTGAGTTCGGGGCACGGCCAGGGCGAACTCGCTGCCCGACACTTCCGGCAAACGCACTGCGCCGGTGAAGCCCGATTCGATGGCCGACGGTACCGCCACGCGGCCTGCCGGGAAGCGGCCCATTCGCAACACATAGTGGTTGTGCTCCGATGCCCGGAACCGCGCGTCGCGTACCTCGACGCTGTAAGTGCCGGCCGCTTCAAATCGATGTTCGAAGCGCAGGTCGAAGTAGAGCCCTGGATCGTTGTCGCGCTCGGCGACGCTCTTCCCTGCGGCATCGCGAATGACGAGAACCGGGTCGGCGTTCTTGCCCAGGCGATTGCTCACGACCTCGAAACTGATGCGTTCGCCGGCCTTCACCTCGAGGCGATAGCGATCCACGGTGCCTTCGCGGAACGTGCCCCAGACGCTCGTCGGCAGATCTAAAAACCCGGTTTCTGCTTTGGAAACCGGGTTTTTTGGCTCCAGAAACCCGGTTTCCAAAGCA
>JAYTGN010000291.1:0-10451 GCA_043733485.1 Gemmataceae bacterium
GACGCGCAGTCTGCGGAGCGGAGCGCGGGGGAGTAGCCGCGCTCCGCTCCGTGGACTGCGCGTCGCGGCTAATCGGTCCACCACCGGAGTTCTCCGTGACCAGAATTCACTTCGCTCTGCTGTGTGGGACGCTGTGGTTCGCTCCGTTCACACGCGCCGCCGAGCCGTTACCCAACACGAAGCCCCTCACGGAGGAGGGCGAACTCCACAAGAAAATGGTGGACGGCATCCACACGTACCTCGACCGCGAGATTGCGGCCTCGCCGAAGGAACGGGAGAAGCTCTGGAAAATCGACCGGTCTTCGGCGGAAGCCTATGCGAAGTCGACGGCCCCGCATCGCGAACGCTTGCGGAAGGTGCTCGGAGTGGTGGATCAACGCGTGCCGCCGAAGGTGGAATACATCTCCGGGCCGGGCGAACCATCGCTGATCGCCGAACGAGACGGGTGTAAGATTCACGCGGTTCGGTGGTCCGTGTTGCCGGGAGTTGATGCCGAAGGATTGTTGATCGAACCGAAGGGCGCAGCGGTCGCGAATGTGGTGGCGATCCCGCACGCCGATCAGACGCCGGAACAAATCGCATTCGCCGGCCCGGACATTTTCGCACTCGCGTTGGCACGCGGAGGGTGCCGTGTGCTCATCCCCACACTGATCGACCGCAAGGACGACCTCTCCGCGAATTCCAGACTCGGCCGCGCGACCAATCTGCCGCACCGCGAGTTCATCCATCGGATGGCCTACGAAATGGGGCGCACGCTGCCCGGTCTTGAAGTGCAAAAGGTTCTCGCCGCCGTCGATTGGTTCTCGAAGGAAAGCAAGCTTCCCATCGGCGTCATCGGCTACGGAGACGGCGGCATGCTGGCCCTGTACTCCGCGGCGCTCGACGACCGCATCAAGGCGTGCGGGGTGTCGGCGTACTTCGCCTCGCGGGAGAAAATCGCGGACGAACCAATCGACCGCAACATCTGGGGCCGAGTGAAGGAGTTCGGCGACGCCGAGCTGGCGCTGCTGATCGCCCCACCGGACGGCGTCAAGGAACCCGCGACTGGCCGCAAATTGAGACTCGATCCTTACGCTGCGACGAAGACCGATCCCACCTTCTGGCCGGCGTGGGCGGGTCCGGTGACAGGCAAGGCCGGCCGCAGCGGAGCCGCCCCAGGAAAGCTCGGCGAACCCGCGGAAGGCGAGGTCACCCACGAAGTGGAACGCTGGATGAAGTACTTCAATTTGCCCGCTGAATTCACGACTCGGGAAAAACGCTTCAACCGCGTCGCGGTCTTCCGCTTCTACAAGGATCTGGTCGGAGACACCGCAGCGGAGATCGTGAATTCCGAGCGTCCCGCACTAGTCACCGACGGTGCGGAGAAGAAAGTCGATCCCGCGCCGCGTCAGAAGCGGCAGTTCGATCAACTCGTCGCCTTCACCCAGAAGATGTGGCGCGATTCCGATGCGGTGCGGCGCGAATACTGGAAGAAGGCCGATTCCTCGTCCGTCGCCGCGTGGGAAAAGAGCACCGAGGCCTACCGCGAGGCGTTCCACACCGAGGCAATCGGCAAACTCCCCGAGCCGACGATGCCGCTCAACCCGCGTACGCGGGTCGTGTACGACGAACCGAAATGGACCGGCTACGAAGTGATGCTCGACGTCTATCCCGACGTGTTCGCGTCGGGCATTCTGCTGATGCCGAAGGACATCAAGCCGGGCGAGAAGCGGCCGGTCGTCGTCTGCCAGCACGGGCTCGAAGGCACGCCGCGGCACACCATCGACGCCGAGAAGCAACCCGTCTACTCGGAGTTCTCCAAGCACCTCGCCGAGAAGGGATACATCGTTTACGCGCCGCAGAACCCGTACATCGGCGAGACGCACTTCCGCCAGATTCAACGCAAGGCCCAACCGCTCAAGGCGTCGCTCTTCAGCTTCATCGTGAGGCAGCACCAGCGAACCCTCGACTGGCTCGAGACGCTGCCCAACGTCGATGCGAAGCGGATCGCGTTCTACGGCCTGAGCTACGGCGGCAAGACGGCCATGCGCGTGCCCGCCATCGAGAAGCGCTACTGCCTCTCGATCTGCTCGGCGGACTTCAACGAGTGGATCGGCAAGAACGTTTCCACCGAACTCCCGATGAGTTACATGTGGACGCGCGAGTACGACATGTACGAGTTCGACCTGGGTAACACGTTCAATTATGCCGAGATGGCGTACCTCATCGCGCCGCGGCCCTTCATGGTGGAACGCGGCCACGACGACGGCGTCGGAACCGACGAAATGGTGAGTTCCGAGTACGCCAAGATTCGCTATTTGTACGCGAACAAACTCAAGATCGCGGACCGCACCGAAATTGAATATCAACCCGGCGGCCACCGCATCTACGAGAAGGGCACCTACGCCTTCCTGGCGAAGCACCTCAAGTGGGATTCGAAGTAGATCAGCTACTTTTCCCAGGCGGACTTCATGCGTCGGACTAAGAAGTCTTTCAACTTTACGTTGCCGCCAATGCCGATGATCTCCAATTCGGGAGACTTCTCAACTGGGATCGCAGCGACGGCCATCGCGACTCGTCCACCATCGGCAAATACCTCGATCGATCCGCGATCGACGAGAATCCTCAGTCGAAGCATCGTTCCATTTACCTTCAGCGGCGCGGAGATATTCTTGCAGCTGAGGATTCCTTTCTTGACGTCGTATGTGAGCGATGTGCCGTGCAACTTGAAGCCGACAACATCCGCCGACGCAAGATCAAACTCGCAGGCCACGTCGAACGCTTCACCAACTGTGAGTCGAAACCCGTCCTTCAAGTCGAGCGAAGGCAGCAACGGGATAACTCCATTCCAGTCCGTACTGTTCGTTTCGTACATCGAAGTGGGTGAGGACGTCACGTCCTTGCCGAGGCTGTAAAGTTCGGTCACCGGCAACGCCGTCAGTCGCTGCCCATCCTTCGAGTTCTCCAGCTTCAACTCCACGGGCACGCTCATCTGTTGATTGAACGGCATGCCGGGGAAGGTGACACCGTTCGGCCACCCGATCTGAATGCGGCGCTGTTTGCCGTTAGCGAGCTTTGACATCGGCGCATTGTCGAACGTCTGCGCCGCGTAGAAGTTGCCGTACCAGAGTTGTTTCTTCTCCTTGAAATCAGGTTTGAACTCCTTCCCATTGAAATCGCCGATCAGATACTTCGCATCGGCTCCGTACAAGACCCACTTCGCCTCTTTCTCCGCGACCATCTCGAATAAATCCGGGCACTCGAAGAAGCCCTCGATGCGGCTCGCGTAGGTCCACGTTTTTAAATCCGGCGAGGTGTGGAACGCGATCCACTGCTTCCCCTGGAACTCGTCGTAGACCGCCATGACCCAGTGCTTGCCCTTCTCGTACCAGACGAGTTTGGGGTCGCGGCCGGCGTGCTTCAACACCGGGTTCTTGTCGTACTCGGTCCAGGTGCGGCCGTTGTCGATCGAGTAGGCAATGCACTCGCCGCGGGCCGTACTCGTGTAGGCCAACACGAGCGGCGGCTTGTCCTTCGTGCCCCAATCGGAGGTGTTGTTCTTGTCCACGACGGCGCTTCCGGAGAAGGCCATGTCGCCGTACTTCTTGGGGTAGAGGCCGATGCCGAGTTCCTTCCAGCGGACGAGGTCCGGGCTCACGGCGTGGCCCCAATGCATGTTGCCCCAGTTCACGCCGAACGGATTGTGCTGATAGAAGAGGTGCCATTCCTTGTCGTGATAGACGAGGCCGTTCGGGTCGTTGAGCCAGCCGAAGCGGCTCGTGAAGTGGAACAGCGGGCGGTGCTTCTCGCGGTACAACTTCTCCGCGTCCGGCACGTCGTCCGCTTCGCCGAATCCGGGAATACGCGAGTCCGCCGGCAGCATCACCTCGACGATCAGTTTCTTTCCCTTGAACGCCTCGACCTCGGCGAACGCCCAGAACTGAGGCTTCGCGGAGGTGTCCAGTTCGATGTCGAACTCGCGGACAGTCTCCTTTCCGACAGTGAACTTCATCCGCCGCATCGGAGCCCCGGTCTTCACGGGAAGGTGCAGGTATCGCTTTGCGATGGTGAACTCCGCCGTGAACGGCTCGGCCTGCTTCTTCTTGTCGCTCTGCACGATGTGATCGACGTTGATGTGCCCCCAGCCACCCTTCTGTTCGTCCACGATCTGGATGGTCGCGGTTTTGCCGGCGAGGTCGGTCAGGTCCCAGGTGTGCCAGTCGAGGTGTTCGGTGCCGCCGGCTTTGTCGTTGGGGCCGGTCGCGGTGCGGACGACCTTGTCTCCGACGAGCAGGTTAATGCACGTCTTGCCGTCGTTCTTGCCGCCGCCGATGAGGAAGTTGAGGTACTGGCGTTCGAGCTTGAACTCGGTGGAGGTGAGTGTGCCGATGGCGTCGTCGCCGCCGAGGAAGCTGTTGGCGAGCCCCTTGCCCTGGAACCCGGAGACGACCATCTGGCCTGGGAGAGCCCCCTTCGCGGGTCCTTTGCCGAAGGCGGTTCCGGTGGTGGTCCACCCTTGCGGATAGGCGTCGCCTTCGAAGTCGGCGACGACGATGTCAGCGCGATCCGCCGCTGCCGCGATGTTAACGGCGAGGAGAACGAGGAGTACGGAGAGGGAACGGATCATGAGGGGAACCTGTTGGAGGACTACCACAGTCGGGTGATGCCATAAGCATCGAGCTGGGTGTCGGCGCTGAGCAGCCTGTAGCCGTCGGTCTGGACTTGAGCCACAAGCATGCGGTCGAAGGGATCGCGGTGTTTAGTTGCGAATGGCATCGCCGCTACGGCGGCCATGTGACTCGGTTCGACGGGAAGAATCGCGAAGCCTTGATCGAACGCGGCGAGTTGCACGAAATCCGGGAACGGGTCGAGGAGTTTCAACTTGCCGGAGCTCAACTTGATGGCGATTTCCCAGAGGCTCGCAGTGCTGACGAATATCGAGTGCAAGCCACCTCCGAGCGTCGTCGAAGCCGTTGGGCTCAGACGCGTATTGCGCTCGTAGGCCCAAATCACGATGTGAGTATCGATGAGTACTCTCACTCCATGTACTCCTTGAAGTCCTCCAGCGGAGCGTCGAAGTCGTCCGCCATGTACAGCACCCGACCGTGGCCGCGGCCAAGAATCGGTACGCCCTTCGGCAATTCTGACGTCAATGTAGCCAACGGGAGACCGTCGCGGGTGATGAGAACGACCTCGCCAGCGGCGACTCGTTCGAGCAATTCCAGCAGGCGCGACTGAGCATCTTCGACGGTAACGGTGGTCAGTGTCATGTTCACCTCCATTCCCGCATCGTAACCGCGGGAATCGCGTCGGGCTACTTCAACTCGCTGGGCATTTCGCCGCTGTAGCTGGCCCAGAGTGCGTCGATGGGATGGGCGCACCAGAGGCCGGGCTCGCTCTGCTTGAGGTGGCGGGTGATCTGCATGAGGCAGCCGACGTTGCCGATGAAGACGGCCTTGGCACCAGTGCTGGCGATGTTGGCGGCCTTGCGATCGCCGAGGCGGGCGGCCATTTCGGGCTGCGTGAGGTTGTAGCTGCCGGCCGCCCCGCAACAGAGTTCGCTCTCGGGCAACGGCACCAGTTCGAGGCCGGGGATCATTTCGAGTAGCTGACGCGGCTGCTTGTAAATTTGCTGCGCGTGGCGAAGGTGGCACGCGTCGTGGTACGTCGCGCGAATGGGGATCGGGTGCGTCGGCTTCACGGGGCCGAGTTCCATCAGGAACTCGCTGATGTCGCGGACCTTGCTCTGGAACCGCGCCGCGGCCCCCTCGTGCGGCGTGCCGTGCATCATGTGCGCGTAGTCCTTCAACTGGGCCCCGCAACCCGCCGCGTTGTTGATGATCGCGTCGACCTTGTCGAAGCCGGCCATGTCGTCGGCACCGAAGGCGGCGCAGTTCTTGGCCGCGAACGCACGGGCCTCGGGCTCGCACGCCGCATGGTAGTGCAACGCACCGCAGCAACCTTGCGAGCGTGGAATCCAGACTTCGCAGCCGTTCTGCTGCAGCACGCGGGCCGTGTTCAGGTTCGTCTCGGGGTAAAGCGAGTCGGCGACGCAGCCCAGAAAGAGCGCGACCCGTGCCCGCTTCTTCCCAACCGGTTCGAGTATTTCTGGCATGCTGCCGTAGTGCGGCTTCAGGTCCGGGAGCATGTCCTTCATGGCCCGAAACGGCTTCGGAATCAGGCGATCGATGCGGGACTTCTTCATGAGCCAGTCGAGGCCGGTCCACTGCATGAGGCGGGCCGGTGCGAGCGAGAGGCGGTTCGCCCACCGATAGGGGAACACGTTGAACATCAAGAATCGCTGGACCGCGTTGAGCGTTTTTAGGGAGCGACCGGGTTCCAGTTCGGCCATGTGCTCGCGGAAGGGCTCGATGATGCGGCCGTACTGCACGCCCGAGGGGCACGCGGTTTCACAGGCCCGGCAATTCAAACAAAGGTCGAGGTGCTGCTTCACGTCTTCAGCAAGCGGCAGGAGGCCGTCGATGACTTGGCGCATGAGGTAGATGCGGCCGCGCGGCGAGTCGGCCTCGTTGCCCGTTTCGACATACGTGGGGCAACTCGCTGTACACAATCCGCAGTGGACGCAATCGAGAATGAGTTCGTAGTCGACTTTGGGGCCGTGTGCGTGCGACGGCGGAAGTACGGGAAGCGGGGTGGGTGCGATTGACATATAGGAATCTTAGCCGCTTGCGGCTTCGCGATTAGCTTTGGGGGGCCAGGTTCTTGTCGAAGAACTCCACGATTCGACGTTGGTACTCTTCTTCTTCGATCGTGATTGCTTGATTGTGCTTGGCCTTGGGCACCATCCAGAGTTCCTTGGGCCCGGAAGCGCGAGCGAAGAGCGCCTTCGCCATCTCGGGCTTGATGTAGGTATCGCCTTCACCGTGGATCATCAGGATCGGTCGGCGAATGCGGCTGACGGCCTTCTCCACGCTCGGGTACGTGACGCCGCGGTTGCGAGCGACGCGATTCAAACCCGTGATCCCGACCAGCCCGTAAAACCACCTCGGCAACACGCGTTGCAGAAGATGCCGGTCCGAGTAAATCTTGATCCAGCGCTGCATGTACGGGACGACGGTGGTGTAGGTCGCGTAGGCACCGTCGGTGGCGACGCAGCGGATGCACTTCTCTTGCGAAGCGACGAGGTAGCTGGTGCTTCCCCCCTTGCTGATGCCGAAGAGCCCGATGCCCTTGGGGTCGGCGTCGGGGCGGTTCTTGAGATAGCGCAGCGCCGCCTTCATGTCCGACACGTCTTTATCGGTGACCCACTGGAGTGGTTCGTAGGCGGGATCCTTGTCGCTATCGCCTTGGTTGCGCGGCTCGTAGGTGAACACGTCGTAGCCGGAGGACACGAGCTTCTCGCAGTAGCGCAGGCAGGCCCAGCGGTCGGAGCCGTACTCGAGTCCGAACAGGATCACGCCTTTGCGGCTGGAGCAGGTCGCCTTCAAATAGCAGCCGCGAAGGGTGAGGCCGTCGGCGGAGGTGAGCGTGACGTGCTCGGCCACGTCGCTCGGTTGGCCGCGCGGGATGATGAAGAGCGGTTTTTCCTGGAAGACGCGGACGAGGTGCCCGAGGTACCGCCAGCGGAGGTAGAGGTAGAGCGCAGCGAGGAACAGCCCAATCGCAACCGGAGGGATGAGCAGAATCGTGGCACCGATGTAGAACCAATAAACCACCGCTCGCCCTCCAGGGACAATGCCGCTCGGCGGCTTCGTTTCGGCGCTCCTTCACTCACGATTGCGAAGCCCGCCAGGGGCTCAGTCTCGGAAACGGCTCAGGATCAGCGAGATGTTTTGCCCGCCGAATCCGAAGCTGTTGCTGAGGATGTGATCCACGCGCTTCTCGCGGGCCACGTTGGGGATGTAATCGAGATCGCACTCGGGATCGGGCGTCTCGTAGTTGATGGTGGGAGGCAGTACGCCCTTTCGCATCGCCATCGCACAGATCACGAGTTCGGCCACTCCGGCCGCCGCAATCAGGTGCCCGAGCATACTCTTGCTGCTCGACACGGGAATATTATAGGCCTGCGCCCCGAAAACGGCTTTGATCGCTGCCGTTTCCGCAGAATCGTTGGCCTGCGTGCTGGTGCCGTGGGCATTGATGTAACCGACGTCCGCCGGCCGCAATCCGGCATCCTTCAAGGCCTCGGCCATACAGCGAATCGCCCCTTTTCCCTGGGGATGTGGGTCGGTCATGCGGTAGGCATCCGCCGTGCTGCCGTAGCCGGTCAGTTCGCCGTAAATGGTCGCTCCGCGCTTCTTCGCATGCTCCAGCTCTTCGAGTATGACAATCCCCGCTCCCTCGCCGATCACGAAGCCATCGCGGGTGAGATCGAAGGGCCGGCTCGCGGTGCGCGGCGAGTCGTTGCGTTGCGAAAGGGCCGTGAGCCGATTGAACCCGGCAATGCCCAGTGGGTGGAGCATGCTGTGCGCTCCGCCGGCGGCCATCACGTCGGCATCGCCCGCCCGGATGAGTTCGACGGCTTCGCCGATGGCTTGGGAACTGGCGGCACACGCCGTCTGACATGCAATGTTCGGGCCGTCCAACGAAAAAATGTTGCCCATGTGCCCGATCGTCGTGTGCATCTCGACTTCGGGTTCCCGCAGCGGGTCGAGCACGTCGTGGATCGCGGCGCAGAATCGCGCGGGGTCGGCCACCGAACCGCCGGCAGGAGTTGCGATCCCGACGCTGTTAATCAACGCGGGGAAGTCTTCCGCTCCTTCGCCCGAACCGAGGTAGACTCCGAAGCGCGAGCGATCGCCCTTTCCTTCATCGAGCAAGCCCGCATCGGCCAGGGCTTCCTTCGTGGCCGCGATGGCGAACTGCGTGTTCACGCCGCAGTGGAGGTAGCGTTCGAGGTCGTGCTTGAGGTAGCGACTGAGTTCGAAGCCTTGGACTTCCGAAGCGAACGTGGTGGGCATGGTGCGGGCATCGAAGCGCGTGAACGGCCCCACGGCCGTCCGGCCTTCGATCTGGCTGGCGTACAGTTCCGCCGGGGTATGCCCCAGCGGGGCAATCACGCCCATTCCCGTGATAACGACACGTCGACGCATCTCGATCTCCGGCCGCTTGCGGCTTCGAGACAACTTGAAACCCGGTTTCTGCTTTGGAAACCGGGTTTCTTTGCCTCAAGAAACCGGGTTTCTTTGCCTCAAGAAACCCGGTTTCCAAAGCAGAAACCGGGTTTCACTTCTCCCACCTCTTCACCACGGCCACGGCACACTGACCCAGGTCCGTGAACGACAGCTTCACCGCGTAAGGCTTCGTCACCTTGCGCGGGCTTCGGGTGTGAACCGAAATCGGGCACTCCGGCGATGGATTGTCGTGGTTCAACGTGCCGGGCAGTTCGCCGTGATGAAGCGCGAGTACGCTGCACAGCAGTTCTACAATACCAGACGCACCGCCCATGTTGCCGAAGCGGTTCAGCGGGGCGAAGACCGACGTTTCGCGGCCGAAGACGCCGGCGATGGCACGGGCTTCAAAGGCGTCCATCGCTTTCGCGCCGAGGCCGTGGGCGTTCACGTGATCCACGTCCGAGGGCTCGATCCCCGCATCGTTCAAGGCATTGCGAATGATGCGGCTGAGCCCCGGTCCCTTGTGCCCGCGATCCATGCCCGAGGCGTAACCCACCACTTCACCGAGGATGGTTGCACCGCGTTTTTGGGCGTGCTCCAGGTCTTCGAATCCGAACGCCGCCGCACCTTCCCCCAGGCACGTTCCCGTGGCATCGCGATCGAAGGGCCGAACCGCCGTGGTGGGGTGCTCGTTGTCGTGCGTGAGCGGGGCGAACGAATTGAACCGCGACAGGCTCAGCGGGTTGACCTTGGATTCGCAACCGCCGACGAGCATGAAGTCGGCGGCTCCGCGACGAAGAATTCGCAGCGCCTCGCCGACGGCCTCGACCCCGGCCGAATCGTTCGAGATGAGCGTGTTGCTCGGCCCCTGAGCGTCGTAGAGAATCGTCACGTGGCAGGCCGGCATGTTGGGCAGGTACTTCAGCATCCACATCGGCGGCATCTCGGGCACCGCGTCGCGGCCGTAAGCAGCCATGTCCACGGGCTGCCGGGAACCGCTGGTACAGGCCTTGCTCATGCGCGCGAGGTCGTTCAACTCCGTCGCACCCATCACCGAGGCGAACTCGACGCCGAACCGTTCCGGCGGAATCGAGCCTTTGACGAGGCCCATGTTCTGCATGGCAAATTGCGAGGCCACCACGCCGAGTTGAACGGGCCGGGCCATCGAGTTCAGCGCCTTCCGGTAGCTCTTCTCAATGACCGACTTGGCGACGAATTCCGGAATCTCACCGGCGATGTGGCAGGGAAGCGGCGAGGCGTCGAAGGACTGAATCTTGCGAATGCCGGTGACGCCGGAACGTAGCGATTCCCAGAACGCGGCCGGAGTCGATCCGATCGGCGTCACGAAGCCCATCCCAGTAATCACGGCCCGTCGTCGGGCGCTCGTTCCCATATCGG
>JAYTGN010000292.1:0-24667 GCA_043733485.1 Gemmataceae bacterium
TTCACGCGGTTCCTGGGCCGATTCGCGGATTGCTTCTGCGATCATCGTTGCCGGGAACACCTCCCGGTCTACATTCGCGGCCAACTGTCGAACCTCGACCGCAAGAGCGTCGAACCGATCGCCTTGGCCTCCGGCGTGGCCACCCGCACGCTCCAGGAGTTCCTCAGTCATCTGTTGTGGGACCACGAACGGATGCTCGACCGGCTGCAGCAGATCGTCGCGGTCGAGCATGGCGGTTCGGGCTCGGTGGGGTTGCTCGACGAGACGTCGTTCGTCAAGAAGGGAACGAAAACCCCGGGCGTGCAGCGGCAGTGGTGCGGCACGTTGGGCAAGGTCGACAACTGCGTCGTCACGGTGCATCTGGGAATCGCGCGCGGGGACTTCCAATGCCTGCTCGACGGCGATCTGTTCTTGCCCGAGAGTTGGGACCACGACCGCGCCCGCTGCGCCGCGGCCGGCATCCCGGAGTCGATCGTGTATCGGCCCAAGTGGCGGATCGCGTTGGAACAATACGATCGGGCGGTGGCCAACGGGGTGCGGTTCGACTGGCTGACGTTCGACGAAGGTTACGGCAGCAAGCCCGAGTTTTTGCAGGAACTGACCTCGCGAGGGCAACACTGGGTGGCCGAGGTTCCCAAGAGCGTGTGCGGGTGGTTGGTGCGACCGCGGGTGACGGAGCGGCCCTACCGCACGAACCGCCGAGGCCGACCGCGGACGAAGCGGCGGCTGGTCAGCGGCCAACCGCACGCCCAACGCGCGGACGAATTGCTCGAACGTCATCCGCAGTTGCGCGATGTGCCGTGGACGCCGTATCGACTCGACGATCGCCAGAAGGGACCGAGCGTTTGGGAGGTCAAGCACGTTCGTTTTCATCCCACGTCGGACGACGGTTTGCCCGGCGCGGCCGAGCATCTGTTGGTGGCCCGGCACGTGTTGCAGGGTGCGGACGTGAAGTATTTCCGGTCGAACGCTCCGGAGGGAACGCCGACGGCGACGCTGTTGCGGGTGGCCCTGACGCGGCACCGGGTCGAGCGCTGTTTTCAGGACCAGAAATCGGAACTGGGTCTGGATCATTACGAAGGGCGAACGTACACGGGTTTGATGCGTCATTTGTACCTGACGCTGGTGAGTTATCTATTTGCGATGCGGGCGGTGGAGGCTCGTCGGGGGGAAAAACCCGGAGTGGACGGTGCCGCAAGTGCATCGGGTGGTCGCCGCGCAGGTGGCCGCGAAGTGGCTGAGCGGATGCGTCTCAAAGAAGGTATTGGAGCAACTGGTGGGCGAGGTGGAGTACCATCAAAAGCGAAACCGCCAGGCCCGCAAATCGCACGAGAAACGAACGCGTCGGCAGTTGCGGGAACGAGGCATCCGATTAACCCAGATGGCACGGTGCCAACGGCTGGAATAGCGCTGTAGGTTTAATTTTGGCAAACAATGAGACAGTCGCGGTTATACTTGCAATTTCGTGCGTAGTACTGCTCTTCGTGATAATTTTATCGGGACTGCGATGGGCTCTCAACCCGTTAGGCCCGTTTACGTTTATAGCCAGTATTATGACCACTATACAGACGAAGTTCACGCCGTCTGTGAATACAGGCTCAACCGCCGAGACCACAAAGAACGCAACTTCACAGAAAACGGCCATGGAGTGGGTCGTTCGCGCTACTTCTGCTCCGCTAGGCGCACTAAAAACCCACACCACGTGGATGGTAAATATTCTGTTTCTTTCTCTCTTCCTCGGTCTCCTAAGCATCGTTACAATTACATTTACAGCGGTGTACTTTTCGGCCGTCACTACGCAACCGGGATCGTTCGACAAACTTGAACCTAGCATCTATTCGACATTATTGTATAGCTTCAGTGTACTAATGACTTCTCCAGTTGGAGATGCAAAACCCATAAACATATACGCTCAGACGTTCTACACGTTGGAGCTGGTCTGTACGCTGCTTTTGATCACTCTCTTCGTCAGCATGTTTTCGATCGGGTATGGGACTGATGCCAAGGACGCTGCGGCATCTATCGCTCGTAATTCCGACAACTTTCGGATTTGGCTTCATGAGAGGTTAGATAGCTATGACCAAAAACTGAAGGTTAGCAATCCTGAGCTCCAATCGATGAATCCCGATAGTGGAGATGTAGATCCGCCGGATTAGGAAGTTGTCCAGCGGGCCAGGATCGTTTCCCGGCCCGGCTGGATCGACGAGAAGCGCGTGACGATGGAAATCCTGACGAGCATCCGTCGAGCCGGCGCGGACATGATTCTGACCTACCACGCAAGAGACGTGGCAAAGTGGATGAAGGGGTAGCTACTCCACGTAGAGGAACGCATTGCTAGCCAAGAGCATCTGGCAAAGGTCTGCCCAGGCTCGAGCTTCAGCATCCTTTTCCTTCGCATACTCCGTTCGCTGCGCGGTGAGGAACTTCTCACAGGCCTTGCGTTCCTCCGCGGTCGGTTCCCGGCCCGCGACCATGCGATAGGCCAGGGTCACTCGCTTCGCGACATCGGCTTCCTTTGCGATTCTCATTGCAAAGCTCGTGGCGCGGAGCCGGGCGAACTCGGAGTTCAACAGCGCCAGCGATTGCAGCGGCACCGTAGAGGGCGAACGCTTCCCGCAGGTGGAGACGATTGCCGGCGCGTCGAAGAGTTGCAGGAAGGTGACGACCTGCGTGCGACGCTGCTGCAAATAAAGCGAACGCTTGCGAGCACCGTCGGCCTTCTCGGCAACTTCGACCACGCCTTCCGCCGTGCGGGTACTCGGCACATACGGTCCACTACCGCGAGGATCGAGTTCACCCGAAATCGCCAGCATCGAATCGCGGACCGACTCGGCATCGAGCCGGCGAATCGGAAAGTGGCTCAGCAGGCGATTGTCCGGGTCGATGGCGGCGAGACCGGCCCGCGGCGCACTCGTTTGTCGATACGCGGCGGAGGTGAGCATCAGGCGGTGCAGCGCCTTCACACTCCATCCGGACTTCACGAACTCGGCCGCGAGATAATCGAGCAATTCGGGGTGCGAAGGCTTCGCGCCGGACGCACCGAGGTTGTCGGAAGTGGCGACGATTCCGGTGCCGAAGTGGTGCTGCCAGACGCGGTTGACCATGACCCGCGCGAAGAGCGGATTCTCGGCGGAAGCGATCCAGTTCGCGAACGCGGTGCGGCGACCAGTACTCACGCGGCCCTCGGACTTCGCTATCTGGAACTTCCCGCCGAGCGAAGCAGGCGCGCCGGGCTGCACTTCCGCACCGGGTTGATTGTGAACGCCGCGCTTGAGCAAGTGATGCACCGGCGGGGTCGGATCGGTTTCAAAGTAGGCCGCGATTTTCTCCGCCGGTTTAGGCCGATCCTTCTCACGGGCCGCGACCGTCTGCTTCACGGAATCTCGTAGCGAGAGATACTCGGGGAAGCGCTTCGCGAGGTCGTCGTCGGTGAGCACGGCCTTGGCGGCGAGCTTGCGTTCCTCGCGCAGTTGCTCGCGGAGCGTTTCGGCGAATGCCGCAAGTCCATCATTGGCGGCCTTCACCTGGCGGTCGATCAATTCGTTGCGGCGAACCTCCGCGCGAGTGGCCACGCTCACGACGCGGTCTTGCGGCTTGGTCCACTTCTCGGGGTTGTAGACCGGGAAGAAAATCGCTTGCAGGCCGTAGTATTCTTCCTGCGTGAGCGGCTCGAACTTGTGATCGTGGCAGCGGGCACACTGCACCGTGATGCCGAGCAGCGAGTTCATGACGTTCTGAACGTTGCCTTCGAGGACGGTGTAGCGGTCGATGCGAACCTCGTCGGGGTTGCCGTCGCTTTCGCCGGTGCCATCCGGGGCGTTGCGGATGAAGTGCGTGGCGGTGAGGCCTTCGATCATCTCGGGCGTCACGTCGCCGGTGGGCGAGTAGCCCACGAGTTCGTCGCCGGCGATCTGCTCTTTTACGAAGCGGTCGTAGGGCTTGTCGGTGTTGAACGCCTTCACGACGTAGTCGCGGTACTTCCAGGCGAGCGGGCGGTCGCTGTCGGCGTTGAAGTAGCCGTTGGAGTCGGCGTAGCCGGCGGCGTCGAGCCAAATTTTGCCCCAACGCTGCCCGTAGTGAGGCGACGCCAGCGCGCGATCGACCATCTTCTCGTAGGCGCCCGGGGACTTGTCCGCAAGGAAAGCGTCGATCTCGGCGACGGTCGGCGGCAGACCGGTGAGGTCGAACGCGACGCGGCGAATCAGCGTGGTGCGATCCGCCTCCGGATTGAGCGCGAGTTGCTTCGCTTCGAGTGCCGCGAGAATGAAGCGATCCACATCGGTGCGAACCGTGCCGCGAACCTCGGGCGGCTTGGGCCGAACCACGGGCGTGAAAGAACGGTGCGGTTCCGCGGCAAATAGAGATGCGCCGAGAAGTAGGATCAAACCGCTTGCGGCTTCGCGACGAGAGAGTTTCACCATAGCTCCTACACTGTAATAGGTTGGATCACGGGTTATTCGGTCGCCGCCCCCTTTTCCTTCCACTGGCGAAACTGGAGGAAGCTCATGAAACGAACTGCCCTCATCTTGTTCACCGCCATCGCTGTGACTGGGGCCGGTGAGCAGCCCCAGCCGAAACTCGATCTGCACGTTGTTCCCACCCCGATCAAGTCCTACCGGCTCCTGGCGATGAGTATGGATGACGACGGCTTCATTTGGGCTGGGGCCATTCACAAGGTCGTTCACCGATACGATCCACGCACGGGCAGGGTCGAAGATTTCCCCATTCCTTTCCCGGCCACGGCGAGCGCCTGCATCTGCGTCGGCAAGAAGGTGTACATCGTGGGCCAAACCTATCCCAAGCTCATCATCTACGACCGGGCAGCCAAGAAATTCACGGAGATCGCCTATCCGTCGAGCAAACCGAATGTCTGGTATGGCTCGGAGGCCATCGACGGTCGGCACATTTTTCTTTTTGACCGTGGCGGCGCTGGCGTCATCAAATGGGACACGCAAACCGACTCCGGCAAGGCGGTCCCCTGGCCGTACAAGGCTCCGTTTCCTTCCTTCGGTCGCTTCGAAGCGCAGGACGAAGCGATGTGGTGCAACGTCTGGGAGGCTGGAGGCCAATACCGGCCTCTGGGCATCGCTCGGCTGGACACGGAAAAGAACGAGTTCACGGGATTTCACTCATTTCCATCGGACGATGATGGCCTCAAGCCATTCACTGACGCCGCCACGACCCTGTTCCTTCCCTACACGTTGAAGGGCAAGGTTGTGCCGTTTGACTTCAAAGAAAAACGCTGGTGCAAGTTCCTCGATGTCCCGCAGTTCGGCAAACTCTTCGGGTTCCTCGGCGGGCCGATTCCGCACAAGGGGCGCTACTACTTTTCCCTCAGTACCTACAACGGTACCGACACGGGCTGCGATGGCAAACCATATCATTTCTGCAACGCGATCCTGGAGTTCGATCCGCAAACACGTCGATTCGCTTTTCCAACTTTGGAGGCGAAAGACGCCTATTTTCAGGTCGCCTACATGCTCAGCGCCAAGGGTGAGTTCTTTGCGACCGGCTCGAACGTACGGGAAAAAGATGGCAAGCTGAATCGAGATCGAGCCGGTGAAGTCGTGTTCTGGCAAACGATGGAGCCTCCTACGAAGTGAACGCTCGAATTCTTCAAGAAGAACCTGGACAAGACGTTCGCCCCGGGAAGAGAAAACGGGGCAGCGTGGTCGCCGTTGATGCTCGACGGTGTGAAAACAGTGGAGGAATCTCACCAACCGTTGGGCTCGTTTTGATTCTGTCAGTAACCGTTTCGGAAAGTTATACTGCAATCGCAAGTTCACAACCACATTCTTGAGGAGAATGGATCATGACGAAGACAGTGAAAGTAGCCCAGACCGGCGACCTGGCACCCGGAACCAGCAAGGTGGTTCAAGCCGGTGCCGCAAGTGCATCGGGTGGTCGCCGTGCAGGTGGCCGCGAAGTGGCTGAGCGGATTCGTCTCAAGGAAGGTATTGGAGCAACTGGTGGGCGAGGTGGAGTACCATCAAAAGCGAAACCGCCAGGCCCGCAAATCGCACGAGAAACGGACGCGTCGGCAGTTGCGAGTACGAGGAATTCGATTAACTCCGATGGCACGGTGCCAACGGTTGGATTAGCGCTGTAGGTGTATCCCATCACCATGAAAATCGCACGCCTCGAAACGTTCGTTCTCGGCGACGGCCCGGAGATCGACCCCGACAAGGGCGGCGTCGAACCGCTCGCCTGCATCCGCATTCATCTGGACGACGGCACCACCGGCCTGTCCGAAGTCTTTCGCGTGCCACCGGGCGTCGTGCTCGCCACGGTCGGCGGACCCGAGACGCACTTCGGAAAGCTATTGATTGGCGAAGAACTCACCCATCCGGAACGACTCTGGCAGAAGATGTGGGACGCGTTCCTGCACACGAATCGCCGCGGCTGGGAGGTCATCATTCTCGGGGCGCTCGATGTCGCGATCTGGGATTTGTACGGAAAGCAACTCGGCAAGCCGGTCTGGGAACTGCTCGGCGGCGTGCAGCGCGGAGCGTTCCAGACGGCCAGAACACAGAGTTCCGGTGGCACAGGCATTCCTGCCTGTGCAGTGAACATCACGCCCTACTGCACGATCGTGTCGGACGTGTGGGGCGGCAAGCCCATGTTCAAGCAGCAGGTGGCTCGCGCCGAGAAGCTCGCGGAACTCGGCTACCGCGCGTTCAAGCTCGAACCGATGATGTGTTCGCCGCACGATGTCGTGGAACTCGCGCGCCGCTTCCGCAAGTCGCTCGGGGCCAAGTCCACGCTCATGATCGACGTCGGCTATCTGTTCCACGACGTGCCCACCGCCGCCCGCGTGTGCCGGGAACTGGAGGAGTTCGACGTCTACTTCTTCGAGACGCCCTTTCCCGTCGATTCGCCACTGCCTTATGCCGAACTCGCAAGTCGAACGTCGATCCCACTGGCGATGGGGGAACACGGCGTGACGCGCTGGGAGTTCCTCGACATGATGGACCGCGGCCGCGTCTCCGTGGTGCAGCCATACGTGACGACGTGCGGCGGGCTGACCGAGGCGAAGCGGATTGTGGAACTGGCTCGGATGCGCGGCGCGATGGTCTGCCCCGGGAACTGGTCCACGCAAATTCTCGGCGCGGCCACGGTTCACCTGGCGGCCTATTCGCCGATCACGCCGTTCATCGAGTTCGCGCCGGCCGAGGTGTATGGATCGCCGCTGCGGCGCGAGTTGCAGGACGCGGGCTTCCCGGTCCGCGACGGCACCATCGAGCTGCCGCTCGCGCCGGGCATCGGCTTCGACCTACCGGCGGACATCATCGAGCGCTTCAAGGTGTGAGTTCACATATCGCGGCGGTCGCGGCGGACGTTCACGCGGCGGCCGCGAATGCGGACGCCCTGCAGCGATTCGATCGCGTAGTCGGCGGCGTCTTCCGGCACTTCCACAATCGAGAAGCGCTCGGCAATATCCACCATGCCGATGTCCGGGCCGGGGATGCCGGCCTCGTGTGCGATGGCTCCGACCAGATCGCGCGGCATCACGCCATCCATGCGGCCGACCGTGAAGAACAGACGGCCCATCGCCGGCCCCCCACGCCGACCACCCGGACCCGGACGCGGCGGTCCGTTGTCGCGCGGCCGATCCCGTTCGTCCCGCACCGGAGTGACGGGAATCTCTTCCTCGCCGCCCTGGTCCTCGCCCGTTTCCAAGCGGTGAGCCAGTTTCGTCGCCGCCAGCGCGATGTCCATGATGTCGTAGGTCGAAGAGAGTGCCTCCACGACGACGCGGAAGTGGTCGAGTTCGCCGGCCTCGATGGCTTCTTGAATCGATTCGCGCGTCCGTTCGAGCCGCCGAGAGCGGAGGTCCGCGACCGTGGGCACGCGGCCGACTTCGATTTTCTTTCCCGTGGCCCGCTCGATGTTCTTGAGAAGGCGGTGTTCCTTGGGCTCGGCGAGCGTGATGGCGGTGCCTTCGCGGCCGGCCCGGCCCACTCGGCCGATGCGGTGTACGTACGCTTCCGTTTCCGCCGGCATGTGGTAGTTCACGACGTGCGAAAGGTGTTCGACATCGAGACCACGGGCGGCCACGTCCGTGGCGACGAGCAGGTCCGCGGTGCCGGCGCGGAAGAGCCGCATCACCTTGTCGCGCTGCTCTTGCGAGAGGCCACCGTGGAGGGCTTCGGGGCGGTAGCCGCGAGCGGCGAGCGTCTCGGCGAGTTCGTCCACTTCGGTGCGGGTGCGGCAGAAAATGAGTGCCGCCGTCGGCGCTTCGACGTCGAGAACTCGGGCCAAAGTCGCGAGTTTGTGGGCGCGCGGCACGATGTACGCCACCTGCCTCACACGCGGCATTTCACCCGCCGCGACCTTCTCCTGCGGCAACCGAATGTTTACCGGCTTCGTCAGGTGCTTCCTCGCGATCGCTTCAATTCGCGGCGGCATCGTCGCCGAGAACAGCATCGTCTGCCGTTCCTTCGGCGTCTCGTTCAGGAGCGCCTCGATGTCTTCGGCGAAGCCCATGTCGAGCATTTCGTCCGCTTCGTCGAGCACGACGACGGAGATGCCCTTGAGGATGAGCGTGCCGCGGCGGAGGTGATCGAGCGCGCGGCCCGGCGTGGCAACGACGACATCGACGCCGCGATCGAGGGCCCGCGCCTGCTGGCGGAATTCGGTGCCTCCATACACGGGCAGCACGAGCGTCTTGAACGGCTTGCCGTATTTGTGAACCGCCTCGGCCACCTGCATGGCGAGTTCGCGCGTCGGCACCAGGATGAGTGCCGCAGGCTGCTTCTTGTCGTCGGTGGACGCGAGCCGCTGGATCAGGGGCAGTGCGAAGGCCGCCGTCTTACCGGTGCCGGTCGCGGCGAGGCCGACCAGATCCTTGCCTTGCAGTAACTGCGGGATCGCTTCCTTCTGAATGGGCGTGGGTTCTTCGTAGCCGAGCGCGGTCAGCGATTCGACGAGCTTCGGATCGAGGCCCAGGTTCGAGAAGCCGCTCACGGTCGCGGTCTCGGTCGCTTTTTCTTCGGTCGTGTTCTCAACGGTCATTGGTGGCGTCTCAGGTGCGTGTGTGAACCATTCAATCTAGCAGAATGCCGTGCGTCCGTCCGAGGATTCGCGGTGATCGGGTGTGCCGAACGCGAAAGCGGCCGGGGCAAGTGCCCCGGCCGCTGCTGGTTCGAGCGAATTCGTCGGCTCACGCAATCAACTTCTCGATGACCTTGCCTTCGCGGAAGAGTTGCACCGGGCGGCCGGTCGGCGTCTGGATTTCGGTGTGCGGATCGACGCCGAGTTGCTGGAAGATCGTGCTGGCGACATCGTCCGGGGTGACCGGTTCGGTGGCCGGTGCCATGCCGGAGGCGTCGGTACTGCCGTGAACGTAGCCGCGTTTGATGCCGCCGCCGGCGAGCACGCACGCCATCGAACGAGCCCAGTGATCGCGGCCCACGTTCTTGTTCACCTTCGGCGTGCGGCCGAACTCACCGGCACACATCACGATCGTGCTCTCCAGCAACCCGCGCTCCTCGAGGTCGGCGATGAGGGCGGAGAGCGTTTGGTCGAGCGTCGGCATGAGGCGGGTCTTGTGGGCCTGGAACGTCTGGGCGTGCGTGTCCCAGCCGCCGAGCGAAACCGTGGCGTAGCGAACGCCCGCTTCGATGAGCCGGCGAGCCGCGAGTGCCCCCTGGCCGAGCGACGTGTTGCCGTAGGCTTCGCGCGTCGAGGCCTTCTCCTGGTTCAGGTCGAAGGCCTTCTTCGTCTTGTCGGAACGCAGGATTTCGAGGGCCTGCTTGTGGAAGGTGTCGAGGCCGTCCACGAGTTCGCTGTTCTTGTCGATGCTCTTGAAGCCGTTGTCGAACTTCTGGAGCAGGGCATCGCGTTTGGCGAGTTCGTCCAGGGTGAACTTACCGTCGAGGCTGATGCCGCGAACGCGGAAGGAGGCGGGTCCGCCCTTGCCTCCGCCGCCGTTCCCTTCGATGACGAACGGGTTGTAGCCGGTGCCGAGGTACCCGGCGAGGCCGGCGCTGCCGTTGCGGAGGTCGCCAAAGGTGACGTACGGCGGCACGCCGATTTCGGTTTGCAGCAGCTTCGCGGCAACCGAACCTTGAGCCGGGTACTGCAGCGCAGCCGTCGGCTTGTTGCCGGTCGTCATGAAGATGGACGCCGGGCCGTGCGACGGGATCGTGTGGTACAGCGAGCGGACGATACTGATTTTGTCCGTGACTTGTGCCATCTTCGGCAGCGTCTCGGCGAGTTGAATCCCGGCGACGTTCGTGGCGATCGACTTGAACTCGCCGCGAATGCCCTCGGGGGCGTCGGGCTTGTTGTCCCACATATCGATGGTCGCGGGTCCGCCGGCGAGCCAGACGAGGATCACGCTCTGCGCTCTGCGCTTGGAGAGTGAGTCGTCCTTTTTGGCGGCGGCCTTCGCCTCGGCGGCGAGGATGCCGGGCAGCGTGAGGCCCAGGATTCCGGCGGAACCGACCGAGAGGAAATCTCGGCGGTGGAACCCTTCGCAATCAGTCCGTGGCAGCGTGGACATGAGGAACTCCAGGGTAAAGCCCGCACAAGGCAGTGGGCGGGCAGGTGGAATCAGTGATTCAGAATGAACTCTCGGGTATTCACAAGCGCCCAGAGTAGGTCGGTGATCGCATCGGTACGAGTCTTCGCGGTGGCCAGATGCTTCACGGCCGCTTCCTTCTCGTCGGGCTTGGGCTTGCGCGTGAGGGCGGCGAGGAACAGGTCGTCGATCAGGTCGTCGTCGGTCATCTTCGACTTGGCCAAGGTTGCGGCACGACCCTTGGCGTCGGAGAATTTCTTCATCATCTCCGGATCGGTCATGCGGAACAGCGTCTGGGGCAGGGCGGGTTCCGCGGCGCGCTCGCAGTCGCAGGCCGTGGTTCGCGGCGGCCGACCGAAAATGCGGAGTACGTAAGCCAGGTTCGCGTTCTGCAACCGACTCGAACCGATCTCGACCATCTTCGTCCCGTCCGGCGCGGTGAGTTCGGTCGTCTTGAAGGTCTCGTCAACGCCGAGCGCCGCGTTCAACACGTCCACCACTTGCTCGGCCATCAGCGGGCGGATGAAAGCGTGCGAGAAGTTGTTCTTGTCGAACTTGTTCGTGTCGTTGGTCTCGTAGCTCAGCTGGTAAGTGCGGCTGAGCAGGATCGAGCGTTCGAGCTTGCGGATGTCGAAGCCGGAGGAGACGAACTCTTCGGCCAGGGCGTTCAAGAGCCGAGCGTTGGTCGGCGGGTTGGCGAGCGAGAAGTCGTCGACGGGATTCACGAGCCCGACGCCGAAGTAGTGAGCCCAGGCGCGGTTCACGAAGCTCTTGGCGAAGAACGGATTCGTGTCACCCGTGATCCACGCGGCGAGTTTCACGCGGGGGTCCTCGCCCGCTTTCACGGCGATCTCGGGACCGGCCAGAGCCCGTGGAGGCGAGAGCTTGTTGTTCGCGGGATTGGGTCGCCCTTTACCGCCGTTGGCCCCGATGAACAGTTCGCGAACCAGCGAGATTTGGTTGGCGTTCTTGCCGGCCGGAACCGCTTCCTTCCGGGCCGCATTCTCGACATCCACGACCTTCTTGAGGGCCGGGCTGCTGAACTGATTCGCGTTGGCGAATGAGACCGGCGCGAAGATGTTCGCGAAGGCCCAATAATCGTCCTGCGTCCAGCGGTCGGTCGGATGCTTGTGGCACTGAGCGCATTCGAGCCGCACTCCGAGGAACGCGGCCGCGACCTTTTCGCCCCACTGCTCGATGGGCACGGCCTGCTGCCGCCGCCAGAACAGATCGAGCGTCTTCTTCTCGGAGTAATCGGTGGTGAAGCCTTTCTCGGCCTGCGAGTCGACCTTTTTCACGAAGGCGAGCCATTCTTCGGGCGTCATCTGGTCGATGCTGGTCGCCGTGAGGATGTCGCGAACCACCCGATCGTAGGGCACGTTGTCGGCGACGCGCTTGCGGAGCCAGTCGTGCCACATCTGCGAACGCTTCGGTTGCAATTGCACCGGCTGTTCCAGGGCTTGCGTGTTGTTGCCGGTAATGTCGCTGAGTTTCGTGGCCCAGACCGCGGCATGAAGCGGATGGGCGAGCAATTTGTCGATCAGCTTCTCGCGCTTCTTCGGATCGTTGTCCGCAAGGAAGGCCCGGACATCTTCCGGCTTGGGAAGTTGTGCGATGGTGTCGATTGTAATGCGGCGGAGGAAGACTTCATCCGAAGCGAGATCGGCGGGGACCATGTTCAGCAGCTTGAGCTTGGCGAAGACTTCGCGGTCGATGCCGTTCGTTTCGGGCACCTTGGGGTAGCCACCGCTCTTGGCGGGCGCGGGCACCAGCACGCGAATGGCTTGCACACTTCCGCGATAGAGCACGGTGAGCCCGGCGTCGCCGGGTTGCCGCGCGACGAGTTCCCCGAAGGGCGACACCGCCGCGATGGAATCGTCGCTGATTTTGAAGTCGCAGAACGGCGTGATGTCTTCCGTCGTGCCGTCGTCGAAGGTGGCGGAAATCTTGAGTTGAACCGGCTTGTCCGAAGCGAGCACGGCGAAGTCGGCGGGCGAGATCGCGAGCTTTTCGAGCTTGCCGCTGCCTGGCGTCCACTTCGCTCCGCCTTTGATCCATTCGCGGAAGATGCCGTAGACCCAGGAATCCTTGCCGAACCGCATGCCCCCATCGTGGGCCATGGCCCCGGTCGCTTTGGTGAGAATAAGGCTGTCTTCGGGATAAACCCGATTCACGCGGCGGCCGAGGTTGTCGCGGGTGAGTGCCGCGAAATCCATCGAGGGTTCGTAACCGAAGAGCGAAAGTCGGAAGCCGTTCTTGCCCTGGAACGAGCCATGACAACTCCCGGAGTTGCAGCCCACTTTCGAGAGCAGCCCCATGATGTGGCGTTCAAAATCGACGCGTTTGACGGTTCCGCCGGTCGGCAGATTCACATCGGCGCGACTCGCGGCGGGGAGCAAGGCGCAAAATGCCAGTGCGTAAAAATAGCGGCTTGGCATGGCGGCGTCCGGAGTGGCAAGTTCCGGTTCCTGGCGAGCCCGATGGGTTGAGCATCGGGGAAGAAGGCGGGGGGAGCAGAGAATCCGAATCGATCCTTAACCTTAATGAACCCCGGCGAGTGAGTGAAGTTTCGCTGAAGTTCCGATTCGGAGCAAGAAAAAATCGCGAATTCCCTTTCCAACCTGGAGCTGAGCTTTACCCTGACTCGCATGGACCTGGAATTCGTCATCGAGCAAACGAAGCAGTGGATCGCGAACGTCGTGATCGGCTTGAACCTCTGCCCATTCGCTCGGCGCGTCTTCGATGGCGCTCTGATCCGCTACGCGGTGACCGAAACCTCCGATGAAGGCGAGTTGCTCGTTCCCCTCAGGCGGGAACTGCTCCACCTCGCTGCCGCATCGCGTTCCACTGTCGAAACGACGATCTTGATTCATCCCAACGTCCTGAATGAGTTCCACGACTACAACGATTTTCTGGGCAGCGCCGACTTGCTCATTCAAGACCTCGAACTGATCGGCATCATCCAAATCGCTTCCTTCCATCCTCAGTACCAATTCGCGCGCACGGTTCCGGACGCGGTCGAGAACTACACGAACCGCTCGCCGTTTCCCATGCTCCACCTCCTCCGCGAAGACAGCATCTCCGAGGTTGCCGACGACCCCGCCGTGCTGCACGGCATCCCCGAACGCAACGTCGAGACCATGCGGAGGCTCGGGCTCGCGAAGTTGAGCCAACTGCTCCATAAAACAACTTCATGACCCCGATCATTCCGAACCGCTTCCTCGTTCGCTTGTGCCATCCGTGTTCGTACGTGGGTGGCGTGCCGGATCAATCGGAGGACGCCGAGCATTTGGTCGACTTGCCCGAGGCCGCACGGTTGAACAATTTTGCCGATCTGGATGGGGCCGCGAACTTCGCGGATGTGCGGCTGGCGTGGAACGAGTTCGGCCTCGCCGTTCAGGCTCAGGTTTCCGGCAAGGAAGAGGCCCCCGCCGGCGACGCGGCCCGGCCCTGGTCTTCCGATGGCCTCATGCTCTGGATCGACACCCGCGACGCCCGCAGCAGCCACCGCGCCACCCGCTACTGCCATCAGTTCCACTTCTTGCCCGCGGGCGGCGGCGAAGACAAGGACGAACCGGCCGTCGTGCCCATGAAGATCAACCGCGCCTTGCAGGACGCTCCGCTCGCCAGCGCGAGCGACATCCCCTTCCGCACCGTGCGAACCAAGGCCGGCTACCGCATCGAGGCATTCCTTCCCGCTGCCGTGTTGACCGGCTTCGACCCCGCGGAACACCCGCGTCTCGGCTTCTACTACCTGGTTCGCGATCGCGAACTCGGCGACCAGTTCCTCAGCGTCAACGGCGACTTCCCCTTCGCGGACGACCCCTCGCTTTGGTCTGTGTTAGAATTGGTGAAGTGATGTTGAATTGGAGGTCCGCGATGTCCCCAGACGAAATGTTGCTCCTACCCGATCAAGGGATGGGCTTCGAACTAATTGATGGACAACTCCGAGAGACCACCACGACCTTCCACGCGCAACACATTGCCGGGTTGGTAATGGCGCGACTTAAGGAGTATGTGGAACGGAGGAACCTCGGCTGGGTTTTTGGAGCCGGGTTGTCGTTCCGATGTTTCCCAAACGATACGCGGAAAGTGAGGCGGGCACTCGTTTCGTTCATCCCGTACGCGCGACTCGCATCGTCCGAAGTTCAAGCCAAGCGCCAAGGCCACTGCACGTTCGTTCCGGACCTCGTCGTGGAAGTCGTGTCGCCGAAGGATCTGGCTTACGAGGTGAACGAGAAGCGAATCGAATGGCTGGAGGCGGGAGCGAAGCTAGTCTGGGTGATCGATCCAGTTCAAGAAACGATTCTTGCCTATCGAGCCGATGGAACAGTCCACTTGTTCGGTCGCTCGGACGCGTTGACTGCCGAGCCGGTGCTGCCGCAATTCACGGTCTCCGTCGCCGAACTCTTCCAACTTCCCGTCGAAACTCCCGCTTAATTCACCTCCAGAATCTCATCGGCATTCCTGCGAATCGTCTCGCAGTAGCGTTCGAGCGGCAGATCGTCCGGGTCGAAGGCGAACGGTTGCTCCACTTCTTCCGCCGTGAGTTCCACGCCGAACAAGAAGTACACGAGGATCGCCTGCACCAGGATCGACCAACCATCGAGCAGGATCGCGAGGTGCCACGGCGCGACCGCGAAGCTCAGGATCAGACCGTGCCGAAGCAAGGAGAGAAACGAACCCGGCAGCGGCGTGCCCCGGATGCGTTCACAAGCACCGCACACGTTCATGAAGGCCGAGGTGTGAAGGTCGAGCATCTGATGGCAGTGGCCGTCGAGTGAACCCGCCGTTCGCCACGACGCGACCAGCCGGATGATGCGTTCCGCGAGGTTGGCCGGCACGTGGCTCGGATTCGCGGGATCCTTCTCGAAGCCGGGTACCTCTCGAAGCGCGATCATTCCGCGGAGGTGTTTCATGAGCGCCCACGGGAACGCGGCCACGAGCCGCGCGAGTTCGCGCCGGTCGGCCTCATTCGGCTTCGCATAGGCCTCGGCCTTGATGCACAGGTTGCGGCTCTGGTTCGTGAGTTCGCCCCACAGAATGCGGCCTTCCCACCAGCGGTCGTAGGCGGCCTTGGTGCGGAAGCCGACCAGCACGCCGATGATGAGTGCGTTGAGCACGCCGACTTGTTCGGCCCAGACGGGGCGGTCGGGATGCACCTCCCGGCAGATGAGCCAGACCGCAGTCGTATAGGCGGAGGCGACCGCGACCGCGGGCCAGAGTCGCGGCGCGATGGCCGGCGGCGGCCAGAACCAGTTCATGAAATGCCGGCGCGGTTCGAGCACGAATCACTCGGTGGGAGTCGCGGGGGTGCTGCCCTCACAGTAGTATCACCTGGGAGTGCGGCCGTCCCGCTTCTCCCTGGGAGCGCGGCCGTCCCGGCCGCTCACTTCTTCTGGCTCGGTTGCGATACGTATCGCTGAGCCAGAACGTGCAACCCCGCCGCCTTGCACGCATCCAGGATTGCCTGGATCGACTCGTTCTTCGCATCGGCAGGGCCAGTGATGTACACGGTTTTCGGCCCGCCGACCTCGGCACCGATACGGGCCAAAAACCGTTTCAGCACCTCGAAGTTCTCGAAGTGGACCGTGCCCGCCACCTTGTTTTCCGGACCCACCTCGCGGATGGAGAACGCCCAGGTGTCGCCGGGTTTCGCGAGAACTAAATCGAGGTAGCCCTTGGCGGCGATGTCGGACGCCTTCAGTTTGAGCCTGTCGCCGAGCTTGCCCACGATGTCGCCCTTGACGGGAAGTTCTTTGGCGATCAGCTTGGAGATGGCTCGTCGGCTATCGGCCGGCTTGAACGTCGCCACGGCTTCCTTCGGATAGACGCGCTCTACAACCACGCTGCCGAGCCATTGCATGCCTTCCTCGCGCCAGATGTCCAACGTGGCACCCGGCGTCAGGCCCGCGTCGATGCCGATGCTGAGCGAGACGTAGCCGTCCTTGTAAGCCGTGACCGTACCTCGGATGCTGTCGGGAAGAGGCTTTTCGGGGGGCGTGTTCGGCCGCAGCAAGAGGTCCGACGATTTCCCGAGCCGCAGCAGGTCGGCGAGCAACTGCAGTTCCTTGGCCCGCAGCATCTCTTGCTGAGACTTGAGTTCCTGGATCAGCTTCTCGTTCTCGTCAATTTTCCGCCGCAGATTCTTGTCGTCGGGCTTGTCGGCGTCGATCATGTTCTCCAAGAGCTTCCGGATCGTGAGCAAGTCTGCGGGGGAAGCCTTGACGATAATGAGCGAATTGCTGGTCTTCTCGGCGACGATGCGAACGCGGTTCTCGTCCTTCTTCGGACCGTTGAAGAGTTCGTGCAGCACCGTCACCGCGTCCTCGGCCTTCACATTCTTGAGCTTGATGACCTCGAACTGATTTCCGGCGGGCCTCCGCGTCGCAAGGAGTTCCGCAATCTCGATCTCAATCTGTACGATCGCCAGTTGTGCTTGGGCGAGATTCTCCTCGAAACGAGTGAGAGTGATCCGATCCTGAAGGAGATTCGCACTCGTCCCCGTTCCGCTCTCAGACGCTTCCTTGGATTGCTCGGCCTTTTTCCTGGTCAACCTCACACCTTCCACGGCGGACTTCTCCA
The DNA here is from genome assembly GCA_043733485.1 of Gemmataceae bacterium. GTDB lineage: Bacteria > Planctomycetota > Planctomycetia > Gemmatales > Gemmataceae > Urbifossiella. The sequence goes on from JAYTGN010000292.1 coordinate 17,111, forward strand.
CCTCCTTAGCCGCAGCGAGTTTCCTCTTCAGAAGTTCGAGCTTCCTCTGAAACAACTCGTCCTCGGCTGAGGTTTTCTCCGCGACCGGTCCGTCTGCGAACAGTGTTTCTCCTTCGGCGGCGGCCTTGGCGATTTTTTGAGCAACTAAGAATTCGGCAAGGTCGGCCTCGACCTTTACCAGGTGCTGGCTTGCATTTGCCACCTCTTCTTTCACTCGTGGCAAAACGTTCGGATCATCCTTGCTCAGTCTCAGTGCTTCCCGAGCGGATTTTTCAGCGGCTCGAGCATATGCGACTTGCCGCTGCAGCTTGGCTAGCGATTTCTGCGTCGATTCATCGGCGGGCTTCCGCGTCGCCAGGAGTTCCGCAATCTCGATCTCAATCTGTACGATCGCCTGTTGTGCTTGTGCGAGATTCTCCTCGAAACGAGTGAGAGTGATCCGATCCTGAAGGAGATCCGCACTCGACCCCGTTCCGTTCTCAGACGCTTTCTGGGTCGCCTCCACTTTTCGCTTGCTCATCTTTACACCTTCCGCGGCAGAGGCCTCTAGCGACTTAGCCGCAGCAAGCTTCCTCTTCAGAAGTTCGAGCTTCCTCTGAAATAGGTCATCCACGACTGAGGCTTCTGCTCCCGGTCCGCCTGCCACCACCTCTGGTCCCTCGCCCGCCGCGGCACCGGGCATCTGGTGTACGCTCACACCAATGCCCATGCCGAAGCCGAACACCGCGATCAGCGCGAACGAAGCCGCCGTCGCCTTCTTGATCCAGAACATGCGAAGCACTCCTTCTGCGAGTAGAGTTGCGGTGGAAGTCGCGGCACACGCCGCAGCCAAGTGGAAGCCGGTCGCGGCCTTGACGGTGGCACTCGCCAGCACGAGTGGAACCGAGCCGACCCCGATGGCCAGCGCCTGGGTGGGATCGAGCCCCTTCAACTTCACGCGCAGTCGATCGAGGCCACGGGCGAGAAGCGAGGAGAGCGTTCCTTCCGGGCAGCCGAGGCGGGCCGCGGCTTCGCGCCGCGACCAGCCTTGCAGATGGCACAGCACCAGAGCGGAGCGGTACTTCTCGGGAAGCGCGAGCAGCGCTTCATCCAGATCGGCGCGAAGGTCGAAGGCTTGCGGCCCCGGCGAAGGATCGGCCACATCCGGCATCCGCGGCAGTCGCCGCGACAGGATTCGCGCGTTGCGACGCCGCATGTTCCGCGAGGTCCACACCGCCACTTGATAGAGCCACGGGCCGAGCGTGGGGTGGCCCGCGAGACGATGGGCACGGCGAACCAGAACCAGGAACGTCGCTTGAAAGGCATCCTCGGCATCGGCCGGATCGGGAAGCAAGCGACGGCACGCGGACCAAACCAGCGGCCCGTGACGGCGAACCAGTTCCGCGAACGCGACTTCATCCCGATCCGAGCGGAAGGCGGCGAGCAGTTCCGCATCGGGTCGCGTTTCGGACAGCCCCGGCAAGTGCCGAGCCAGGGAGGTGGCGAGGTGGATCATGCCCTTATCATGTCGCGCGAGGGGCGTGCGCGTGCAGCGAAAAGTTTCAAACGCCCACTTTCTCCATGGTCGTCTGCCGTTGGGTGGCCTCGGTCACCTTCACTTTCATCGGCCCGATGATTGTGCTCGTTTCGCCGAGTACCTCGGCGGCGAGGGCAGCGTAGTCCGCGGCACCGGGGCTCTTTGGAGCGTAGCCGAAGATCGACTTGCCGAAGCTCGGGCACTCGGCCAACTTCACGTTCCGCCGAATCTTCGTGTCGAAGACGCGAGCCGCGGCCCACGGCGTGTTCGTCCCCCGGCTCTTCTCCAGGAAGCCCTTCAAGTCCGCGACCACTTCTTGCGCGAGTTTGGTGCCCGAGTCGTAGAGGCAGAAGACGACTCCGCTGACCTTGAGGATGGGGTTGATGCGACGGCTCACGAGGGCCGTGGTTTCGAGGAGCTTGCTGAGACCGTGCAGCGCGAGGAAGTGCGGCTGTAGCGGGATGAAGACTTCGTCGGACGCGGCGAGTGCGTTGAGGGTGAGGACGCCGAGCGACGGCCCGCAATCGGTGAGGATGAAATCGAAGGGCTCGAAACCCGGTTTCTGCTTTGGAAACCGGGTTTCTGTGGACGCATCCAGAAACCCGGTTTCCAAAGCAGAAACCGGGTTTCGAGATTCGTCCTGCGCCAGCGCCTCCCTTAAAATCACTTCGCGGCCGACGATGCCGGCGAGTTCGACTTCGGCCGCCGCGAGGTTGATGTCCGAAGGAACGAGCCACAGGTTCTCGTCTACTTGCTTGCGCACGGAGGCGATCGGCTTGTTGCTCACGAGTACGTCGTAAACGGAAGGCAGCGTGCCGTCCGGTTCGATGCCGAGGTGCGTGCTGGCGTGCGCTTGCGGGTCGAGGTCGATGACGCAGACGCGCTTGCCGGCGGCGGCGAGCGCGGCCGCCAGGTTCACGGTGGTCGTGGTCTTGCCCACGCCGCCCTTCTGATTGATCACCGCGATCCGTCGCATGGGAGGCTCCCGCAGGCCCGCCCGTTGCCACGGGCGGGCTTTGCCCGCGTTTCGTTCTTGCCGCAATTCCGAACAGCCTTATAACTTTCTCCACCTCTCCCCGACCAGCCCAAACGCATCTTCGCGCCCTGGTTCGGTTCGCAATCATCTAACCGCACCCGAGGAGCCACCGTCGATGTCGAACGCGCGCCAGACCGCGATCCAGACGATCGCCACCACCGAGTACGATCTGAACCAGATCGACTTCCGCTCCGTCCCCTTGAAGGACCTCTTCGGAGCGAACGTTTTCAACGAGGAAGTGCAGAAGGCCCGGCTGCCGAAGCCCGTCTTCAAGGCACTCCAAAAGACGATCAAGCAGGGTGCGCAACTCACGGATCCGGCCGTGGCCGACGCGGTGGCCAGCGCGATGAAAGACTGGGCGCTCGAACACGGCGCGACCCACTACACGCACTTGTTCCAGCCCATGACCGGCCTCACGGCCGAAAAGCACGATAGCTTCCTCAGCCCGACCGGCACGGGCTCCGCCGTCGCCGAGTTCAGCGGCAAGGAACTCGTGAAGGGCGAACCCGACGCATCGAGCTTCCCTTCGGGCGGCATCCGCGCCACCTTCGAAGCTCGCGGCTACACCGGCTGGGATCCCACCAGCCCGGCCTACATCCGCGAGAACCCGAACGGCGCCACGCTCGTCATCCCCACCGTATTCGTCTCGTGGACCGGCGAAGCCCTCGACAAGAAGACGCCGCTGCTCCGCTCGATGGAAGCCCTCTCGGTTCAGGCGCTCCGCATCCTCAAGCTCTTCGGCAACACCGAGTGCAAGAAGGTGTTTACCTCCGTCGGCCCCGAGCAGGAATACTTCCTGATCGATAAGAACTTCCTCATCGCTCGCCCCGATCTCTTGAACTGCGGCCGCACGCTCTTCGGAGCCAAGCCGCCCAAGGGCCAGGAACTCGAAGATCAGTACTTCGGAACCATTCCCGAACGCGTGATCGCCTGCATGGCCGATTGTGAAGCGGAGATGTTCAAGCTCGGCATCCCCGTCAAGACGCGGCACAACGAAGTGGCTCCGAGCCAGTACGAGATCGCCCCGATCTACGAAGACTCGAACCTCGCCACCGACCACAACCAACTCACGATGGACGTGATGCGGCGAACCGCCGAGAAGTACGGCCTCGCCTGCCTGCTCCACGAGAAGCCCTTCGCCGGGATCAACGGCAGCGGCAAGCACAACAATTGGTCCATGGCCACGGATACGGGTGAGAACCTGCTCAACCCCGGCGATACGCCGCACGACAACGCTCAGTTCCTGGTCTTCTGCGTCGCGGTGATCCGCGCCGTGGCCAAGTATCCGGAACTGCTCCGCGTCTCGGTCGCCAGCGCGGGCAACGACCACCGCCTCGGTGCGAACGAAGCCCCGCCGGCCATCATTTCCATCTTCCTCGGCGACCAACTTCAAGACGTGATCGATCAACTCGAACGATCCGACTTGAAGAGCACGAAGCCGGGCGGGTTCATGGAAGTGGGCGTGAGCGTGCTGCCGAAGTTGCCTCGCGATGCGGGCGACCGCAACCGCACCAGCCCGTTCGCCTTCACGGGCAACAAGTTCGAGTTCCGCGCCGTCGGCTCGTTCTTCTCCATCGGCGGGCCGAACGTCGTGCTCAACACGATCGTCGCCGAGTCCATCGACTTCATCGCCGGCGAACTCGAAGCTTCGATCAAGAGCGGCAAGGACCTCAACAAGGCCATTCAGGCCCTACTTCCCGGGATTCTCAAGGTCTCGAAGAAGGTCGTGTTCAACGGCGATGGGTACTCCGAGGAATGGCAGAAGGAAGCCGAGAAGCGCGGCCTGCCGAACATCAAGAACTCGGTCGATGCCTTCCCGGTACTCATTCGCAAGGATTCGATCGAACTCTTCGGCAAGTACAAGGTACTCAGCGAGCGCGAACTCCAGAGCCGCTACTTCATCTTCTGCGAGAAGTACGTGAAGGAAGTGGTGATCGAAGCCAACATGATGGTGATGATGGCGAAGACGATGATCCTGCCGGCGGCGTTGCGGTATCAGGCTGAAGTCGCCACGTCGGTGAACGCCACGAAGGCCGCGGGCGTGGACTGCGCCGCCCAACTCGAGGTTTTGAAGGATCTGACCGGCGCGCTCACCAAGTTCCAGGGTGCCTTCTCGGCCCTCTGCACCGCGACCCACCACCATCCGGAAGGCGACTTGTTCGCCCACGCCAAGTACATCAAGGAAAGCGTGTGTCCGAAGATGGAAGAGCTTCGCGCGCTCGGCGACAAGCTCGAATCGATCGTGGCCGACGACCTCTGGCCGCTGCCGACCTACCGCGAAATGCTGTTCATCAAGTAACGTTTCCCGTCGAGTTGAAGCCCACCCGATCCGTCGGGTGGGCTTTTTTTGTGTCGCACGCTTCCGATTTACTTTGCAGTCCGAGCCGCGTTCGATTAAGTTCACGGTTCCTCGATCCCGGTGCCGCCATGCCCCAAGACTACCGCCGCGTTCAATGCCAGCAGTGCTCCGCGTATGCGGCGTGCTCGGCTTCCGAGACATCGTTCCAGTGTCGCAAGTGCCAGTTCGTGAACGCACTCGCGGCGGAATCGGCACCTCTGCCATCGCGCCCGGCGATGGCCCCGGAACCCGAACCTGCTCCTCGACCGATTCGAACTGGCGGGATGGCTCGAATCGCATTCGTCGTCGTCGGCGCGATCCTGGGCCTCGGAGTTGCGGTCGGGCTGAGCGCGCTCAAGCCCGAGATCGGTTTCGGCGGGTTGGTAGGCTTCCTCATTCTGGGTGCCCTCACGCTCGGCGGGCTCCTGGCGGGACGGCACTTCTTGAAAGCCTTCGAACCGATCCCTCCGGCTGAAGATGCCGATGAGGCACCGGTCGTTCTCGCGCCACCCTGGCTCGCACCGGCCAAGCGCTGGTCGGGCGTGGCCTTGGCACTCGGCCTCGGCTGCTTCGTTCCCTGTGTGGGAATCGTCGCGGCGGAGTCACTCGGCCCAACCGAAGGCTTCGTGAAGCGGTCGATGAACCGGGCGGAAGAACGCGAGCGCCAGATGGCGCAAGCCTCCGAAGATCTCGAGAAAAAATCCAAGTGGGACGCGGAGGCACCGGCACGGGACGAGGAACGAAAGAAGGCCGACGCGCGACGCCTCGCCCAAGCGAACATCGACGACAGCAACCGCAACCTCGTCCAGCAGAAAGAACGAGCCTGGCAAGCAGCCGATCTGATTCTCGTGAACCCCGGCAGTCGGGCGGTGGCACTCAAACGCAATCGCGAATCGAAGGCTGCGGAGTACACCCTGCTGAACAAAGCGGGCGACGGGGAACTGATGCCGGCACTGATGAAGTCTTGGGAATCGAAGATTCCCATCATCACCGATCCGGAGTTGGCCCGCCGAATTTACGAGGGTGTCGTGGCTGGGAAACTCATTCGAGAGGAGGAGGCGCGCGAACTCGAACGCAAGGCGCGCTTCCGACCGATTCTGCCCGTGAAGTTACCCTACGTCGGATTCACCGAACGCGTCTCCAAGGAAAAGCGATTTGGCCACTTGCTCGGCTCGGAAGAGGGGAAGTTCACGTTTGTGAATCTGCTCCCGCGCCGCGATCAGGCTGCTGCCGCGGACGCGCTGCCGTACCTGTCCGAGACGCTCGACAAATCGAGCGTGGACAATTACCGCGTGCTGACGGAAAGCGAACTGAAGCGATCGGCCGACACCCTGGATTTCTTCCTCCTGCGCGGGCTCGCCGAAATGCAGGCGAGGGCCGGCGTGGAGAGCCAAAGTTCCTGGCAAGTCCGCCCGTACATCTACGTGGACGACATCTACATTCGCCAGGAGGCTCAGAGCAAGCTCGTACGGGACCTCACCAGCGAACTCACATCGCTCCGCCATGAGAAGCTGCGAACGCTGATGAATCCCACGGAACCGTCCCGCATGAACGTCGAGGCGCAAGGGCTGTTGCCGGCGCTGGCACTGTTGCTGAGCAATCACGCGTCGGAGGTGCGCCGCGAGCGCGACGCCAACTTGAGGAACGCGCAAGCCTTGAAGATCATCGACGAGCAGATGCGCGCCATCGACGAAAGCAAGGATCAGGTCGAACGGCTCCAAAAGGCCGCGGGTTCGCTCAAGGACGACCTGCGCAAGAAGCTGACCGAGGCGGGAATTCCCATCCCCGACCGTTCGGTTCGCGCCCGGGATATTTACTTGAAGCTCGATCCCAAGGGCGAGCGTTGGACGGGTTCCCGCCCCGATGCCCAGGTCGCGTTCCGCGATGGCTTCGATCAGGCATCGCACATGTTGCTCGCGGACGTCGGCCCGCCGCAGACCAACGGCAGCTACCACCTGACCATGAACCTCATCGAGTTCCGCACCGGCAGCATCGTCTGGTCCGACCACGCCGACCGCGACATCTACATCGGCAACGTCTTCCTTCCATCGGGAGTCGCTCCCACTTCCATCGCCGGAAACTGGAAGTGTCCCGGTTCGAAGATGCGAGTGCGGATCGGCGAAAAAGATGGTCAGGTGGAGGTCACCCTCATCTCCGACGACACCCTGGAAAAGTTCGTACTCGTGGGCCAACGCAAGGGGAACGCAATCAAGGTCTCGACCTGTTACATTGCCTACCAGCCGCGACAGAACTTCGCACCGGGAACGCACGTAGTCAAGAACGTCGAACTCCGGATCATCGATGGCAAGCGGTTGATCCTCGCCGTCCCCAAGTACGAAGGCAAAGGCATGGACGGCAAGCCCGTTTTCTCGACGATGCTTTACGAAGGAGCCTTCGAGAAAGAGTAGTGGTGCCCGAGGCCGTTGGATCTCCAGCGATCGCTCGGGCCGCGGGCCACGATTGCTAATGCGTGGGTGTACCAACGATTCTTGGAGTTCAGGCAACCGGAATAAATCGAGGCTGTTCGATCTTCAGGCTGAAAGCCTGGGATTCCTTAGCCCAGGGCAACGCCCCGACGCATTAAACATCTTCGGGAGCGTGCAAAAGGCCTGGAAATCGTGAGATTCATGACAACTTGACGAGCTACCTCGTCATGCTCAATTGAGA
>JAYTGN010000293.1:0-24647 GCA_043733485.1 Gemmataceae bacterium
AGGTCATCCACGCCGCCCACGAAGGCCGCCGCGTGGTGGCGCACGAAGTGGCCGAAGCCATGGCCGCCTGCGACCGCACGGCCCAGCTGGGCGACGGCACCGACGATGTCGCGCTCCGCTCCGAGGACTCCGCGTCGCGGCTAAACGATGGGCTTTTGGCGAACCGGCGACGTGAGTCGACGGTTGAGGGAACCGGCGAGCCGAGCCCCGTCAGGGGCCGGGTGGTCTTTGACGGATTGACGGATTGAGGTAACCCCCCAGGGTTGGGAGGTTTCTTCAAAGTGACACCGCTCCCGCGACCCTCACGGTTCACAAACAGAGCCGAGATTCGTCCTCGGAATTTCGCAACCTTGCCCGCACTTCTCCGCACTCGTATACCTCATTCACTCGACAGGTTCTCGACGCCGCATTCGTGCGGTAGAGACGAACAGGGAAGCCGGTGCGAATCCGGCGCGGGGCCGCCGCTGTAATCGGTCAGAAGTCTCGGTTCAACGCCACTGCGGAGACGCGGGAAGGCGAGCCGAGGAACGACCGTGAGCCAGAAGACCTGCCTGTCGCGTTAGTCGCCGTAATGCTCCGGCACCGAGCGTTCGTTGGCACGGGAATTCGCGCGGGCAATGGGCCTGCGCACCGGCCGCGCACGTGGGGCTTGGGGCACCGGCCCACTGCCCGACCCGGCAGGAGATTCCCGTGCGCCTTCGCGTTTCCCGTCCCGCCTTCACGTTAATCGAGCTTCTGGTCGTGATCGCGATCATCGCGGTCCTCATCGGCCTGCTGCTCCCCGCCGTCCAGAAGGTTCGCGATGCCGCGAACCGCATCAAGTGTGCGAACAACTTGAAGCAACTCGACCTCGCCTTACACAACTACGAATCCGCGAACCAGAAGCTGCCGCCCGCCGCGATCTACACCGCGGCCTCGTGGAGCCCGCCCTATCCCACGCAGTACTGGTTCGGTCTCGTCACCAGCCCCCCCCCGACCTACGTTGCGTCCGTCGACGTTCGCTACGGCACGATCAGCCCGTTCTACGAAGCGAACAGCAGCGTCACGAAGTGCCCGGTGATGTTTACGCCGCCGGTAAAGCTCGTGTACGGCGGCGTCACCGGCGGGTACGCGTACAACGCGGACCTCGCCGACAAACGCTTCGCGTCGATTCCGTCCACGTCGCGAACGCTGGCCTTCTGCGACGCGGTTTACTTGAATCCGGATAGCACGCTCCAGGAGAGCACGGCCCTTCGCGGGCCGGGCAGTAAGTCGGGGCAGTATCAAGTCGCGGATCAACCGTACGGCTTCTACGGGTTCAACTTCACGGCCTTCCGGCACACCTCGGGAATTGCCGTGGTGGCCTACCTGGATGGGCACGTCGAGAACGTCGCCTTTGAAGATAGCGTGCCCGATCCAGGGTACGCCTCGGGAGCGTTCACGACGGCTCGCCGTGCGAACCGCCTCGGGTTCGTCTCGCCGGACAACGCGGTCTACACGGCGGACTGACGCCGAAAGGCTGAAGCAACTCCGGCCCACCCGTTCGCGCGGGTGGGCCTTTTCTTTCCATCTGACATTCGCCGGAAAGCCTCCCTCTGGGTAAACTCCACCCCATCACCGGACTGTCAGGAGCAGAGCATGGCGAAGGACAAAGACAAGGAAACGAAGGACAACAAGGAACTCAAGACGGCCCTCGCGGCCATCGAAAAGGAGTTCGGCAAAGGTTCGATCATGTCCCTCGGCGACATGACGGCCCAAGATGTGGAAGGCATTTCGACCGGCTCGTTGAGCCTTGATATTGCCCTTGGAGGGCGGGGCTTACCGCGCGGCCGGGTCGTCGAAATCTACGGGGCGGAAGCCAGCGGCAAGACCACGATCGCGCTTCACTGCATCGCCCAGGCTCAGAAGGCCGGCGGCGTCGCCGCCTTCATCGATGCCGAACACGCCCTCGATCCCAGCTGGGCCAAACGCATCGGCGTCGACCTCGAAGCGCTCCTCGTGAGCCAGCCCAGCTACGGGGAAGAAGGCCTTCGCATTGCCGAGATGCTGCTCAAATCCAACGCCGTGGACATCATCGTCATCGATTCGGTCGCGGCTCTCGTGCCCCGCAACGAAATCCAGGACAGCGAGATCGGCGACACCAAGGTCGGCCTGCAAGCCCGCATGATGAGCCAGGCCATGCGCATCCTCACGCCCACGATCAACAAGAGCCGCACCTGCCTCGTGTTCATCAATCAGATTCGCCAGAAGATCGGCGTGATGTACGGCGACCCGAACACCACCACCGGAGGGCTCGCGCTCAAGTTTTACGCGTCCGTTCGCATGGAAGCCAAGCGCGTGACCCACGTGAAGGACGGCGACGAGACCATTGGCGCGGAGACGCGGGTGCGGGTCGTGAAGAACAAGGTCGCGCCGCCGTTCCGCAACGCCGAGTTCGACATCCTCCACGATCGCGGCATCGACTACGAAGGCGACGTACTCAAGCTCGCGCTCGAAGACGAAGTAATCGACAAGAGCGGCGCGCACTTCAGCTATAAGGACCAGCGGCTGGGTCAGGGCAAGACCAACGCGGCGCAGTACCTGCGCGAACACCCGGCGATCCGCGACGAGATCGCGCACATTATCCTGGAAAAGCGAAAGCCGAAGACCGGCGACGCTTTGGAGGCGGAGGCCATGGCGGCGAAAGAAGAAGCCGAAGCTGCGGCGGAACTCGCGGCCATCGGCGAAGCCCCCGATGTGCCACCGCCTTCGAAGCGCAAGGGGAAATCGGCGGAATAGCTTTCGCCGCAGAGCGGCCGTCTGCTTGAGCTCGGGGCGGAAGCCCTGGGCAGTTCCCACACCCCTCATTGGCTCGCATGAACGTCACTCTCGATTACGGCCGCACCGGCCTCGCCGTCACGCTACCGGACGACCGCATGATCGCGCCGCCGCTCGCGATCCGCCCCACCGAACCGCTCGCCGATCAGGTCGCGGCCATCGAAGACGCCATCGCCAACCCGATCGGCTCGCGGCCGCTCGCCGAGATCGCTCGCGGGAAGAAATCCGCGTGCATCGTCATCTGCGACATCACGCGGCCCGTGCCGAACAAATTGATCCTGCCGCCGTTGCTTCGCACGATCGAAGCCGCTGGCGTGCCCCGCGATGCGATCACGATTCTGATCGCGACCGGGCTGCATCGACCGAACGAAGGCGAAGAACTGGTCGAACTCGTCGGCGAAGAAATCGCGAACACGTACCGCTGCGTGAACCACTTCGGCAAGGACCGCGATTCGCACGACTTCCTCGGCACCACGCCCATGGGCGTTCCCGTCTGGATCGACAAACGCTACCTCGCGGCCGAACTCAAGATCACGACCGGGCTCATCGAGCCGCACCTGATGGCGGGTTACTCCGGTGGCCGCAAGGTAATCTGCCCCGGCATCGTCGGGCTCGAAACCGTTCGCGTCTGGCACGGCCCAAAATTCCTCGAACATCCGAAGGCCGACGTCGGCAGCTTGAAGGGCAATCCGGTTCACGAAGAGAACACGCGGATCGCCCAGATGGCCGGTTGCGACTTCATCGTGAACGTCTGCATCGACGGCAAGCGCCGCATCCTTTGGGTCGGGGCCGGCGACATGATTGAAGCCTGGGAACGCGGCGTCCAGTTCTGCCGCGAGGTCGTACTCGCTGGCGTTCCCGCTCCCTGCGATGTCGTGGTCACGTCGTGTGCCGGGTACCCGCTCGACACCACGTGGTATCAGGCCGTGAAGGGGCTGACCGGCGTGCTTTCCATCGTGAAGAAAGGCGGCACCATCGTCCTCGCCGCCAGCCTCACCGAAGGCCTCGGCAGCCCCGAATTTCAACATTCCCTGGCGGACTACGACGCCAACGGCCGCTACGACCGCCCCAGCGATTCGGACACCTGCGAGATGGACGAGTGGCAACTCGTGATGATGAAGAAGGTGACGCAGCACTGCAAGGTGAAGGTCGTCTCGCAGGGTCTTTCGCCCGAGGTGTTGCGAAGCTGCCACGTGGAGCCGGCGGTGAGCGTGGAAGCCGCGGTTGCAGAGGCTTTGGCGAGTTACGGCCCGAACGCTCGCCTGGCGGTAATCCCGAAAGGGCCTTACGTTCAGCCGTATGTGATGGGGTGAGGCTTCTGAGCTCCATCCGGATCGGAACGCACAAGTATTTCCAAGAATCTTTTGGAATGCGGCGAGATTCCGATTGCATTTGGGTTCGCTCGGCACTCAAATGGCAAACAGAAGTGTGAGGCTATCTCCCACGAGGCGTTGCCATGACGCGCCGGAAACTAGCGATCCTGATTCTTCTGAGTAGCGCCGTTGCTGCGGTGAGTGGGACGCTAGCCGGTCGATTGGCAACTGGCTCGAACGCAAAATCTACCCCCGCCCCCGCCTGGGGCAACTCGCCGGGCCACAGTTCGATCCGGACTCCGAGCTCTTGCAAAAGATTCTCGCCGAAAAGTTGCTCAATTCCAGAATTTGCCACCTTGACAGCTTGTGGGAGCGCAGTAGCTTATCGCCCATCTCTTTTTTGCGGCCGTGCGGAGCCCCGAACGTGAAGACCATGCACCTGCTCCTGCTGGCGATCGTCGTGGTTGCGGGCGTCGGCGCGTACTACGCTGGCCTCGGTCAGCGGCCGCCTGCCCCGCCCGCCGCGGCCGTCCATCGAATCGACGGCCTGGCAATCGAGCTGTCGGCGCTGGACCTCGGCGAAGTTTGGGAGGAGAACCACTTCCACCGCCAGGTTCGGATCCGCAACGAAAGCACCGAGGACGCCTTCATCGAGCGGTTCGGACTGGGGTGTTCCTCGTGTACGAGCATCGAACCGAAGGCCTTGCGAATTCCCGCCGGAGAGACGGCGACCGTCACCCTCGACATCGACCTTCTCCAGCGAAGCCTGAGAGACTTCGGGCGCGAAACCCGCTCCTTCTCCAGCGATTTTTGGCCGGTCCTCCAGGGCCGCACCGAGCCCGCGCGGTCGGGCGAGAATACCTGGACGGTGCGCGGCACGGTCCGGAGCCGGGTGACCGTCGATAGCCCCGCGCTGAATTTCGGCGAGGCCCCGATCCAGGGGGAACCGCCGGTCACGCTGCGGGTTCGGGCCAGAGTTCACGTGCCCGCGAAGGGCCTTGAGGTGCGGACGGACGCATCCAAGCTGTCCGTTCGAATTCAACCGCTGGAATCTCATCCAGACCAGTTTGACCTGCTCGTCGCGCCGCGAGCCGATCTGCCGCCGGGCCGGTTCCAGACGGACCTCGCCGTTGAGGTGGTACAAGAATCCGGCGAACGGGTGCCGGGGCCGGTCGTTTCCGTGGCGGGGGACGTCCAACCGGAGGTCCGGGTCCTGCCGGCGCGTCTGCTGCTGGGCAACCGGCTGGTGGGTTCGATGGCGGACGAGATCGTCGTCCTTCAGGCACCCCCGGGGACGACCCTGGAGGTCACGCGGATCGAGACCGACTCGGTCGACACGCACGTCGAGGCGGCTTCGGTCGCGGGCTCTCCCGTGGGGCGGACGTTCCGCGTCACCCAGAAGATCACCCAGGCGGGCGAACAGCGCTTCGATTCGCGGTTCCTGGTGCGGAAGCCCGGGCAACCCCCGCGGGCCGTCGCGATGGAGATTTCCTACCGGGGCGAGCCGGGACCCGTCAGCGGCAAGGCGGCCGATGGGAGGAAGGCACCATGACGCCGTCGCGATGCATCGTTTGGTGGGGCCTGGCGGGATTCGCGCTCATCCTTCCCGCCGGTTCGGCGTGCGGGCAGGCCACGGACCCACGGCTGGGCAAGGTTCTCGCGGACTGGGAAAAACGACAGCAGGCCGTGGACAGCATTCGCTACGTCGTGAAAGGCCAGCACGTGATCCCGAAGGGGAGCTTGCGGGACGACACCGGCGCGCCGCTGAAAACACCAGCCCCCGCCGAAGACGCGACCGCCGAGGTCAACTGGTTGGCCGTATTCGATTTTCCGAAAGGCCGGCACCGGCTCGAGGTGTCCGAGCAGGTCTTCGACAGCAAGTCGAATCGCTTTCACCCGCGAATGAGCATTTTCGCGAGCAACGGGAAGGGGGCGAAAAGCGCGATGCCGCGCGACCGGAACACGAGCGAGGGCTTCACCCCGCCGCCGTCGCACATCGATCTGGTGGTCAGCTCCGGGAACATGCGCGGAGTGCCTTTTCAGTCGGAATACATGCCGCTGTTCTTCGCCCACGGCCTGATCCGCACGATGGCCGAGGAAGTGGTCCCGGGAAAGCTCCGCGGCAAGCCGGACCCGGAGTACCTGAGTTTTCACGGCCAGGGCGTGCATGCCGGCCGGCCGTGCATCGTGATCCGAACGCAAACGTTACAGCTCGCGAATACGAGTTTCGACGAATTCTGGACCGACCCCGCGCGCGACAGCGCGATCGTGCGGTACGTCATGTACAGCGGCAAGAACATCTTCAACAACATCGACATGCAGTACCAGCAGACGCCGCACGGCTGGCTGCCGGAGCGCTGGACGTTCACGCACTACAGCGGGACGGTGCCGACGGTGATTTACCGCATGCGCGTGGAAAGTTGGCAGGCCGCGCCGCCGACGAGTGACGCTGATTTCGACCTCCCGGTGAAGCCCGGCATGATCGTCGAAGAGCGGGTCTACGACGACACCGTCAACCCGCTCGTGGCCCCGAAATCGGCGACGCGCGTGTACCGTTACGGCGAGAGCGGCGGTAAGTCGGAGATACCCGACCCGTTCGGTCGCCCGCGGGACCTCGGGGGAAAGACGCCGTGGTGGTACTGGGCGGTCGGCGGCGCCCTGGCGGTCGCCGTGATCGCCGCGTCGCTCTGGCTGGTGCGAAAAAGAATCAAGGCCGTCCACCAGTAAGGCGACCGCTTGGAAACGTCGTTTGGGTGCCGCTGAACGAGGCGGCGCGCTCAAACTAACCCCGGTCCGGTCCTCGCACCAGGAGAATAACCATGCAAACGCTAGTCGGTCGGTGGAACCATGCGACGCTCGGCTTCCTGACCGTCGCCCTCGCGGTCGTCGTGATTTCGTACCTGCTGGGCGCGCGCGAAGCCAGCGCCGGGCCGCTCCCCAACTGCCAGGACTGCGACTGCAAGATGCTGTACGCCTGGAAGGTTCCGGCGGACTCCTACGCGTCCGGCATGCAGACGCAGGGGCTGACGCCCGCAAAAATCCTCTACGGGACCGCCATCCAGGCGAAGATGTGTCCCGACCCGCCGAAGCCGTGCCCGAACGCAACCCTGGTCGATCGGTACGAGTATCAGAACCCGGCCCTGACGTGTACAGACCAGATCAACTCCCGACTCAAGCTGGAGGCCGACGTCGCCGGCGCGGGGACGCGGGTGGCGCTCGGCATTAACCACTCGACCTGCATCGAGCAGAATGCGAACTGTCCTCCCATCCCCGGGTCGGAGTGAGGCACGTTTTCCTACGAGAGGCTCGGGTCATGCACAGGATCACCAGGATGCACTCGTCTGGGCAGGGTGTCAGGCCTCACACTGCGGGCAGTCGCGGTGTGAGCCTCATCGAGTTATTGGTTGCGATCTCCATCATCGGCATCCTTGTTGGGCTGACGATGTCTGCCGTGCAGCGGGTTCGTGCCGCGGCGGCGAAGACGGTGTGCGCGAACAACCTCCGCCAGATCGGCCTGGCTCTCCACCAGTACCACGACGCGCACAAGGCCCTGCCGCCGGGGATCAGTTCGCACGAAGAACGGGATCCGATGCCGTTCTTGGGGTGGTCCGCTCGACTGCTCCCGTACCTCGAACAACAGGCTCTTTGGGATCAGGCCCTCGCCGGGTACAAGACCACGAAGGACTTCCGCGTCTCCCCGCCCCATCCGGGCAGCCACCTTCTCGCCGTGTTCAACTGCCCCCTCGATGGCCGCAGGGTATACCCCGGCGTCGGGATTGCATTGACCTCGTACCTCGGCGTCGAGGGCCTCAACTCGGTGTTGCAGGACGGCACCCTGTTCCTGGATTCCTCCGTCCGCTTCGCGGACGTGACCGACGGCACCTCCTCGACGTTGCTCGTCGGCGAGCGTCCGCCGAGCGCCAGCCTCCTCTACGGCTGGTGGTACGCCGGATGGGGACAGGGGAAGGATGGAAATCTGGACCTGACGCTCGGGGTCCGGACGAAGAATCGGTCTCTTTACGACCCGGCCTGCCAGCTCGGCCCGTTCCCATTCGCGCCGCGGCGTTTCGACGACCCCTGTCACCACTTCCAGTTCTGGTCCCCCCACACTGGCGGTGCTCACTTCCTCTTCTGCGACGGGTCCGTCCGGTTCCTCCGGTACGAAGTCGATCCCCTGCTTCCGGCGCTCGCCTCCCGCGCCGGCGGTGAAGCCGTCAGCATTCCGGACTGATTCGAGGTGCATCAATACGCGTGCTTCTGCTTGTGGAAGAGCATCCGCCAGACCGTGAGGAACAGGATGCGCACGTCGAAGACCGGGTTCCAGTGCGTGATGTAGTACAAGTCGAATTGGACGCGCTTGCGAAGCGAGGAGTTGCCGCGCCAGCCGTTCACCTGAGCCCAGCCGGTCATGCCCGCCTTCACGGCGTGGCGAGCCATGTAGTTCGGAATCGATTTCGAGAACTTCTTCACGAACACCGGTCGCTCCGGTCGCGGACCGACCAAGCTCATGTCGCCCATCAACACGTTGAATAGTTGAGGCAACTCGTCCAGATTCGTCGCCCGCAGGATCGACCCGAGCCGCGTCTTGCGCGGGTCGTTCGCGGCGGTCATCTGGGCACCGTTCGCCTCGGCATCCACCCGCATCGTGCGAAACTTCAGCATCGGGAACGCACGGCCATTCAACCCGCAGCGCTCCTGCCGATACAAGATCGGGCCGGGGCTCGTGACCTTGATCAACAGTGCAATGGCCGCCAACAGCGGTGCGATGGCCACGATTCCGATGGTGGCCAGGACGATGTCCATGAAGCGCTTGACGACGACGTTCAGCCCGTAGTGCGGGCTCTCGCGGAGGCCGATGATCGTCATGCCGTGCAAGCTGGTCGTGGTGAGCGAGAGGCCGGAGATCGCACGCAGGTCCGCGATCAGGCGAACGTCGACGGTCGTTTCCGAGAGGGCGTCGAAGACGCGCCGCGCATCCGAATAGCGGTTCAAGGGCAGCGAGATGAAGACGTGTTCGATGTGGTGCTTGTGGACGAGTTCCGCGAGTTCGTGAATCTTGCCGACAATGGGCAGGTCGGTCGGGATGTTCCCCGGGTGATCTTCGACGAAGCCGACGGTGCGGATGCCGGTCCAGCGGACGTGGCGAAGGGTGCGGGCGGTCTGCCGCGCGAGCCGTCCGGTGCCGACGATGAGGGCGTGACTCTGGTTCATGCCTCGGCTGCGGAGGCGGCGAACGCCGGTCCAGGTGGCTCTTCGAGCGAGTACGACGCCGACGAACACGAAGCCCGCGAAGAGGACCATCACGGCGCGCGATTCGTAGTGGGCCTGCCGCACGAAGCTGGTAGCCATTACGAGCAGCGAGAGCAGGGCCACGCCGCGAAACACGGCCACGATGTCTTCGCGGAATCGCCGCAGCCGGTGGACGTCGTACATGCCCGCGACGCGGAACGACACCGCGCCGAGCAAGAGGATCAGCGGCAAACTCGCAACGTAGAGGCTGAGTTCGGGGATTTCGCGATAGGCCGGGAAGTACCCGGATTGGCAGCGAATCCAGTACGCGCCGAGCCAGCCCGCTGCCGTGAGGACGAGGTCCCACAGCAGGAACCACGCGATCAGCGGTTGGCTGGTGCGGTTGATCATGACGCGTGAAACTCGGGCCGGTCCTGGGGCGGGGACAGTAGCAACCGGGGCCGGGAAGTGTCAAGGCGGGTGTGCGTTATTGGTTGTTCGTTGTTGGTTGTTGGTGGTTTCCCGGCGAGTTGAGGTCGTCCTTTCCCGGCGAGCCGAGCCGCGTCAGGGGCCGGGTTGTCTTCGACGGATTGACACCCTTTCCGAGAGTTCCTTGCAAATTCGGGTGGCGGAACGGGGAATTGCCCGTATACCTTCAAGGTGATTTCTCAAGAGGAGGCGGAATGGGATTGCGCATGCGAGTTCACGACCGCGAACCGATCGGAGCCGCTCTCCGTCGGTTCAAGAAGTTGGTCGAGCGAAGTGGTTTGAAGCGCGAGTTGCGTGCCCACGAATACTACGAGAAGCCTTGCGAAGCACGGAGCCGCAAGGCCTCGAAGCGGCGCAGCACGATCAAGAAAGCCGCCCTCGGCAAGCCGGTCAAGAAAGAGCGAGCTTACTAGCGGCCCGAGGCTGCAGCAATACTTCCGTCGAAATGCCAGCCGCGAGAATGCTCGCGGCTTTTGGTATTTCCACGCCCACTCACGCCGCTTCTTTCAACACCACGGGCAACGCCAGCATATCGCACCATTGAATCACCGCGTTGAGCGAAGCGATGGCGTCGGTCGCGGTTCCCACGGGGTTCCGTGCAATCGCCTCCACCTTTAAGCGAACCGCGATGCGATCCGCCATCCGATAGGCCTTTTCCACCGCAGCCACCGGACCCGGACCGGTTTCCGCCCGCCGAAACACGGCGCGGACCGCCTTGCACCAGCCCGCCACACGTTCCGGCGTGTTCAGCGTCATCTCCGGCACTTCCGACGCACGATATTGAGCGGCATACTCGGCCTTCACCACGCGGAAGGCTTCGTACGCTTTCTGCCGGCCGTGCAGGTCCGGGGTCGAATAATCGGAGGCGGGCCGACCGGGCTTGTCGCGCAGGTTCTCCCACTGCGCCTGCAGGTCGATCACGCGGGCCAGGCCTGCTGCCTGAGCCTGGGGAAGGGTTTCGGCAACGGATTCCGTGAGTTGCGACATGGGGAACGAGCCTCGGAGGTACGATGGACGATGTTGGCGGGTCACAACAACCGTATCGACCCGGCCAGTCGCCCGTATTGACGCAGCTGAACGGGAAGTCGGGAAAAGGATGAGAAGTGAGGCGGCGCAACCGGAAGGGCAGAAGGCGTGGCACGGTCGGGAGACCGGGCCACAGCGAGGGGCGGGCCACAATGGGCGAAGAGGTGGCACGGTCAGGAGACCGGGCCACAGCGAGTGGGATTCAAACCAATTCGGTCGTGGGAACGCGGACCTTCCAGGCCAGACCCACGAGTGCCAGCGCGCGGATCACGTAGTAGCTCACATCGATCTGCCACCAGCGAAGTCCGTGACGAGCCGAAGTCGGGAAGGCGTGGTGATTGTTGTGCCAACCTTCACCTAACGCAAGAACCCCGAACACCAGATTGTTGCGGCTGTGATCCTTGTCCGGATAAGGCTGGCTTCCCCACAAATGGCACACCGAGTTCACGCTCCACGTGATGTGGTGAACGAGGAATACGCGAACGAGACCGCCCCAAATCAATCCGAAAAGAGCCCCACCCCAGGTCCCCGTGATGAGCCCGCCGAGTACGGCGGGAACGACCAGACCCAGCAATATCCACAGGGGAAACAGCGCACTCGCCACGCGAATGGAGACGAACTTCCGCAGGTCGGTCACGTAGCGATCGAGGCCCACGACGTCCGGTTTGAACGCCCAGCCGATGTGCGCGTGCCAAAATCCGCGGACCATTCCCATGATCCCGTGGCCGTGATGGTGGGGTGAGTGCGGGTCGGCAGGCGTATCGCTGTGCTGATGGTGGCGGCGGTGCTGGGCGACCCAGCGCAAAACCGAGCCCTGTACGGCCATCGAGCCCAGCGCCGCCAAAATGAAGCGAACAACCGCGTTCGTTTCAAAGCTCTTGTGCGTGAAGTATCGGTGAAAGCCGACGGTGATTCCCAGAGCGGAGAGTGCGTACATACCGACCAGTAATCCCAAATCGACCCAGCCGAAGCCCCAGCCCCACAGGGAAACCATCGCGAAGGCGAACCCCACGAGGGGGAGCACCACCGCGAACATCGTCCCGATGCGGGCCGCGCGGGAATAAGGCTCGTTGTCCGAGGAAAGGGCCAGTTCCGACGAGGCGGACTCGTTCATGAACGATGCTCTCATGGTGAGTTAAAAAACGACTCGGAGAAGCCGAGGCGATTTGGGTGGGTCTTAATTCCTACCGCGACGTCTCGGCATAACTATCATAGGACGGAAACGACACGACTCCTCGCTTCGGCTCAATTCTCATGCACTTTCCGGGCCAGTGCCGCTCGGCGGTTGCGGCGGCTTTCCAACTCCGATAAGATTCGGGTGGAGGCATCGACATGAGCGCTGTAGCCGACCGATTTCTGAGCGAACTGCTTCAACTCTCCCCGGCCGATCGGGGCGAAGTGGCCGCACGGTTGCTCGATAGCCTCGATGGCATCGACGATCCGGATGACGATGCTGTTTGGGAAGCCGAGCTCACAAGAAGAATCGAAGACGTTCAATCAGGGCGGGTACAGGCTGTGTCTTTGGAGGAGGCGCGAAGGCAGCTCCTGCAAGACGCCACGGAAGACAACGATGGTAAAGGTTGAACTTCATCCTCGTGCTCTCGTCGAGCTTCGCTCGGTGAGGCGGCGATACGCAATAGTGGATCCGGAACTCGCAACCCGATTCGCAGCGGCTTTCAACAATGCGAGTACCAAGATTGAAACGCGTCCCTTGGCACAGGCTCGCTATCTTCTCCAGACTCGAATGGTACGTACCAAACGATTCCCGTTCTTGCTCGTGTTCGTCGAAATTGCACGAGATCACATGTTGATCCTCGCAGTCGCACACGTTCGTCGCCGACCCGGTTACTGGCGAAGGCGTTTGCCTTGATGCTCGAAGCACTCCGAGATTCCCACCATGCCCGATGTGCTCGTCGATGATGTTCCCGAAGCGGTGGGCCGCGAGGAAGAATCGTCTTCCGCCCGCGACGACGACGACCTCCTCATTCGCCGCGAACGCGCGACCCGCGACCGCTTCCAGGAGACCGTCTCGCTCACCATCGACGGTTACCCCGTCGTCATACCCAAATCCGTTCCCAAGACCGACGCGCAGGGCAACGAACAGCGCGACGCGGCCGGCGAACCGATCCCGCGAAACACCACGATCTACGACGCCGCCGTTCGACTCGTCACCGGTTATCGCGAAGCCGATGGCCGATTCGTTCCCTCGGTCTGGTCGTGGGACGATCTCAAGGAACGCATCCCGGTGCTGTGCCACATGCCGCACCTGCACCCGGTCGGCGTCTGCCGGATGTGCTCGGTCTACGTCTCCACCCGCAGCGAGAAGGGAGACAAGGTCGAACTCAAGGGGAACCGCAAGCTCACGCCGGCATGCTGGCACGAGACCCGCGACGCCCTGGCCATCAACACGCGGGCCGGCCTCGCCGGACTCGACCCCCAGGCCAAAGCCCGCATGTCGCCCGAGGAGTTCGAACTCCACGAGAAGGCGGCCAAGAAGGCCGGTTCGGACGTGAACCGCTCGGTGGGCCTGCTCGCCGAGATGCTGATGGCGGATCACGCTCCCACGCCGATTGCCTGGGAAGCGGATGGCCAGCCGCACGTGGAAGGCAAGCGCTACGAGAACGAACTGGAAGCGGTGGCCGGCCGGCTCGGCGTGGGCACGATTCGCGAACGCCTCAAGCGCCCCGCGGCAGCATTCAGTCGCAACCGCATGGCCGAGTCCGATCCGTGCGACACCGATCCGCACCGCCCGCACACCAAGCAACTTCGCCGCATTCCCCTGGATACGCTCGCTCCCACGCCGGTGCCACCGGAGAATCGCGATCTCGGAGCCGACCCGCTCGCCGCGTGGGAAGAATGGAACGCCCTCGTCGACGAACGCTTCCCGTACTCTTCCCGCACGGTCGTCGTCGATCACGATAAATGCATCGTGTGCGATCGCTGCGTGCGGTCGTGTTCGCAGGTCAAACCCTTCGAGATCATCGGCCACACGGGCAAGGGCTACGCCACGCGAATCAGTTTCGGCCTCGACGCCCTCATGGGTTCGCGCGAACGCCGCGACGGCGAGACCGACGCCAACCTGCTCCTCTCCGGCTGCGTCCAGTGCGGCGAATGCATGACCGCCTGCCCCACCGGCGCACTCTCGCTCCGTCGCCGCGTGCAACCGCAAGCCTGGAAGGACGCTCCCAAGCTCATTCCCCAGAACCCGAACACGCCCTTCCCCGCCAACTCCGGCTTCCTCACCGCCGACGAAATGCGCGGCATCCGCCTCAACTACCTCAGTGCCATTCGCGGCCCGCAAGAGGTCTATCCCTTCCGCTCCGTGCCGTACGCTTATTTGAAGTGGAACGAAGGAGCTGTTCGTCGCATCGAGATTCCGCCCGGCGAACGCCGCGAACTCTGCCGCGAAGGCGACTACGGCAGCACGGCGTTCCTGCTCTCGGGAACCGGCGAATTCTGGATCTACGAATGGGAAGAAGCCCCGACCGTCGAGCCAACTTGGCTCGATCGGCTGCTCGGCCGCAAGCCGCAATCGAAGCGCCCGACGCCGCCCGCCGAACCCGCGGGCCACGACGAGTACGGCTGGCGCAAGGCCATCCGCAAGGGCAACGGCCTCGTCCTCGGCGAAATGGCCTGCCTCACGAATCGGCCCCGCGCCGCGAGCGTGCTCGCCGTCGCCGACCGCTCCGAACCCGGACCCGTCATCGTCTACGAAGTGACGCGCAACATGCTCGACATGATGCAGCGTTCCGAGGATGCCCGCGACGACATCGCCGAGATTTACTCCGCCCGCGCCGTCGAGGTCTGCCTCTCGAAATCGCAAATGTTTGAAGGTCTGACTTACCGGGAAGAACGCGAACGCGTCGACTTCCTGATCCAGAGCGGGCAACTCGAATACCGCAGCGTTCAGGAAGGCGAACTCGTCGTTCGCGAAGGGGACAAGGCCGCGGACTTCTACATCATCCGCCTCGGCACCATCGAGATCTATTCGACGGTCGCGGGCCGCAAACGCGTGCATGCCCTGCGTTCCACCGGCGAGCACTTCGGCGAATTCGCCTTGATGGAGGAACGCCCCGGTGCCCGAACCGCGACTGCCGCCGCGCTCGACCCCACCGAGTTGATCCGCGTACCGGGCAAAACCTTCCGCGAGTTCCTCAAGAAATTCCCGGACGTGAAAGCTCGACTGCGGGCCGAGCCACCCGGCCCCGTGAAGGGCCTCCACGAGAAGCCCCCCCCCGGCATCTTGGATCAATATGTCGAACAGGGTTTGTACCAGGCCCAGAAGGTACTCGCCCTCGACCTGCTCAGTTGCACGCGCTGCGACGAATGCACCAAGGCCTGCGCCGATTCGCACGACGGCCACTCCCGCCTGCTCCGCGAAGGTCAGCGCTTCGGCGACTTCCTCATTGCCGCGTCGTGTCGTTCCTGCCACAAGCCTTACTGCATGGAAGGCTGCCCGGTGGACGCGATCCACCGCAAGGGCGACCACCTCGAAATCATCATCGAGGACCACTGCATCGGCTGCGGCCTCTGCGAGCGGAACTGCCCGTACGGTTCGATCCAGATGGTGCCGCGCGAGACGCCTAATCTCGCGGCGTTGGTGGAAGAGGCGGTTGCGGCCGGGGGCAACCCGCACCTCACCGCGGCTCGCCGCGCCGTGAACTGCGACCTGTGCGGCTCGGTCGGCGGCAAGCCCTTCTGCGTGTCGGCCTGCCCGCACGACGCGGCCTTCCGCATGGACGGCTTGCAACTGCTCAAGGAAGTGACCGCGCGCGCGAGCTGGTAACGGCGAGCCGAGCGGCGTCAGTCGCCGGGTATCCAGTCCGGCGAGCCGAGCGGCGTGAGCCGCCGGGTGTGTTGGCACCCGAAACCCGGCGGCTGACGCCGCTCGGCTCGCCAAATCCTTGCATCGTACGCCCCGCGCTGCGACAATCGCACCATCCCCCAACCGGAGCCGCCCCATGAATCGCCTCGTCGCCGCACTGTTGCTCGCCCTCATCCCCGCCTCCGCCGCGCGCGCCGAAGACGACGACGGCTGGACCGGCCAATGGGTCTTCCCCAAAGTGAACGGCGTCTCGCTCCGCGATGAAGACGGCAAGGAACTGATGAAGTGGAGCCTACCTCCCGCAAAAGTAGTCTGGGCGGGCAAGGAGTGGATCACGATTCGCCACATTCAGTACCCCGGCCCGTACGACGGCTCCGTGATGAAGAGCGAAGTAGTGAGGTTGGCGGACGCGCCCGGTTTTTACACCGACAAGATTCGAGCCGATGAAAAGGACCGCTGGGCATGGGTCTGCCGCGGTGCCGCTTGGAGCAAGAAAGAAGAATACGACAACGCGATCAAGGATCTCACCGAGGCCATCCGCCTCGACCCACAAGCCGTTACTTATAACGAACGCGGTGTTGCCTGGCGTGCCAAGAAAGACTACGACAAGGCGATCAAGGACTACGAAGAGGCGATCCGCCTCGATCCGAAGTTGGAGGTCGCGTTCAACAACCGCGGCAACGCTTGGTTGAACAAGAAGGACTACGACAAGGCGATCGAGGATTACGACGAGGCCATCCGCCTCGACCCGAAGT
This sequence comes from Gemmataceae bacterium, assembly GCA_043733485.1. Classification (GTDB taxonomy): domain Bacteria; phylum Planctomycetota; class Planctomycetia; order Gemmatales; family Gemmataceae; genus Urbifossiella. The sequence goes on from JAYTGN010000293.1 coordinate 16,434, forward strand.
ACGCCCTTGCGTTCCAGAATCGCGGGTTCCTCTGGCTCAACAAGAAAGACTACGACAAGGCGATCGCGGATTACGCCGAGGCCATCCGCCTTGACCCGAAGCACGCCCTCTCGTTCAACAATCGCGGGTTCGCCTGGCTCAACAAGAAAGAATACGACAAGGCGATCAAGGACTACGACGAGGCCATCCGCCTCGACCCGAAGTACGCAACTGCGCTCTACAACAAGGCATGCTGTTATTCCCTTCAAGGCAAACCCGATCTTGCATTCGAGAATCTGGCTAAGGCTTTAGACCTCGGTTATGCCAACTTCAAGCACCTCGAAGCGGACACCGACTTCGATTCGATTCGCAACGATCCGCGCTACAAGAAGCTGATCGAGAAGTACAAGAAATGAGGAGCCTCGACGTGCTGCGAACCATCGAAACGACCGGCATCGTGACGCCGGATCACACGATCACGCTGACGCTGCCGGACGATTTCCCCGAAGGCGAATGCCAGGTGGTCGTCGTGGCTACCGAGGCGAAGCCACGGAATAAGGAATTCAGTTGGGCCAGCTGGCCCGCTCACGATCTCGTCATGCTGAATCCCAACGAGACCTTCCGCCGCGAGGACATGTATGGCGACGACGGCCGCTGATCGAGTATTCGTCGATGCCAATGTGCTGGTCTACTCCCGAGTTGTCGCGGCTCCGTTTCATCGGGAAGCCGTTGGCACCCTCGATGCTCTGGTGGCGTCGGGAAACGAACTCTGGATCAGCCGCCAGGTCATCCGAGAATTCCTGACCACCGTGACTCGCCCTCAATCGTTCCTGCAGCCGATGCCGATCGCGAAAGCGATCGCCGACGTCCGCATCATTGAGTCCACGACGACTGTTGTCGATGAAACAGCCGCCGTCACTCAAGAGCTCCTTGCTTTACTCGCTGCGATCCCTTGCGGCGGCAAGCAGGTTCACGATGCCAACATCGTCGCCACCATGCTCGTTCGCGGCGTACCGAACTTACTCACCCACAACGTCGCCGACTTCAAACGCTTCGGCCACCTCATCAACATCATCCCGCTCGTTCCCTGACGCTACCCCCGAAACCCGGCGGCTAACGCCGCTCGGCTCGCCGAAGCCTTGCACCAATCTCCCATGCCGCGACTCACACCAATAGATCGCGGCAGTCGGCGATGCTACCCGCGAGCGCGCTCGCAGCCACGGTCAGCGGGCTGGCCAGGAAGACCTTCGCCTCGCGGTGGCCCATGCGGCCGGGGAAGTTGCGGTTGGTCGTGCTGATGCACGAGATCGGTGTGTTGAGCCGGCCGAAGGTGTCGCTGGGGCCGCCGAGGCAGGCGGCACAACTCGCCTCGCCGATCTTGGCACCCGCGTCCAGGAAGATGTTCCGCAGCGACTTCCCACCGATCATTTCCGTGTCGAGGCCGCGTGCCACTTCGGTCGTCGCGGGAACCACGAAGGTGTCGATCTTCACCACCTTACCGTTGAGCAAACCGGCCGCGGCTTTGAAGTCCGTGAGCTTGCCGCCGGTGCAGGAACCGATGTACGCGCGGTCCAACTTCGTGCCCTTCACCTCCGAAACGAACGCCTTGTTGTCCGGCGAGTGCGGCTTCGCCAGCACCGGCTCCATCTTCGTCACGTCGTAGACCTTCTCGTAAATGAACTTCGCGCCGGGGTCGGTGTACACCGCCGTGTAGGGCTTCTGCCCGGCGTTGCGTTTGTTCACGTAATCGAACGTCACTTGATCCGGCGCGATGATGCCGTTCTTGCCGCCGGCCTCGATGGCCATGTTGCACATCGTCATGCGCTCTTCGATGTTGAGGGCGAAGATGCCGTCGCCGTCGAACTCCATGGCGCGGTAGGTGGCGCCGTCGACGCCGATGTCGCCGATCACGGCGAGGATGAGGTCCTTGGCCATGAGGTAGGGCGGCATCTTGCCGTGGAAGACGAAGCGCATGGTGGGCGGGGTCTTGAGCCAGAGTTTGCCGGTGCCGAGGACGAAGCCCGCGTCGGTGTTGCCGATGCCGGTGGCGAACTCGCCGAAGGCCCCGGCGGTACACGTGTGGCTATCGGTGCCGAGGAGCACTTCGCCGGGCCGCGTGTGCCCTTCCTCCGGCAGTGCGATGTGGCACACGCCTTTGTAAGACTCGGTGCCCACGTCGTAAAAGTACTTGAGGTCCTGCTCCTTCGCGAACGCCCGCAGTACATCCACGTTCCGGTTCGCCATCGCGTCTTTGGTGAAGATGTAGTGGTCCGGGATGACGACGAGTTTCTCCTTATCCCAGATTTTGGCGTTCTCGCCGAACTGCTTTTTGAAGATGCCGAAGGTACCGGGCCCGCACACGTCGTGGGTCATGAGTACGTCGATGTTGACCCAGACGTTTTCGCCGGGTTCGACTTGGCTTTTGCCCGAGGCGCGGGCGAGGATCTTTTCGGTCATGGTCATGGGAGAGGGCATATCGGGAACTCCGGATTATTGTCGGGGATTGAGTTGCGGGTCGTTGAACAGTTCGATTAAAGGAAGCGAGAAGCCGGGAAGTACGCTGCCGCCGTCGAGCGTATCGGTTGCCGTCAGGAGTACGTGCGTCGTGGGATCGTTGTAGACGGCGACGGTGCGGTCTTCGGGATCGAAGATCCACACGAGCTTCGCTCCACCGTCAAAGTATTCGAGTAACTTCTGGTCGAGTTCCTGAACGGTGTTGTTCTCGGAGAGAATCTCGACTGCGAGGTCGGGCGCGTAACGAGCCACCGGCTTGAGGTGAGCATCATTCGAGGGAAGGTTTTCCCAGGCGGTGAAATGGAGGTCGGGCATCCGGTTGCGACCGGCCTGAAATCGGAGGATCGCATCCGGAGTACCGACGACTCCGAGATTGCGCGAACGAACGAACGAGACGAGGAAATAACTCAGCGATGCTGCAAAGAGCGACTCCCGATAGCCCATCGCTTTCTCCACGAGAATGCCGTCGATGAGTTCGACCAAGCGCTTCGGCACGCTTTCCACGTAGCGGAGTTGGTCGGCCTCCGTGGCCGTGCCCGGTCGCGGATTCCACAGAATGCGGCGAATCGGGATGTCGCCCAGAATCTGGACGACGTCGGCGAGCGTATCGGGTTCGGCAATCGCGGAAGTCATTGCAATCCTCTTCCCTCCATCATAGCGGCTGGAAACGGAAACGGGGCGAGCCAACGCGGCCCGCCCCATTGCTTCGAATTCGCGCTCGAACCGCTCGATCACCTCTGCATCGAAGCGTTCACTTCCTCGGTCGTGAAGCTCAAGGCATTCACTATCACGCCGGGCTCGATTCTCACTTCACGACTTTGAGTTCGTCCTTGCTCAGCAGCGTGAAGTAGAAGCCGTGCGGGTTGTCGCCGTTCGCCACCTTAAGCATGATGGCGTTGGGGCCCTTCTTCAACTTGATCGCCACTTTGTGCTGGCCCGGCGCGGCGGCCCGCGTTTCCTCCGTCTTGAACACCTCCTTGGTATTCAAGAAAATCTTCGCGCCGTCGTCCGGGCCGAGCAGGATCTCCGCGTCTTGCTCCGTCGGCGAGTCGAGAATCGTCATCATGTACGACGCCGAGTTCTTCCCGCTGTCGCCGTGGAACGCGGCGAGGTCGAAGTAGCCCTTCGCATCCGGGCGGATCGCCTTCCACTTCACATCCGCAAGGCTCGCCTCCGGCCCGTGATCCTTGTTCAAGGCGTCGAGCATGTCCTTGCCGGGGAACGGGCCCGTAATCCAGAAGTCCGCCGGCGTGATCGCCGCGGTTTGAAGCGTCGTCAGGTACGCCACGAGGTCGATGAGTTCGTCTTCGTTCAAGGCCGCGACCACGTCCTCGGACATCAGCGAAATCATGAGCTTCTTCTGCGAGGCGACATCGGCCTTCGGAATAATCGTGTCCTTGCCGTTGGCATCGCGGAGTGTGATGGCCTGTGGCGTGTCGGACACCACGAGGCCGCTCACCGTCACATCCGCGGTCGTGGTCACGGACACCTGCACGTACTGGTCGGCGATGGCTTTCGACGGCACGAGAATCGATTCGAGGATGTTCTCCTTGCCGCCCTTTTTGCCGATCATCGAGAGGTCGGGTCCGACCTGTCCGCCGATGCCGCGAACGGTGTGGCACTTGGCGCACTGGGCCGCGCCGGCGAAGCTGGCATCCCACACGAGCTTGCCGCGGACGGCGTCGCCAGTGCGCTTGGCGAGCACCGTGAGCGCCGGCAGGTTCTTCGGGTTGAGCTTCCCGGGCGCGGGGAAGGCGAGCTTGGCCTTGGTTGCGACATCCTTGAAGGGCGAATTACGAAGCAGACGACCGACCTCCGGGAAAAGTGATTCTGGCAACTCCTTGTCTGCATGCGAATCTAATAACCACCGCGATCCGATTTGGGTGCTAGCCAGCGCCTCGACGGCAGCCCTCTGGATGGTGGGCTCCTTGAGCCGCTGTCGGACGAGTGCTCCGAGCCACGCTATGGCAGACGCGGAGACTTCATCCTCAGGCGGACCTGAGCTCAATATGCCGAGTGCTGCAATGGCTGCGATTTTGAGCTCTTCTGGCCCTCGTCTATCAGTTTCACCAGAAAGTGCGCCCCCTGAAGAAGGGGATCGAAGCTTGCTCAGGGTGCGATATGCCTCTTTTCGCAGGTCGACTGGAGCATCTCCATCCGCGCCAATCGCGGCTACGTCCAACACGCGATCGACGTCGTTTGCTGCGGCAATCAGTTGCAGCCCAGTTGAGGTCGTCTTTGGATTCTTGAGTAGCTCGTCAATGAGGGTGGAAAGTTCCTTGCTCCGTTGCAGCCTTTTCCACTTCGTGGGAAGGAAGAGGCGCAGTTGCTCGACGGCGCGGGTCTTCACTTCGGCGGGGGCGTCGGACTTGAGCACGTCCAGCATCGCGCCGCCAGCAGCGGCATCGTCCGACGACGCCAGGATGTCGATGATGCGGGCCTTCTGCGGGCCGGTGAGCTTGGCGTCCGCGAGCAGCTTGCCGAGCCGCGGCAACACCGATTTCGGCCGCAGTTCCCACACGAGGTCCGCGACCTTGTCGTTCCATTCGGGGAAGTGCTTGTCGAAGTCCGCGAGGATTTCGTCGCGCCGCTTCGGGTCGGTGCCGCAGGCGATGTTGAGCGCGGCCCGGTAGAAGATGTCCTGGCCATCGTAGAGCTTGGCGAGAGGGTAGAACCACGCCTTTACTTTTTCTGATTCCGAGTTGCGCATGAGAAGCAATTCTTCCCGTCGTCCAGCCAGCGAGATCTTTTTTGATTCCTGTTCCCATGTATCTGCTCTGAAAGGCGTGTCAGCCAAGGTAATGCCTATCACATCATTGAACATGCGGCTGATGTAAGGTTGCCAGCGTTCCTCCTTGGCGGCTCCAATGAGAAACCGAGCGAAGGCATCGTTTGCTGCTGCAGGACGTTTCTCGGGAGCCACGTCTTTCCCAAGTTTGGTGAGCTGCCAGTGAGAGCGAGTAGCAACATGACCGTCAGCACTGCTTACAACTCCGGTTGCAAGAATTGTCAACGAGTCATTCACGGGCAAGCTCTTGAGATGTGCCAAGCCGAGAGCGCGGCTGGCGAGACAAGGAGAAGCAAAAGTCGCCAACACGCCGTCCTTCGTATCCAACTTCACCTCCGGCACCTTGTAGCCCTTGTGGCCCTTCGGAGTGAGCCGATAAATGCGGCCGTCTTGCGGGTCGCCCATGGCGTGGCCGCCGACGCCGCGATCGTACCAGTCCGCAACGAAAATGCTGCCGTCCGGGGCCACACAAACATCGCTCGGGCGGAACCAGGTGTCCGTGCTGGTCAGGATCACTTCCTTGTCGAGTTCGTAGCCGGCACCCTTGGGTTTGCGGAAGAAGGCGCGGACTTCGCGCGGGCCGGCGTCGCAGTGCAGCAGTGCCCCCATGTACTTCTTCGGGAAGAGCGCGCCTTCGTAGAAGGTGATGCCGGTGGGGCTGCCGAAACCGGTGCGGAGCGTTTTGTGTACGATGCCGGGTTGCTCTTCGTGCCAGTGGCTTTCGCCGGGGCCGCGGGGGCCGTAGCCGTAGTTGCCGCCGGGCATCACGTGGCAGATGCGGGTTTGCTGGTTGCCGTCGTCGTCGTTGTCCGAGAGCCAGATTTCGCCGAAACTATCGACGCAGCACTCGTAGTTATTGCGGAAGTTGTGGGCGATGAGTTCGAGGTGCGAACCGTCCATGTCGCAGCGCCACACGGTGCCCTTCTGAATTGTGGTGGTGTTCGATTTGAAGACGGGGCCCTTCTTGTCGGTGCCTTGGAGCGCGGTCACGCCGGCGTCGCCGATGGTGAAGTAGAGCTTGCCGTCGGGGCCGATGTTGATGCCGTGAACGCCGTGATCGTGGTCGAAGCCGCCGAACCCGGTGAGGAACTTCTTCGGTGGGCCGTCGGCCTTTAGATCGCCGTCCTTGTCTTCGAACACGAGGATGTCCGGCGACTGACACACGAAGACTTTCTGGCCCTTGCCATCCGGGTACGGGGCGACGCAGATGCCGAGCGGCCCGTAGAGGTCCTTGCCCTGGTAGAAGGTGACGGCCTCGGTGGCCTTGCCTTCGCCGGTCTTATCGACGAGCACGACGATGCGATCGCCTTCGGCGCGAATGATCGGCCGGTTGAAGGCGACGCGGCGATAGTTCACCGCCTCGGCCACCCACACGCGGCCCTTGTGATCCACGTCCATCGAAGTCGGGTTGAAGACCATCGGCTCGGCCGCGAAGAGTTCGACCTGGAAGCCCGGCGCGGGCTGCATCGTGGCCAGCGCCTTCGCGGGCGGCAACTGGGCCTGCGCGGAGAATGCGATTGCGAGTGTGATTGCGAACGCCGAGAGGAAGCGCATGGTGGCACCTGGCGAGCCGAGGGGCGTGAGCCCCCGGTGATTGAGTGGAAGCTAGTGTATGAAAGCCAGACGCCGCGCCCTCGTTCACCCCATCGGCATGTGCCCGCCGATCGACGAATGCGGAGGCGGCGTCGGCTTCGCGCCCGTCACGGTCGCCACCAGATCCGGCGAGCCGACCGGCTGCGGCAGCGCGAACAGTTCCCCATAGCGGAAGCCGCAACGAGCGCCGTGGTAGCCGTTCGTCGAGCCGACCATGTGCTTCAACCGCTCGAAGCGCTCCTCGTCGAACTGCGACTTGTAAGCGCGAATCGCGTCGAGCTTCCGATCCATCGTGTCGCTGATGTCCACGACGAACGTGCTGTGCCAGTCGCGATTCTCGGCATCGAACGGATACGGCACGTACACCAGATGCGGCACGCGATAGGGCGGCGTGCCCTCGAAGCGTTCGTCCCACTTCGTGAGTTGCGAATAGAACCGGGCCGCCTCGCCGATGAGGTGCCCCTGATAGTGATCGGGCGACGCCGACGGCGTGCGACCCGCCGCGAGGATCACGATCTTCGGCCGATAGCGGCGAAACTCCGTGGCGAGCTTGAACCGATTCTCCGGGCCGTCCATGAACACGCGATTGGGCAGGTCGACGTTCACGCGGATGGGCACGCCGAGGATGCGTCGCGATTCTTCGGCTTCGAGCTTGCGCGTTTCGGCGCTGCCGCGCGGCGTCGGCTCGCCGCTCGCCAGGTCGAAGATGCCGACCTTGTAGCCCTGCTTCACGAGCTTGGCGAGCGTGCCGCCGCACAGGATTTCCAGATCGTCTGGGTGCGGGGCGACCGCAATCACATCGAGCCGTTCCGGCAATTCCGATTCACTCACGGGGAGCCTCCACTGGTTTGAAACAGGCTACACCAGCATACCGATCGCGGCACGATTTGCTTTCACGGGGCCAGCCTGAGCCAGGGTGTGCCAACCATTCTTGGAGTTTCCCAGATCGACTTCCCGGATGAGGGCTTCCACGCTGGTGGAAACAGGAGTTGAGGTCGAGAATGATCGCGGAGCGATGGTTTTCAGGCTGAGAGCCTGGAATTCCTTAGCCAAGGGGCAACGCCCCAGTCGTTTAAACGTCTTCGAGTCCTACCTCGCAGGTGAAACGTGGCTTTTCGCCGCGGATGCGGCGTCCGATGGTAGCCTGGGGTGAAGCGAGGCTTAGCGAGCGGAACCCCAGGAGAGACGCAACCCCTCTCGCGTTCTTGAGCCGCGGAGCGGCGACCGAATGCGCACCCTTTTCGTTCTGTCGCCGCTCCGCGGCTTCAATCGGGTCGGACCCCCTACCTGGGGTTGCGCTCGCAAAGCCTCGCTTCACCCCAGGCTACCATCGGACGCCG
>JAYTGN010000294.1:0-3913 GCA_043733485.1 Gemmataceae bacterium
CAGCGAGCGCGGGTACTTCGAATAATCTTCGTTGGGTCCGAACTGAGTCGGGTTCACGAAGATCGAAACCACGACGAACGCACTCGGCAGCCCGGCGGCGCGGATCAACGCGGCATGACCTTCGTGGAGTGCGCCCATGGTCGGCACGAAACCGATGTTCATCCCCAGCCCGCGGGCACGAGCCACGGCCGCCTGAACCTCTTCAACAGTGCGAACGATGGGAGTGAGCATGAAATCATGCTATCGCGCTCCAAGGCTTCACGGCCTTCTCCGCGAGCGATCTGGAGGCGTGAGGCGCTTGTTATTCGAGGTCTTGGAGCGTGCGGGAAACGCGCCGGCCCACCTCGGTTTTTTGCGTGATCGGCGCGAGAATGACCAAGGCACCTACGAGAAAGATCAGGATTCCGAGAACGAAGAGTACCCAGCCCAGAGTCGTAAACGTGCAATTGTAGCTGACGATCACCTCATACTCGCCGTTCTTTTTCCGACGAACGTCGCCGTACATCGTGGTCTGAGTGAGGGCATTTTCAAAGGTGCCTCGGGGCTCGATGCGCATCCGTCCACGATCCGAGATTCGCACGCGGCCAATGGACGACAGATTCTCTTCGACGAACTCGAACGTCTTCTCGTCTCCACCTCGGTCGGCAATTCGAACGCTCTCTTCTCCATTGAACATTCTTCTGCTCCGAAAGGCGTTGAAGTCTCGTACGTGATCTTACGCGACCGAGTGCATTCGAGTCCGCCGATTCACTCGTCGCCCTCTTTCTTCCATTCTTGCAGTTTGCGGTAGAGGGTGCGTTCGCCGATGCCTAAGAGTGCCGAGGCCTCTTCGCGGTTGCCTTTGGTCAGGTCCAGCGCCTTCTCCATGTAGTAGCGTTCGACCTCGGCGAGGGGCCGACCGATGAGCGAATCCGGACCGCCAGCGTGACTCGAACTCCCCGAGAGGCCGGAAGGCCGGATGCCCGAATCTTCGGGGAGGTCGTCGAGCGTGAGTTCGCCGTCTGCGTCGAGTACGACCATGCTGTCGATGAGGTTCCGCATTTCGCGAACGTTGCCGGGCCAGTCGTAACCTTCGAACGCCTTCCAAAGAGATGGTGCGATCCGGCTTACGGGCTTGCCGTGCTTCTTCGACACTTCCTTGAGGAAGTGCGCCCCGAGTTGAGGCAGGTCTTCCTTCCGATCCCGAAGCGACGGCAACCGCACCGTGCCGACCTTGAGCCGATGGTAAAGGTCGAGCCGGAACTTGCCGTCCTTCACGGCGGCATCCAGGTCGCGATTGGTGGCCGCCACGATCCGCACGTCGACCTTGATCGATTCGTTGGAACCGATGCGGACCACTTCGCCGTTGTCGAGCACGCGGAGCAGTTTCGCTTGAAGTGCGAGCGGCATGTCGCCGATTTCATCGAGGAAGAGCGTGCCGCCGTTGGCGAACTCGAAGCGGCCCTTGCGCTGGCCCTTGGAACCGGTGAAGGCTCCGTCTTCGTGGCCGAACATTTCGTCGTCGAGGAGGTTCTCGTTGAGTGCGGCGCAGTTCATGGCGACGAACGGCTTCGCCTTACGCGGGCTGTTCGCGTGGAGCGCGTGGGCCGCGAGTTCCTTGCCGGTGCCGTTCTCGCCCAGGATCAGAACCGAGGCAATCGTGGGAGCATAGGCCTTGAGCAATTGCAAGACGCGCTGCATCTTGGGGCTGTTACCGACGACCCCTTCAAAGCCGAACTTCTCGTCCAACTGCCGGCGCAAATCGCGAACGGTCTTCACGCGTTCGGCGGATTTATCCACGACCGCCCGCAGTTCGGCCAAGTCGATCGGCTTCTGCAAATAGTGGGAAGCGCCGAGTTTCATCGCCTCGACGGCGGTCTTCACGTCCGCGTAGCCGGTGATCACGAAGACTTCGGCATCGGGCAGGTGCTGCCGAACTTTCTCGACGATGGCGAGCCCATCGACATCGGCCATGCGCAGGTCGGTGAGGACGACGTCGAACGCGCCCTGCTCGATCTTGGCGGCACCGGCCTTGCCCGTGGTCGCGACCGTGCATTCGTGGCCGCGGCGCTCCAAGCTCTCAGCGAGGGTCTGAGCCAGATTCTTGTCGTCGTCCACGACCAGGATTTGCAGCGGTTCGGTGGCGGCAGACATGAGAGCGCTCGGCAATGAACGAGAAATCGTGAGCAGCTAGTGTATGCCTCTCGGGGGTGGTGGGTGTTTCTGGCTCTCACGTCGATGCCTACTCTTTTTTCAGTGGAGGCAGTGGCATGCGGACGTGCGGGTCGTCGCCGCGCGGGTCGTCGTCGTACCAGCGGCCGCCTTCGTCGATGCCGTTCGCTCCGACGCTGTAGAAGAGGTAGCCTTTGCCATCGGGCTTGTAAATGAGCGGCTTGCCCGAGAAGACGTCGCCGGGCACCTTGGTCAGATACTTCGGTGCGAGGTCGTCCAGCTTCGTGGGATAGCGGCCGACATCCAGCCGGTACGCGGCCATCGCGAACGCGATCTGAAGATTCGAGTGGATCTGTTCGTACCGATCGCGGGCGTCGTTCAGCCTCTGAATGGCTGGCGCGAGCAGCGTGAGCAGCACATCGCTAATCGATTGAACCACGAGCGGCCCGGGGTCTTTTCCCGGCACGAGTTGAGCGAATTTATCGCCCGCCGCCGCTTTGATGACCTTCCATTCGGCCTCGATCTTGTCCAGCTCCCGCTTGCGTTCGGCGCGAGTCGGAAGCCGAAGCGCGGCCGTCAGCCGATCGTAAAACGCATGGCCTTTCTTGATGGCCGGCTCCCAATCCAGGCCTTCCAGGGCCTTCAGTTCCTCGGGCGTCGGCTGGTTCGTGGCACCGCCGGCCGCACCGGCCAGACCTTGCACCGTGGCGAACCCACCCCGGCGAACCATGTTGAGGCAATCGAGAAAAACGTAGCGCTCGGTGAGGTCGATCTTCTCCGCGATCGTGGGGAACGCCGGCAGGGTTTGCAAATCCTTGAGCTTCTCTTGCACTTGCTTCGAGTTCAACTTGGCGTGCTCCAAGAACGCGAGGTCGGCGTTGCTCGCGATGGACTCGATGGCGATGCCGACGAGCGATTCGATGAGCGTGCCACCGTGCGCAACGTGGCGGGCGAGGCGATGAGCGGCCATCAGATCCGCCCAAGCCTCTTCGGTCTTACCTTCGTGAAGGCGCAGCATGGCTCGCGCGACAATTAACGAGGCGAGTTCGCGACACTTTTGCACGCTCGGCAACAGTGCCGCGATCAGCGAACCGTGGTCGTCGTCCGTCTTCCGAGAAACGAGCGGATTGTAATACTGCGGCCGGTTCACGGCCTCGTGGAGTACGATCAGCGGCTTCTCGTTCTGCTTGATCCAGGCTCCGATGATGGGGTAGTCCTTCGCCGCCCACGGTAGCTTCGTCGCCCAACCATGCTGGTTGAAAATGTCCTCGAACTCCTCGCGCTGAAGTTGAAGGTGGTCGGAGAGAAACTTGCCGATCCCGACGAGGTAGTCCCCCTTTTCGGGCGGCTCCTCGATGCCGAGCCGTTTGAAGTACCCGTCGGCCATTTTGCCGCCCTCGGGTTTGGGGCCGAACACCTTGAAAAGCAGCACGTTGGCATTCTTCTCGGGGGTGATCCCTTTGCCGAGTTTGTCGTTGAGTTCGCTTTCGTAATCGACGAACTTCGGCTTGGGGGCCGGTTCTTTGGCCGGTTGGCCCGCCACGGCCAGCAGCGAGAGGAGCAGCGTCGCGAGGATCGTCTTCATGAATGGATCCGGAATCGGGAGGAAGCCTTCATCTCAATACGTCGAAGGGCCCGCGCCGTTTCAGAAATTCCGACGGCGGCGGGTGCAGTCCCGTAGGTGTCCTTACTTTCCGTTCCGTCCGAGCCGGTGGCCACCCACGGCACGGCCTCGTGGACGTGCCTGTTTCGCGTACCGCTC
>JAYTGN010000295.1:0-24483 GCA_043733485.1 Gemmataceae bacterium
CAATTGAGAAGAAGCTCTTGAATCTAAGCCGTAAGGCTTGCCCCATAAAGGGTTAGTGACCCCCCAAGATGTTTAATGCGTCGGGGCAACGCCCTGGGATTCCGACCGCAATCCTGCACGGCGCAACACCGGCCGGTTCGGACACTCACAGATTTCTTCGTAAACGCCATGAAATCAGCCACGAAACGGGTCAGGCTGCCAAAGTCCGTGTGATGAGAAGTGGCAATGTGGCAGCCTGACTACCCAAAGTCGCGCAAGACGAATTCAATCCGGTCCTTAAGTTCTCCAGGAATCGTTGTCAGACCCGCCGCGAGGTTATCGCACTGATCCAGTTCTTCTGATACACTCATCCTCGCCTCTCAGCGTCTTGAGGTTCCTCATGCTCATCCGCTGCCTGCTCCTGGTCGCGCTGCTCGCGCCGGTCGTTGCCATGTCCGCGGATCGGCCCACGGCCGTGCCGGGGAAGGCCGGACGCTCCGTCACTATTGCCCCGAACGGGATCGTTGCCACGAGCCATCCGATTGCGGCTCAGATCGGGTTGGACGTTCTCAAGAATGGCGGCAACGCCGTCGATGCCGCCATCGCGACCAGTGCCGCGATGGGGCTCATGGAACCGATGTCGTGCGGCATGGGCGGCGACCTCTTCGCCATCGTCTGGGACGCGAAGACGCAGAAGCTTTACGGACTGAACGCGAACGGCCGGGCTCCGGGCAAGGCGAACGTGGCGTTCTTCAAAGACAAAGGGATGACGGAGATTCCGACCACCGGGCCGCTGAGTTGGTCCGTGCCCGGCTGCGTCGATGGCTGGGACGAACTGCGAAAGAAGTTCGGCACGAAGAGCTTCCAGGAACTGCTCGCGCCGAGTATCCAATATGCCGAGAAGGGCGTGCCGTTGCCCGAAGTGATCGCGGGCTACTGGCGCGGGATCGAACCGACCAAGATGCGCGGCACCGACCCGGACACGGCAAAGGTTTATCTCAAGGACGGAAAGGCCCCGCGGGTCGGCGAAGTGTTCAAGAACCCGGCCCTCGCCGAGACGTTCAAGATGATTGCCGAGGGCGGCCGCGATGCCTTCTACAAGGGCGAAATCGCCAAGCGGCTCGTTGCATTTTCGGACAAGAAAGGCGGCCTCTTCACGCTCGACGATCTCGCAAAGCACACGTCCGAGTGGGTCGAGCCGGTGAAGACCAACTATCGCGGCTACGACGTGTTCGAGCTTCCGCCGCCGGGCCAGGGCATCGCGGCACTCCAGATGTTGAACCTGCTCGAACCGCACGACGTGAAGAAGATGGGACCGACTTCGCCCGATTACTGGCACCTGCTGGTCGAAGCGAAGAAGCTGGCCTACGCGGACCGCGCCAAGTTCTACACCGATCCGCTCTTCGCCAAGGTGCCCGTGAACGAACTCATCTCGAAGGAGTATGCCGCGGGCCGGGGCAAGCTCATCGACATGAACAAGGCCCGGACCGAGGTGCCCGCCGGCGACGCGAAGCTCGGCCTCGCCGACACGATTTACCTCTGCGTGGTGGACAAGGACCACAACTGCGTGTCGCTCATTCAGAGCAATTATTTTGGGTTCGGGTCGCGGCTCGCGCCGGCCGACCTCGGCTTCGCCATCCAGAATCGCGGCACGCTCTTCGCGCTGGATGAAACCCACGCCAACGTCTTGAAGCCCGGCAAGCGGCCCTTCCACACGATCATTCCCGCGATGGCCACGAAGGACGGCAAGCCGTGGTTCACCTTCGGCGTCATGGGCGGCGACATGCAGCCGCAGGGGCACGTGCAGGTTCTCGTGAACATGATCGACTTCGGGATGAACGTGCAAGCGGCAGGCGAGGCACCCCGCGTCGAACACATCGGCTCGGCGACGCCGACGGGTAAGCCCGCGGCGGCGAACGGCGGCACGATCCAGGCCGAAACTGGCATCCCCGACGACGTCGTGAAGGAACTGATTCGTCGCGGCCACGAGGTGAAGCGCGTCGCCGTGAACGGCGGCGGCTTCCAGGGCATCGTCATCGACCCGAAGACCGGCATGCTCCACGGCGGCAGCGAGGCTCGCAAAGACGGTGCCGCCGTCGGGTACTGATGCGGCCGAGTCCTATCATGGCCGCATGAGTCTTCCACGCTTTCTCCTGCGGCTCGTTCTGGGCCGTCGGCTTCCCATCGCGAGCGGCGAACTCCGCGTTCGCGGACCGTCGGCACCCATCACCGTTCGCCGCGATGCCTGGGGCGTTCCCCACATCGACGCCCAATCCGATTTCGATGCCGTGTTCGCGCTCGGGTTCTGCCACGGCCAGGATCGCGGTGGGCAACTCGAATTGCTCTGGCGCGTGGGCCGAGGTCGGCTCGCCGAATGGGTTGGACCCCCAGGCCTGTCGGCGGACCGCATGAGCCGGCGCATCGGCTTCCGGCGAAGTGGCGAACAGCAACTGCCCGTGCTTTCGGCCGAAGTTCGCAGCGCGATGGACGCTTACTCTCAGGGCGTGAACGCCGGCAGAACCACCGGGCTCAGTGCGAAGCCGCACGAGTTCGCCATCCTCGGCGGCGAACCCTCGGCCTGGGATGCCGCCGACGTTCTAGCCGTGCTCAAGCTGCAATCGTTCCTGCTGCCTTCGAACTGGGACGTGGAACTGGCGCGGTTGCGAATCTTGCGAACCGATGGGGCAGAAGCCTTGTTGGCGCTCGATCCTGTGCTGGTTGGAAACCCGGTTTCTGCTTTGGAAACCGGGTTTCTTGAGCCGCGAGAAACCCGGTTTCCAAGGCAGAAACCGGGTTTCGACCTCCTCGCGGCGGACCTCGCGGCGATTCAGAACTTTCTGCCGCGTGGGGGCGGTTCGAACAACTGGACCATCGCCGGCTCGCGCACCACTTCCGGAAAGCCGCTGCTCGCCAGCGATCCGCACCTTGCGCCGAACGCGCCGGGGCCGTGGCACCTCGCTCACATTCACACGCCGGATTGGTCCGCGACCGGAGCGGCGATGGTCGGCACGCCGGGGTTCGCCATCGGGCACAACGGCTTCGCCGCGTGGGGCATCACTGCCGGCCTCACGGACAGCACCGATCTTTTCATCGAGACACTCGGAGCCGATGGCCGCAGCGTGCGCGAAGCCGATGGGTCGTTCACGCCGTGCGAGTTACTGCGGGAAGTAATTCGCGTGAAGGGCCGGGCGGATGTCGTGGAGGACGTGCTGGTCACGCCGCGCGGGCCGGTGGTCACGCCGCTCTTCACCGATTTGAAAACGCAGCCGCGCGAAGCCATCGCCTTACGTGCCGTGTGGCTCGACCCGCTGCCATTGGAGGGGTTCCTCGGCGTCGTTCGCAGCCGAAGTTTTGACGCGTTCCGCCACTGCTTCCGAGCTTGGCCCGTGCTTCCGCTCAACGTGCTCTATGCGGATGTCGAAGGGACCATCGGCTGGCAACTCATCGGCCAACTCCCCGTGCGCAAAGGCGGGAATGGGCTACTCCCTCGACCTGCCCATTTGCCTGACAGCGGCTGGGAGAAGGAACTCGTCCCCTTCGAGGCAATGCCCTTTCAGGTGAACCCACCCGCGGGCTTGATCGCAACCGCCAACCAGACTCCGGCTTCCAACGGCTCGGCGTTCCTCGGCCTCGACTTCATCGATGCCTACCGAGCCCGCACCATCGCGGACGAAATCGCGAAGCGACCGAAGTGGGATGTCGCGGCGTGTGCGGAGCTTCAAATCAGCACGCGGTCCATGCCGTGGGAAGAACTGCGCGACATCGTGTTGGCCTTCGCACCGACCGATCCGCAGGCCCGTGAAGCACTGGACATGCTCCGCGCCTGGGATGGTTTCGTGAGTATCGATTCGCCGGCGGCCGCCGTCTTCGAATTGTTCGTGGCCGCGATGTGCGTTCGGCTCGCGAAGGCGATGGCACCGAACTCGTGGGCCGCGGCACTCGGCGACGCGGGGCTCGGTGCCGCCGGCCACAATCTGTTCGCCGATCGCCGAGTCGAACACTTCGTGAAGTTGATGCGGGAACAGCCTGCGGGATGGTTCCAAACCAGCTGGGGCGAAGTGGTCGCGGAGGTGCTGGGCGGGATCGTTCGGAAACTGCGTAAGAACGTGGGGCCGTCCGCTCCGTACTGGGCCTGGGGGCACCTGCGCACGCTGCGCCTCGAACACCATCTGTTTGGCAAGCACTGGCTGTTCGGTCGCGCGTTCAACCTCGGCCCCGTGCCTTGCGGCGGCGATCAGAACACGATCAGCCAGGCGGGTACCCGGCCGATTCACCCGACGGATTTCACCCACAACATGGCCAACCTGCGGACCGTCTTCGACCTCGCCGATCTTTCCAAAAGTGCGTTCGTCCTCTGCGGCGGGCAGTCCGGTAACCCGTGTTCGCCGCACCACGCGGATCAACTTCCGCTCTGGCAGAGTGGCGAAACCATCGCCATTCCCTGGAAGCAAGAAGACGTAATCCGCGCGGCGAAGGCTACGTTGCGACTCGTCCCGATCAACCCGTTGGCGAGTCAGGGTTCATGAACTGCGCGGGGTCGAACCGCGTCTCGAAACCGCCGGGAGGCGAGAGGAAGGGCGCGACGAAGAGCGGCCGCACGCCGGTGGTCGCGTCTTGATCGCCGGCGCGAACGCGGATGCCCGATGTGTCGAACGAAGTGCCGGGCGCGAAGCTACCGATGCGCTGCCCGGTCGTCGCGTTGAAGACCGAGACGAGCGGCGAGTTGCTCGGCCCGCTTCCCACGACGATGTCCTGGCCCTTGTTCCGAAACACATCCGAGATGTCGAGGCTGCCCACACCGCCGCGGGTCGTGAAGTCCGTCGTGAAGATGTTGAGCAGGACCGTATTCAGCTTGAGGTCGAGCAGGGTAATGCGGGGGCCACCGGTGTTCCCGGCCCCGACGAGTACCTGATCGTAGCCGAGGTTGCGCGAATCGCCGACTTCGAGGAACAGGCCACCGCGGAAATCGTTCGCGTAAAGCGTGATGGTGCGGACGACATTTCCCGTGGTAGAGTCGAGGACGAGTACGACGCCAGCCCCGCCGAAGCCGGGTACGGCGATCACGTCCTTGACGCCGTCGCCGTTCACATCGCCGATCGCAACCCGGACGCCGCCGAGGAACGCGGGAGCGAACACGGACTTGGAGAAACGCACCGAGCCGTCGGCATTGAGAACCGTCACGATCGAGGTGGTGCCAGCCGCGGAGCCTTGTGCCGTGAACGTGCCGGGCGTCGTTCCGGGTGTCGGGGGTGCCGCGGTCACGGTGAGCGTCACGACCTGCGTGTCGTAATTCGCCAAGGTGTCCGAAGCACTCGTGGGCCGGACGCCCACTTTGAAGGTGATCGTACCCGTGAAGTTCGCCGCGGGAGTAATCGTCACGCGCTTCGTCGTCTGGTCGATGGTCACTGTTGCGTTCGGAATCGTCGTGGTACTGAAGGCCGAGTCCTTCACGGCAATCGTGGTGGGGTCGCCGTCGATGTCCGTGACCGCGACGTTGAAGGAGACCGCCGTACCCGCGACGGTCGTTTGATTGGGAACCGGAGTCGAAATGAACGGCGGACTGTTCACACCATCGGCAACTCCGGCGACTGCGAACGATTGCGGCGTCGCGCCGGTGCCGTCGTTTGCCGAGACCGTGATGTTCGCCGTGCCAGTACCGAACCCACTCGTCGGCTTCAGTTCGATCACCGCATTCTTCGTATCGGAGAAGACCGTCGCGCCGGTGATGGTGATTGGGTTGTTCGGTGCGCTCGTCTCCCCGCTGCCGTTGCTGCTCACTGGAGTGGTGATGATCTTCTGGTAAATGTCGAAGCCGTCGGTGAGGATGCCGACGATCGAGTAATTGAAGTTGAGATCGGTGTGCCGTTGGGCCAGGAGCGTCTTGGGATCGGTGATGAAGAACTGCGAGTTATTGGTGTCGTCGCCGCTGTTGGCGAACGCGAGCACGCCGGGGCTATCGAACGTGAAATCCGCGTTGAACTCATCCGGGAAACTGGGCAACGGCGAGTTGTCCGACGTGGTCGTGCCGCCGCCCTGGATGGTGAAGTTGTTGATGATGCGCGGGAAGGTCTTGCCGGTGTAGTAGCCCGAGTTCACGAGATCGATCATGCGTTGGGCGGCGTTCGGGGCCGCATTGGCGAAGAGGCGAACCGTGATGCTGCCGGAGAACGCGACGCCGTTGGAGTCGGTGCCCGTCACGTCGAAGCGGACGCTCTGCCCGCCGGTCACGACACTTGCGGCCACATTCGCGCTATCGGAACTCACCGTGGTCGTGACGGCACCCGCCGGGGTACTCGTGACGTTCACGGGAATGAAGATCGGCTTGTTGTTGGGGATCGTCGGCTGGTTGATCGTGCCGAGCGTCACCGAAGGCACTTCGCGGTCCTCGAGCGTCTCGAGCCGAAGGCTGCGGCCAGCAAGGGGTTTACGGCGAATGGGAGCGGTTGGCTGGATCTTGACCCAGCGGGTGAGCAGTCGGCGAAGCACCGTGTAGCCTCCTGTATCCGGTGAGCGTCGGCAGAGAAACCTTACCCGAGAACGCGTCGGACTCACACATTCTAGACGAACCCGCGATCCGAAAGGGCGGCGCGGGGGAGGAAAATCGCGGGGAAACCGGTCAGAGCCGACAATCGGCACATGGGCCGCAGGTTTCCAAGGCTTCGTTGGTGGCCAGCACTCTCCGAGTACGGACTAGGCGGACGACACAGTAGCGCAGGAATCGCCCGAACTCCGAACTCGGCGAGGTAGAGTGCGGTCCCCTGGTCTACTATTCCGGTTCCAGAAAAGGTGAACGTCACTTCTTCTTCTTGAGCAACTGTTTACGTTCGTCGATGGAGAGCGAGGAAGCCTTGACGGCGATTTCGAGCACCGATTTGCCGATCGGAACGCCGGCCCAGGTGAACCCTTGGTCGTCATCCATGGCGTAGATGCTACCGAACCCCCACCCCCGACACCAGTCGTTCCCCCGAAAGACGTGAATGGCACCGCGCGGAAAGTCCCTCCAGGCCGTGTCGTAGATGCCGAGGTTTTGGACCTTGACCGAACGGGGGTTCTTACCGACCCAACCGTAGCCGTCCTCGTCCGATTGTTTGCCCAGACGGTCCTTCGTCATTTCGATGATCGCGAAGTTCGGCTTGGCGGCGGTCGGTGAGGTCATCTTCAGGTATTTGATGCCGGCGGGAACCTTATCGAGCGAGATGGCGAACTGATCGCGGCTGCGATTCGCGTTCGTGTTCCAGAGCGTCGGGTCGGCCGAACGGAAAATCACCGTCCATAAAGCGTGGGCGCGGGCAATTTTCGGTTCGAGTTTCTCCAGGTCCGCGATTCGTTTCTCCACTCGGGACTTGTCGAGTCCCACGAGTTCGTTCGCGGCCACCAGGTACGAGTGATAAGCCCGAACGCGAGTTTCGACGCGTTCGACGAGTTCGATTTTTTCGACGACTTCTAACCAGCGGTCCGCGACCGCGGCTCGCCCCGCGGCGGTCGTTTCCTTGAGGTCGAGAACCGCGGCGGCCTTCAATCGCTCGTCGTCGCCTTGGGCGAGCAGCGGCAGGCCCGCCTCCCAGTCGCCTTTCAACAGGCAGAGAAACCGCCCGAACTTCGCACTGGCCGCAGGATCGGTGGGGTTCGCCGCCAGTGCCTTGCGAACTGGTTCGAGCGAATCGAACGCCTTCCGGATCGCGTCGATTTCCTTGCCTCGTTGTGCGATGGAGGCCGACATTACTGCGACGTTCGCTCGACTGGCGGAACTGAGAGCGACTTTCAGTATTCGGTCGGCATTCGGATAGTCGTCCGCGCGGATCGCATCGTCGAGGGATTCGAGCGCCGCCTCGGCGATGGACCGGGCCGGCGCGATTTTCGCCTTCTCGGCCGCTTCGAGTACTGCGGCCTTGATCTCGGCGAGTTTGAGGGCGAACGACTGACTGGTGGCCAGGGCCGCGTCGAGCGCCATCGCCACATCGCCGCCGCGGGCCGCGAGATCGCGGGCCTCGCGAAGCATGACGAACTTCGCCGCCGAGGGCTCCTTCGTTTCTTCGGCCGACTTGAGCAGTTTGCTAGCGAGTTCCAACTGATCGGCCGGCTTCTTCTTCGCGTACTCCGCCTTGTACACGTCCTTGACTAACTTCTCGGCCACCTCGATGGCCGAGCCATCGGGCACCGGTGCCGGCGCATCCGCCCGGGCGAGTTGGCCGTTCGCAATGAGTACCGAGGCGAGTAGGAGCGGGATGGCCAGCATTGAACGATTCATGAGTGCGTCCTGAGTGGTGTCGGCAATTGTAACCTCAAGCGGCGGCCGATTGAATCAGAAAATCGAGAAGGGTCGCAGGCTGGGGTAAATAACGCTAGCGGAGGCGCGTACGCTCCGGTATGACTAGGGAGCCCTTCACTGCCCTCCGCTTCGCGAGCCGCAATGCCGTACTCCGCGCAAATCAGCCGCACGAACCCCGCGTGCATCCTGCTGCTCATCGACCAATCCCATTCCATGGGCGAGCCCTTCGTCGGGCTCGCGGATCAGAGCAAATCGCAAGTCGTGGCCGACTCCGTGAACCGGTTGCTGCAGAATCTCGTGTTGCGTTCCGCGAAGGCGGATGGGGTTCGCGATTACTTTCACGTCGGGGTGATCGGCTACGGAAAGGCCCTCAAAGCCGGGCTCGACGGCCAGTTGCCCTACGATGTCCTCATCCCCATTAGCAAGCTCAGCGACAAGCCGCTCCGCATCGAGACTCGCAATAAACTGGTGCCGGACGGAGCCGGGGGAACGATCCTGCAAACGGTGAAGTTCCCGGTCTGGTTCGATGCGGTGGCGAACGGGCCGACTCCGATGTGCGAAGCGTTTACCGTGGCCGGGCTGGCCCTGATGGGGTTCGCGGCACGCTACCCGAACGCGTACCCGCCGATCCTACTCAACCTCACCGACGGCCAACCGAGCGACGGCAACCCGCAGGCCAACGCCCGCGCCATCCGCAACCTCACCACCACCGATGGCAACGCACTCGTCTTCAACTTGTTGCTCTCGACCGCCCCGGGACTCTCGGTTTACTTCTCGGCTTCCGAGGCGGGGATGACCGACGACTATTCGAAGCTCTTGTTTCGGATGTCGAGCGAGTTGCCTCCGCGAATGTGGGACGCGGCAAAGGCTGAAGGCTTCCCCATCGCGCCCAAGGCTCGCGGCGTCGTGTTCAACGCGGATCCCACGGCGGTCGTCCGCTTCCTCGATATTGGAACCCGCATCGCGCCCGCACCCCGAGCGCGATGACATTCCGCTTGCGGCTTCGCGCTGGGTGCCAGTAGTACCAATCGCGAAGCCGCAAGCGGCCAAGAATTTCAACATGCCGAATCCTTACTTACAGGGCTGGGTCGCGGCTTCGGTGCCGAAGGCGGGAAGCAACGCCGAGGAGAACGAAGACGCCACCGCTGCGGATTCCAAGCGCGTTCGCTTCGCCCTGGCAGACGGTGCCACGGAAGGTTGGCAGTCCGGCGGGTGGGCCCAGCACCTCGCGAAGTCGTACATCGCCAAGCCGCCCGGCCCCGCGAACTTCCAAGAATGGCTCGCCTCCGTTCGCAAGAACTGGACCCCGCGAGCTTCGACCAATGAGGCCTGGTACGCGGAAGTGAAGGCCGAGCAAGGTTCGTTCGCCACGCTACTGGGTCTGGAGTTTCGCTTGGGAAGCGACCCGCCGGGGCTCGTGTGGAAGGCCGTGGCCGTGGGCGACAGTTGCCTCTTCGTGGTTCGGCGCGGCAAGTTGGAACTGGCGTTCCCAGTCGATTCCGCCGCGGCGTTCGGAAATCAGCCGCCGCTGGTCGCCAGTGGGCGAGAACGAACTTGCCCCGAACCGGAGTGGCTCGCGGGTTGGTCCGAACCGGGCGATCTGTTCTTGCTCGCCACCGATGCCGTCGCGAAGTTCCTCTTGGAATCGGGAGTGAATCGCATTGCGGTAACGGCCGAGAAAGCAATTGCTTCCGGTACGGCGACTCCGCTGGTAGAGTTGTTGGAGGAACTGCGTGCCCGCCTGAACGACGACGCCTCGATCATCGCCATCCGCGTTGCCGACTCGACTCCTCGACCGCTTTGAGTAGGAGCCTTCGATGAACTGGCCGTTGCCTCAAGACTTCAACGAGGCCGTGCAGAACCCCGCCACGGCATTCGCCGATCCCGACCTGAAATCGGGCCAGGCCGTCGTCGGCCCCACCGGGCTTCCGCTGCCGCGGTCCGGCAACTTTGCGGACGTGTATCAGGTTCGTGCGGCAAATAACCGCGACTGGGCCGTCAAGTGCTTTACGCGACCCGTGACCGGGCTCGAACAACGCTACCAGAAGGTCGACGAGGCACTTCGTAAGGCCGGGCTCCCGTTCACCATCGGCTTCACGTTTCTCACGGAGGGCGTCTTCGTTCACGGGAAGTGGACGCCCGCCGTGAAGATGGAATGGATCGACGGGCTGCAACTGAACCAGGTGGTGCGCGATCAAGCCGGCAGTACGAAGGTGCTCGATGCTCTCGGCCAGATGTGGTCTCGGCTCTGCAAGAAACTCCGCGAAGCGGGCATCGCTCACGCCGACCTCCAACACGGCAACGTCCTCCTGGTTGCCGGCGCGAAGCCCGGCAGCTACGGCCTCAAACTCATCGACTACGACGGAATGTACGTGCCGTCGCTGGCCAACACGCCCTCGGGTGAGAGCGGCCATCCGAACTTTCAGCATCCGCTTCGCGCCGTCAAGCAGGTCTACTCGCCGGACCTCGATCGCTTCCCGCACCTCGCGATCGCCACGGCCTTGAAGGGGCTCGCGGTGCTCGGCCCCACGCTGTGGGAACGCTACGACACCGGCGACAACCTCCTCTTCACGGAGGACGACTTCCGCAATCCGGCCGCATCTCCGCTGTTGAAAGAACTCTGGCAAACGAACGAACCCAGCCTCCAGGCGCTGGTGGGGCACCTCGCCATCGCGTGCGGCAAGCCGATCCCGCAGACGCCCTGGCTCGATCAGATCGCACCGGAAGGCGTGCCCATCCCCTTGAACCCGGAGCAGGCGCGGAACGCCGCCGCGGCGCTCGGGGTCTTGCCGCCCGCTATCGCGGCCGTGATTCCCGTCAATGCCTCGGAGTACGGCGTGGACCCCGTTCCACAATCCCCTCCACCGGAACAGGTGCTACCCGCTTTCGTCGATCGAGAGCCCAACGAGCCGCTTCCCGCGCGGCGATCGTACCGCGACGAGCCGAAGAAATCGTCGATGATGCCGATTGCGATCGTGGCTGGCGTGCTGCTGATCGGCGGTGCCGTCGCGGCCGGCATCCTGATGTCCGGCGGCAAGAAAGACGAGACCGTACAGACGGATCCCGACGAGAAGAAGGACGACGACAAGGGCAAGCCGAAGCCGCCCGGCAAGCAACCGAAACTGCCGCCCGATCTGGGGTCCAAATCGCCCGACCCCGACAGGGACCCGATCGTTCCGCCGATGCCGAACCCGTTGGTTCCACCGCCGCTCGGGGAATTCGCCGCGGCGTTCAACTTCGACATCGCCGACGTTCCCACCTTGAAGCAGCGCTGGCAAGGCACAACGTCCGGGATCGCGTTCGGCGCCCGCTTCACTCCGAACGGCGAATCGGTCGTAGTGCGGGAAGGGACGCGACCCGTGGCGGGGATGTTCGCCTCGCGGGATGGTTCGAAGGGCACGACTGCACCGCCGGACGGGGCGGCAGAACTGGTCGATTTCGCGTTTCTGTCGGATGGGAACATCGCCTCGTGGCAGGCGGCTGAGCCGTTCGCGATCGTCTGGAGCCCCGCGACGGGCAAGGCCGTCGGCAAGATCGCGGTTCCCACGCCGGTTCAGGGTGCGGGTCGCCGGCTCTTCAGTGCTTCGCCGGACGGCCGCTTCATCGTCATCGGCCGGGCGGCGCCGCTCCGGGGTATGGAACCCGGGCGAATCGCGTTGATCGAGGTGGAGAGCGGCCGCGAAGTGATGCAGCGGGAAGTCTGGGGACCGCAATTTCGTTTCACCCAAGACTCGAAGCTGGTGATCGCCGACCTCGAGTTCGTGAAGACGTACTCGTTGCCGGATGGCAAGGAGACTCGATCCAACAGCATCCCCGGCACCCAGCGCCGGGACAAGATTAGAGGTTGCTCGGCGGATGGCCGGGTCGTGCTGCATCCGGGGGAAGCTGGTGGCCTGCTGCTGCTGATCGATCGCGGCGAAACTCGCAAGGCGACGAAGATGCCGCCGCGGTATGCGGCCATGGGCGGGGGCATTTCGGACGACGGTCGCTACCTGGCGGCCTGCGCGTATGCGGACAACGCCGTCGGTGATAACCTGAGCCACGTCGAAGTCCTGGACCTGTCGACGGGCCGCCTCGTTGGGCGCTTCTCGCTCGGCGCTCGCGACATCGACGTGCAGTCGATCGCCTTCGCGCCGGACAACTCCGCGCTGGTGCTGGCGCGCAGCAGCCAGCGGGTACAGGTTCTGGATATGCCGAAGGGGCTGGTGGCGGTGGTTCCGAAGCCGAAGCCGCCCGAACCCAAGGTCTCGCCGAAGCCCGTCGATCCCAATCCGCCGGTGATGGTAAAGAAGGATCCGCCTCCGCCGACTCCGAAGCTCGACCGCAAACCGGTGCCGGAGGAAGCGAGCCTCGCGCTGGCCGAAAAGAAACTCCGCGAGGCGCTCAATGTGGACTTCGCCAAGACGCTGCCGAACGATCGGCGAGCCCTCGCCCAGAAATTGCTCGCCCTCGCCGATGCCTCGGCAGACGACCCGACCACCCGGTACGCGATGTTCCGAGGCTGCCACACCATCGCGATTGAAATCTTCGAGCCGCAACTCGCCATGCAAGCGCTCGAAGGCATCATTCGCAATTACCTCGTGAATGCGGATCAACTCAAGCTGGAGGCCTTCGAGAAGATCAAGGAAGCCGCAACCGACAAGAACATCACCGCCCTGCGAATCGTGACCGAGATGGCGATGGCCGCTTCCGATATGGCGTCGACAACCGAGGATTTCGCCATCACCGCGAAGTACGCCCAGGCCGCGATTGCTTCCGCCAAACGAGGGATGCTTCCCGCGGCCTTACTCGAAGAAGCCGAGGGTCAACTCGCGAAGGCGAAAAAGTCGGCCGAGGCGTTCGCTCCCGTGAAGGACGCGATCGAGAAGTTGAAGGCCGATCCCAACGATCTCGATGCAGCAGATCTCGTGGGCCGCTATCGATGCTTCACGCAAGGGCGGTGGGATGAGGGAACGAAGTTCTTGGCTCGAGGGGCGACGGGCGCGTTGAAGGCGGCGGCGGCGCTCGATGCCGCCGCGCCGCGAGGCGGACCGCCCGATCTGAAGTTGGCCGAGGCTTGGTGGGATGCGGCCCAAACCGCCCCCGAGATCGAGAAGCGATCCCTCGAGTACCGCGCCCGCTACTGGTATGCCCACGCGTTGCCAGCACTCACCGGCGAGGCGCGAACGCAGGCTGAGAATCGTCTCGGATTCCAGTCCGGTGGAGTCGAGTATCGGGGCGGGCTCCTCGCCGAGTTCACGGCGAAGGTGCCCGCGATACTTCAAGGGAAGAAGGCCCGCATCGACCCCATGCTGTCCTTCCTCGCCAGCGAACTGAAAGGCGAAGGGAGCGGCGTGGCGACCGACCTCAGCGTGCGCTGGACCGGCGTCCTCGCGCCGCAGCACGGCGGCCGTTACCGGATCATCGCCGTCGCCACCGATCCGGTCATCGTGCGGATCGACGGCAAAGTCGCGATCGACACGAACTCGAAAACGGCTCGCCGCGACGCTTTGATTGCGATCCCGGATCGGCCGGCCTCAATCGTCGTGGAGTTCAAATGCAAGAACACCGACCAGCACGGTTTGAAGCTCTTTTGGAGCGATCCGGGTTCCGAAGTGGAGGTGCCGATCCCGCCTGAGGTTTACTACCACGATCGGAAAACGGAAAGCGTACTCGGCAAAGTGCCGTGAACGGACGCTCGATAAACGCGTTGTCCCACTTGCTCGTCCCCTGGATGTCCGCTCGCGCCGTGCGTACCATACCTGCAATCGCTCGCAAGGGGCGGCTCACAGGAGGTGGTTCCGTGGCACGACGCGGCATGTGGATCGTCGGAGGGCTCGCCGCGATGGGCCTTCTCGCGGCCGGGGTCGTTTGGGCGACTTGGCCCGAGGTGCCTCTACCCACCGATTGGTCCAACAAGGATTACAACACGACTCCGCGACCCGCGGAGACGCCTTCCCTGCTTCCCGGCGCGGAGTTCGCCGTCACTTACGATCTGACGTCGCGGCCGGCCGATGAGTTAACGCCGGGCACGCTGGTGGAGAAAGGCCCCCCGCCGGGCTGGTCGCACCTCGTCATCAAGAGCTTGCCCCGGATTCGCGAGGATCAGAAAAAGGGATTGGCGGCACTCACGATCGACAAGGCCTCGTGGATGTTCACGGCGTTCCTCGCCAACGTGAAGAAAGAAACCTCGGGCGCTCAATCGCGGTACTGCTTCGACAAGGCCGCGCTCGGCCTCGGAGCCAAGGCCAAGGGACGCGATACGATCCTGACGGCGGAAACGGGTCGCAAACTCGGCGGCGACATGGGCCTCTTCGGAGGCGAGATTCTCTCCAAAGGCTACGACGTTCAACGCAAGGCCGTACTCGTCTTGTCCGGTCCCACGATGGGCCTGCTCGACACTCCCGTTTGGTATCGCTGCGGCGACGACAACAAACTCGTCCGCTATCGGTACGCGATGCTCGTGGACGCGGCGAGCGGCCGGCTCGACACGCTCCTCTGGCGACTCGGCGACGGAGGGCTCGCGGAGGCCGTCTGGGTGAAGGCGAACACCATCGACCCCGCGGAACTCGTGGTCGATTCCAAGAAAGTGAATCGCTTCGGCGTACCCGGCGACGACGCCTTCGCGGTCGACAAAATGCCCACCGGGCGTGCGCTGCCCATTCCCGAAGACCTGCGGAAACTCGCCGCTCAAACGCGATTCACGCTCGACGAGGCCCGCACGCTCGATGCCCGACTCCGCACCCTGATCCCCGATTCGAAGTAGTTCCCCCATCGAGGAAGCACTTGCGATGTTCGCGATCGTACTCTCTCTCACCGTTGCGGCACCGACCGGGCACGACGACAACTCGCTGTATCGGGCTCTCCTCGATCCGGGGTTGGTCGTCGGTGAGAAGCTGCGCGTGAAGTTGCCGAAGCCGATCCTGCCAGACGGCCTCGATGCGGCAGCCCAAAAAGAAATCTTGATGAAGCTCATCGGCGACGATTACACCTTCGAAGATTTCACCCGCAGGTCGCAGGTGTCGCCCCACGTGCTTCGCATCCGCGACGCCGAACCGTCCGATCCCAAATCCCCCTCGCGCGGCCTCGACACCTACTTCGTCGCCTACGTCGATCTCAAGTCGTTCGACGACGAAAAGTTCCTCGAACGCTCGCTCAACATCGGCAAAGGCGAAGGCGGCAAAGCGAAGACCATCACCCGGGACGACCTAATCAAACGCAACATCGACCCCAAGAAGCTCGACGCCAAGCAGGAAGGCTTCTCCCACATCGAGTTCGACTTTCTCGAGAAGGTGCGGCTGCGCGTCACCGGGCACGGGATGGCGACCAAATCCGGCGAGTCGATCGTTGCCGGGGCCGAGGTCGATTCGCGATTCCGCGGTGACAAGGAGTTTCCCAACGAGTGGCAGTCGGTCGCCAAGGTGCAAGGGAAAGTGGAGTACGGCCCTGCCTCGCCTTACGGCGGCTCCGGCATGTACGTCAAGATCACGAAGCTGGCCGAACCGGCAGGTGCGGTGTTCGTGGAGCAGCACATCGTGTACGCGGAGCCTTCGGGCTGGTTCGACGGTGCGAACCTGCTGCGTTCGAAGTTGCCGCCCGTGATCACGATTAGCGTTCGTCGGATGCGCGAAGCCTGGGCGAAAGGCGTCACGAAGTAACGGAAGGTTTGCGCAGCCTGAAAAACCACCCCTTTCGCCCAATTTCGCTCTGTCAAAACCGGCCTGCCTCTGCCACTCCCTTACAATGAGGGCATGCCTGACGACGAGCCGAAGAAGAAGAAAAAGTACCGCCCGTTCTGGCGCAAGAAGCATCGCCGCTCCACGCGAACCGGCGAACATCGCCCCGTGTTGCTGGCCGAGGTTCTCGCGGCACTGGCTCCGAAGCCGGGGCAAACCGTCGTCGATTGCACTCTCGGATTCGGCGGGCACTCCGTGGAACTGCTCAAGGCCGTCGCACCGGATGGCGTTCTCATCGCCTGCGACCTCGACCCCGCGAATTTGGAACCGGCCCGCGAAAAGCTCGAAGCCCTCGGCGGGCTCTTCACCCTGCACCACGCGAACTTCGCCGGCTTCGCGCACATCCTCGCCGCCGAAGGAGCGACCGGTGTCGATGGGTTGCTGGCGGACCTCGGCATGTCCAGCATGCAGGTGGACGACCGCACGCGCGGCTTCTCGTTCATGCGCGACGGCCCGCTCGACATGCGAATGGACTCGACCCGAGGCCGCACCGCCGCCGACCTCGTCAATTCGCTTTCCGCTGAAGAACTGACCGCGTGCTTCCGCGAACTCGGAGACGAACCGCGAGCCGAACTCATCGCCGCAGCCATCGTCGAGCGGCGACTCGCGAAGCCGTTTGCGAAGTCGGGCGAACTCCGCGAGTTGATCGAACTTGCGGCACCGGTGACCATCGACCGCATGCCCGACGCTCCGAGCGAACGCAAGCAGCGCCTCGCCCCGATTGCCCGCGTGTTTCAGGCTCTTCGCATTCTCGTGAACCGCGAACTCGCCAACTTGCAGCAACTGCTCCGCGTCCTGCCGCACCTCCTCAATCCCGGGGGCACCGCCGTTTTCATCAGCTTCCATAGCGGTGAGGATCGACTCATCAAGTCCGCATTCCGCGATGGTTTGCGTTCGGGACTGTTCGAGGCGGTCTCCGACGATCCGGTTCGCCCCGGTCTGGACGAACGCCGCGAGAACCCCCGTTCGCGTTCGGCGAAACTGCGTTGGGCTCGCCGATCGGCGGCGAGTACGGGAACTCACCACGATGAATGAAATGCGCCCTGCTACTTTGAGTCAGCTTCGTAACTTCGGCGGCGAGAACGGGAACTCACAACGCAAGGATGAAATTCGCGCAGTACTCTTTGTGTTTCTTAGTGTGATCTTCGTGCCTTCGTGGTGAAAAGAGCAATAACCTCCAGGTTGAGTCGACGACAGTTGCATCCTTCGAAACTGCGTTGGGTTCGCAGATCCTCCAAGTTGCCGCCGGAATAATCGTTCAAGTTCCCCCTGCTTTCCAGCCGATCAGAAACGACGGGGGAATGCTGCGCGACTGTCTGGGGAACTCGCGATGAGCGATGTACGGGGCCTGCTGGATCGGATCTCCGCGTTTCGGCAGCGGCTAGAATCGACGCCTCGGATCATCCCCGAGGCGATTCCGATCGACTCCGCGGACGTGCCGCCGACCGTCAGGGTGGCCGAGGCCTTTCGCCAATCGCTGCGCCAAATCACGGGAATGGTGGAAGTTTCGGAAGGCCCGCTGCCAGTGCTCACCGATCGTGCGCGCCAGCTTCTTTCCACGGCCCAGACTCTGCTCGCTCGCCAGCGCAAGTTCGCCTCCGAACCCGCAATTCTCGGCCTCTCGAATCGCAACGATGCCGCAAGCGATTCACTGGTCGCGTACCACCGCGAGACCGTCGCCGTACTCGATTGCGGCGTGCGGCTCGCTCAGGCCTTTCCCGAGTCGCCGAGCGCCCAATTGAAGTTGTGCGATGGCCTTCAGGGCATGCTCGCGGTCGTCGCCGACCGACTCGCGGTTCAAGAGCGAACGCTGGCTCAACGGCAGTCGGACTACTCGCGCATCGACCGCATCGCGATCGTCTACTCGGCGATGCACCAGAGTCAGGCCGTGGGTTTGAATTCCATCGCGGCACTCGCCGAGGAACTGCTCGAAGACGCCCGGCAAACGAAGCCGCTCCGATTTTTGCACACCGAGCCGCGTTCCACTCACTCGTATCCCGGCGGCACCGAGACCCTCGCACCGGCCCGCTATCTCGCGGCGCACGCCATCAACACCGCGCAGGTCATCGCTCGCATCGTGTCGTTCGATTACGAATGGGCGAGCCGCCCGCTCGTGCCGGTGGTTGCGGCCCTGATGATGGAATGCGGCATGATGCGGGTCCCGGCCGACGTGCTCGCGAAGCCCACGCCGCTCTCGGCGGACGAACGCCGTCTCATCGAACAGCATCCGCAGCACGGGGCTCAGTTGCTCACGCGCTATGCCACCGACGCCGCTCTACTGGCGACGGCGGTCGCGACGCACCACGAACGCGGCGACGGCACCGGCTTCCCCGCCGGCATCAAAGGCGCTCAGATTCCATCGCTCGGCCGGATGCTCGCCGCCGCCGATACCTATGCCGCACTCTGTTCCCCACGGCCATACCGTCCGGCTCAGGACACCCGCACCGCGCTCACCGATGTGCTGCTCCTCGCCGAGCACGGCCAACTCGACAAAGACTTCGCCGAGTACCTCGTTCACCTGTCCTTCTATCCGGTCGGCTCGATTGTCGAACTCACCGATGGCCGCATCGGTTTGATCGCGGCGAACCACGTGAACCGGATGGACCCGCGATCGCCGGGCCGCCCGATCGTGGCCCTGTTGGCCGAAGCGGACGGTACGCTCATCTCGCGGCCGGAGCACGTCGATCTTTCGCTGGCGACTCGCGGGGCCGTCCTTCGCACGCTGCCGGCCGAACGCTGCAAGGAAGTGCTCGGCCGCCGGTATCCAGAATTGGGCTGAGTCCGGTGGCACAGGCATTCCTGCCTGTGCTGGAGACACACAGGCAGGAATGCCTGTGCCACAAGTCATGACCGCCTACCTCTCATCGACGCGACATCCCTGGTCGTCGTTTCTGTTCCTCGTGCCGCTGCTTGCGGTCTACGAGGGCGGCGTGCTCTGGCTCGGCGGCGATCAGGCCTCGCGCTTGCGCAACGGTGCCGACGCCTGGCTCCGCTGGGTTCTCGAAGTCTTCGGCGTCGGGCACGTCCTCGCCGCGCCCGCGATCGTTCTGGCCGTGCTGCTCGTCTGGAGTTGGTGGCGCTGGATGGATCGGCCCGAAGACCCCGTGCGAACCTGGTTCGGCATGGCCTTTGAAAGTGGTGCCTACGCGTTTCTGCTCTGGCAGTTCAGCCAGAACTTCGGCCCGCTCGTCGAGCGTCTCGGTGTGAAGCTCGACCTCACGGTTCAAACCGGTCGCACGGCCCAAGTGCTGACCTTCATCGGCGCGGGAATCTACGAAGAGGTGCTGTTCCGCCTCGGGCTCTTCGTCGGCGGCTACTGCGTTCTGCGAATGATCCAGATCCCGGCACTCGCGGCCATTCTGATGGCGGCGCTGGGTGCCGCACTGGCGTTCGCGGCGGCTCACCACGTTGGGCCTTACGGCGAACCGATGAACCCGTACGTCTTCCTCTTCCGGGCCATTGCGGGGCTCTACTTCACGGTGCTCTTTGTCGCTCGCGGTTTCGGGATCGCGGTCGGTGCCCACGCCGGCTACGACATCCTCGTCGGCACCGCGATTAGTTGAGGACAATTCAACGGGGCGTCTTGCGAGCCTGCTCGATGCCCATTTCGTTGGTAATCACCAAGACGTAACAGTTGCGGTAGAAGTCGAAGTGCCGGGCCACGGGACGGTGCGCGGTCGTGACCTTTTTCGCCAGCCACTCGTTCCAGGTCGGTTCGGTCACGAAGAGATAGCCGGGCGTAGGCACTCCCAGGAACTCGGCCGCCTTCTCGATGCTCGGCAACTTCTCGACGTGCCGCTTCGCGTAAAACACGACGCTCGGTTGGAACCAATCGTAAGCCGCGACCCGCACATCGCGCGTGGAATCGGCGACGCCACTAATTCGCACCAGTTCGCGCGGTGCCTTGTAGCGGTCCATCTCGGAGCCGGGAAACGCCGCGAGCAACCCGACGAAGAGGACGGTCGCGATGGCCATGGCCCGCACGAATCCACGCCGGTCGCCACGGCGCAAGTAGCAGACCATGAACCCCGCGCCCAACAGTGGGACGATGCCCAGAGCCGCCCACCATTCCAATCCGGGATAGATTCGCATCGAGGGAATCGGGAGCGTGCCGCCGGCCGCGAGCAGCCCGCCGACGGTGACGATTGCGACCAGCAGCATTCCGAACGTCGAACCGAGCATCGCCCAACGGCGAACCTCGAGTTCGCCCTCGCGCCAGCGGACGAGGAACCGGGCCGTCAGGATCGCCAACGCGGGATAGAGTGGCAGCACATAGTTGGGTAGCTTCGTCTGCACTAGCGAGAAACAGAGCAAGTACGCCGCGAACCAACAGAGCAGGAATCGGTGAGCAAGCCCACCGACGGCGGTCGGTGGGCCTTTTGCCGCCTTCATGCCGTACCAGAGTGAACCGATCAGGAAGATGCTCCACGGCGCGAACAGCGCGAAGAGTGCCGCCGCGTGATAGAAGAACGGCCCGCGATGATCTTCCATCGAGGTCAAAGCTCGGTTCACGTTCTCATTTAGAAAGAACGCCTTGGCCCAGGCCCCGCGCGTCTCGGAGGTCACGAGCCCATACCACGGCCCAGCCACCAGCAAAAACGCGAAAGCGCCCCAAAGCATACGCCGATCGAAGAGCCGACTCAGTTCGCGATTCCACAGGAAGTACAACCCGATGACCAGCCCCGGCAACGCGACGCCGACCGGCCCTTTCGTGAGCATGGCGAGGCCGCACGCCGCACCGACGGGCACCCACCAGCGCCGCCCGCCGTTCTCGTGGCCGATCCAAAACAGATAGATGGTGAGCGTCGTGAAGAGGAGCAGCGTGGCGTCCGGCGTCGCGGCATGGGCGAGCACGCAGAACTCGATCGCGCTGGCCAGCACGATTCCGCCGAGGAGCCCGGTGCCGCGGCCGAACATGCGCCGGCCCAGTTCATAGGTGAGAAGTATTGTGAGCCACGCGGCCAAAACGGAAGGCAATCGCGCGGACCATTCGCTGACGCCGAACGCGGCGTAGCTCGCCCGCTGCACCCAGTACAGCATCACGGGCTTCGCGGTTCGCAGTTCGAAGTTGAACGTCGGGATCACCCACGTCCCGGCTTCCTGCATCTCGCGGGCGGCCTCGGCGTTCACGCCTTCATCGACATCCCACAGGCTGGAGACGCCGAGGTTCGGCAGCGTGAGCGCGGCCGCGATCGCAAGAAGGAGAGCGTAATCGGTGAGGCGCGCACCATTTAGCCGCCGGCTTGCCGGCGGGGTCGTTACCCTGCCCGAGTGTTCCGCCGGCAAGCCGGCGGCTATATGACTCATCCTTGCACCGGCATGCAAACCTGTTCGAGCAGTTTCTCGCACTGATCCTGGATCGCATCCGCGAGGTTCGGCAACGGCGTCCCCTCCGGCAGCGACTCGCGGACTGCCGCCAGCCAGCGCGGGAAACTATAAAGCTGCGCGAAGCCGTCCAACGAGATCGGTTCGAGCCGGGCATGCTTGCCCTGACGTTCGGCCTCTTGCAGCATGGACTTGCTCTTGCCGCTCATCGCGAGATCGTCTTCGGGTCGAAGCAGAATCAGGTGATCGACAATGGTCGGCTGAGCGTCCATCGCGGCGAGCTTGATCTCGAGATCCTTCGGCTTCCCGGCTCCGCGGGCCAGGAAGAGCCCGAGGCCGACCTTCCACGGCTGGGCGTCCTTGCAGGCCCAGTGCGCGAGCGTGACGACGCCGTAGGTCGGGTGTTCGCCATAGCTCCACTCGGCCACGACGTGTTGAAGCCGCCACGGGCCGACCTTCACGCCGTGTTCGAGGCACGTACTGAGGAAGGCGCCGAGACCGGCTTGCAGTTCGCGCGTCGCGCCGGTGAGAGCGCCTTCGGGTTCGAGCTTGCGCCGCGCCGCGCGCTGTTCCTGCTGCCAGAGTTCGACGAGTACCTCGTGCGAAAGCGCCGACGACCGCGCCACCACGGGAAATGACGGCTCCGGAGGAGCCTCGATGTCTGGATTTGGCGAGCCGGGAGCGTCAGCGACCGGAGTCTTGAATGTGGAGAGAACTCCGGTCGCTGACGCTCCCGGCTCGCCAGGCGTCTCCACGATCTCCACCGACTTGAAGATGATCTCCTCGACCTCGGGTTCCGCGAGTTCCGCGGTGATGCGGTTCGTGGGGGCAGGATCCGGCTCCGGCCCGTAGATCACGTGGTCGAACAGATGGCGAAATTGCTGGAGCATATCGCGAAGCGTGGGTTCCGTCGCGGCGATCCGCATCACCTGCTCGTCCGCGAACGGTGCGATGTCCGAATCGGTCTCGCCCTCGGGTAATTCATCGAGGCAGGGCCGCAACCGCGCTTCGACCACGCGGCGAACCAACTCCGGAGCCGGGGCTTCGAGGCGAAGTGCTTTCACCGTGCCGTGCTTCGGCACGTGAACCGGGTTGTTCAACCGATCCTGAATGTACCCGTCCAGCGAGGGAACGAAGCGGTTCCACAGGCCGCGTTCGGCGAAGATGAGGAAGAGCAAGCCCTCGATCTGATGCATCACCTGCACGATGCCGGCGAAGAACGACTCGGCGGTCTTGTGGGCGTCGTCGCTGCGACGGGCCAGCAGCAAGTCTTCCAACTGATCGAAGGCGACGACGATCGGAGTCTTCAGACTGCGGAATACATCCGAGAGCACCTTGAAGAGCGCGAGCACCAGGTCTTGCCGGGTGGGGCGGACGTGGAAGTCGAGCTCGGCGAATCCGAAGGTCAGGAAGTTCGCGAGTTCCGATTCATCTTTCAGGAGCGCGGCCTTGGCGAAGCCGTTGAAGATGTTGCGGCGCATGAGCCCGGCCGTGTTGTGCGATTCGGTGCGGGCCACGTTCGCGCACACGAGGTCGTAGGCCTTCAAGGGTGAGAGCCCGGCTGCGGTGAGCGCCTGCATTAGCGGCACCGGCATGCGGGCGAAGTTCGAGTAGCCCGAGAGGTTCTCGGCGAGGGTCTCGGCGCGTTCCTGGGCCTGCGTGGCGCCGAACCCGAAGACGCGGCCGAAGCGGCTCAGCCCCCCCGGAGGGAACAGTTCCACTTTCTCCTCCGCGGACAGGTCGCGGAGCGCGATGCCGAGTTGCCGGCGAACCAGTTGCTCACTCAGATAATCGAGCGGGCGGACGCCCTTCTGCTTCCCGCCGCCCAGCAGTGTATCGATGATCTGGAACAAGAGGTATTCGAGGAAGTCGGAGTCTTTCTGATACACGCCGGGGGTGACGAGCAGTTGCCACTGGCCGCTGGCGCCGTGCTTGATGGAGTGAAGCAGGTGCGTCTTGCCGGCACCTTTGTTCCCGAGAATAGGCACGACTTCCGAGTGCGTGTTCGGGTCGTAGCGGTAGAGGTCGATGATGCTGTGGAGCAGGTCGCGTTCGGGGGCGAAGAGTTCGGGCACGTGGTAGCGGGCGCAGACTTCGTCGTCCGGGTTGCGGGCGAAGTAGTTGCGGAATGGGTTGCCGGCGCGTTGCAGCACGTCGCGGGCGCGGCTCGTAATCGAGCGGTCGGTCAGGGTGGTGGTCATCCGTGATTCTCCTCTTTCGCCAATTCATCGCGAAGCCGCAAGTGGCCGGCACGATGCGTAATACGCGATACCGTGGCCCACGAGCAAGGCACAAGACGGATCGGGCAATTCGTACAAGGGCCCGGTCCAGGGGTGCAGGTAGATTGAGCCGTTAGAATGCAGCTTCCGCAGGCTGTCGTGGAACTCGCCGAGCGAGGGTTGCGGATCGAACGTGCTCAGACTGCGGAACAGTTCCGGCAGCGGGCAGTCTTCACCCGCATTCGCCGAACTCGACCAGACCGCGAGCCGGGTCAGCATCATTTCCGAAAGTTCGGTGGTACACGGTGCTTCGAGAAGTGCCGTGCTGCTACCGTTGAGGCGCGATGCGGATCGACCCAGGGACAAGGGTACTTCGCGGCCGAAGCTCGCCTCGATCCGGTTCACGCTCACCTGAGGCAGCACGCGCGAAACCGCGTCCTTAAGGCCTTGCAAGCTTTCGGCCATTTGCCGAGCCGTGCCGAGGAGTTCGCTCACTTCGCCTTGGCGGTCTTCGAGCACGCGGACGAAGTCTTCCAGCACTTGCTTCGGGTTTACGGCGGCGAGCAGAAACTCCCAGCCGGCCTCGGTCGGTGCGTAAAGTTCGCGCGGCAACTTGCCCCGGTTCTCTGTCCGTACCAGATGCAGCAGCCGATCGTTGAGGCACTTCTGGGCGGCAGCCTTCGCGGTACTCGCAAAGAGGCCAGCGTCCGATTTCAACATGAAGAGCGGAAGCCCGCACGGTTCGGCGGCGGCCTTGCTCAGCGCTTCCACGATTTGTTGAGTCAGCTTGTCGGCCACGGGTCCGCTTCCCTGCGGGTAAAACACGAGACCGAAATGCTAGTCCGAACGCGGCCGTCCGTGCAACCCCGATTGGAAGAGGGGGTGTACCTTTAGATTTTGGCATTCGTTAGGCCGCGGTCCAAAAGGCGGCCCATTCGGGGGTTTCGCACAGGGCGATCAACTCCACCAGTGGCCC
>JAYTGN010000296.1:0-10314 GCA_043733485.1 Gemmataceae bacterium
ACCGCCGACACGGGGACGCCGAGATTGCGGAGCAGGTCCGTCATCGCGATGTCGGCGACGAGCACGCCGAAGATGGACGGCCCGAGCTTGCGGAGTTCGGCTTCGGCCGCCGCCCGCTCTTCGAGAGTCGCATCCGCCGGGGGATGGAGTGTTTTGCGAAGCGAATCGTGTGGGCGACCGGCACCCTCGGCGAGTTCGTCGCACCACGCGAACGCCTTCTCCACTTCCGGGAAGACGCGGCAGAGGTCCGCGAGCATGTCGAGGTATTGAGCGCCTTCGCCGGGGTACAGGAAGGCGACGGTGCCTTGCTCAGCGAGCGGCTGCGAGAAGAAGTAGATGCCGTTGCCGTCGCGGATTTGCACGCACTTCGGATCGGCGAGGCGATCCGCGGCGCGACGGATTTTGGCGAGAAGGTCGGCGACGGAACCCGAGACAATCGCGATCCGCGAACCGCCCGGTTGCAGTTCCGCGGCCAGTGTACTCGCCAGATCGGCGAGCGTGAGATCGGGATGGTGTTCGAGGAAGTCCGCGAGTGCGAGGAGCCGCTCGCGGAGGTGAACGCGATCCGCGCCGCGGACGACGAAGACTTCGGTATCCCAGCCGTCCGCGGCCGCCGAGAGCGACCGCGAAGCGGGTGCGGTGAGAGTGGCACTCATCGGATTAGTGCGCCCCGACCGCGACGGGAGCTTTCGCAGCCGATTGAACCGGTGCCGCCGCCTGCTCGGTGCCGCCGGCCACCAGCACTTCCGGTTCGCCCTTGGAACCGAAGATCACTTCATCCACGGCGAAGTTCGCACCGACCGAGGGCTCGATGAGCTTGAGGCCGCGAGCCGTGAGGTGCTTCTCCAATTCGGCCACCATGCCGACTTCGGACCACGGACCCCAGGCGATCGACACCACGCGGCCCGGCCACTTCCGATCGAGGTCGCACGCCAACTTGCTCAGCACCTCGTTCGCCGAGGCGTAATCGGATTGACCCTTATTCCCGTAGCGGCTCGTGATCGAGGCGAAGAGCGAGAAGAACTCGAGCTTCTCCGGATCGAGCTTGCGGGCGAGGGTGAAGGCACTCTCGACCTTGGTTCCGAACACGCGGTCGAATGATTCGGGCGTCTTGTCGCGGAGCAGTTTATCTTCGATCACTCCTGCTCCGTGGATGACGCCGGTGATGCCGCCCGCGGCGTTCAATTCGTCGATGAGTCCACCGAAGGCGGCGGCGTCGCGAACGTCGATGGCACGATAGTCGACCTTGCCGCCGGCGGCGCGGATGGCCTCCAGGTTGCCGCGAATCTCGCGGTCCTTGATGAGCCGCTTGTACGCGGTCTCGATGGCGGCGGGCTTCGTCTCGGCACCGACCCGCTTCATGAGCGCGGCCTTGATCTCGGCCGGCGTGGTGAGCTTCGCCGTATCGGTGGCTTCGGGCGCGGGTTCGGCGGAACTGCCGACGAGCACGAGCTTGGGCTGGTAGCGTTCGGCGAGTTCGAGCGCAATCCGCGCCGTGATGCCGCGGGCTCCGCCGGTGATGAGCACCGTGGAATCGGCATTCAAGGACACGGCGGGAACGTCCAGGTCCAGTGGGCCGGGTTCGACCTGCCAGGTGACGCGGTCGCTGCCCGAGCGGCCGACTTCGAGCGGGCCTTTCGGATCCCCGAGTTCGCTGAGCAGTTGATCGACGAGCCGCGGCGCGGGCGTTTCCGCATTTACGTCCACGACGCGAACGCTGACTTCCGGCCACTCGAAGCCGAGGCACTTAGCGAACCCGGCGACGCCGCCGTGACCCGCGAAGAAATCGTCCGGCAGGTCGCCGCCGAAGCCCATCGTGCCGCCCATCGCGGTGACGGCCAGCAGCACGGCGGACCCGGACTTCCCGGCGTCGCGAATGTCGGCCTCCAGGCCGCGAGCGAGCAGGTACAGCGACTTCACTTCGCGCTTCATCCGCCGTTCGTCCGTCTCGCCGTCCGGCGATTCGGCCAGAGGCAGCAGGTGAATCAGACCGGAGATCGGGCCGCACTTCGCGTGCAGGCGGGCGATCAGGTCCGCCACCGCGGCGGGATCGGTGAGGTCCGCGGCGAAGGCACCCGCCTCGGCCGAACCGTCCGCCATTTGAACCAGCGCGACCTTGATGTCGAGTTCGCCGAGGCGGTCGGCGAGTTCGCGGGCCGTGCCCTGGCGATCATCGGTGATGACGACCGTGCCCGAAGGCGGCGAGAAGACGGGACGCATCGGCAGCGGGGCGTCGATGAGCCGCACCACGAGCCGTTGAACCTCGCCGGAACGAGCACCCGGGTGCAGGTCCGCGGCTTCGGCCGGCGCGGGCTTCTCGTGCTTACCGTTCGTCGAAGGCTGCGGCATGGAGGTGGTCGCGTCGAGCGCTTCCATCACGTAGTCGGCGATGCCGCGGAGCGTCTTGATGACCGAGAGCTTCTCCATTTCGAGGTTCGGCTGCTGGCCGTCGGCACTCGCCTCGATGGACTCGGCGAGAGCCCCGAGCACCTCCACGCGCTTGATCGAATCGACGCCCAGATCGGCTTCGAGGTCGAGGTCGATGCTCAGGGCTTCCTTCGGATAGCCGGTGCGATCGGAGACGAGATCGAGGAGCCGGGCGAGCAGCGTTTCGCGATCGAGCTTGCCGCCGGCGGGCTTCGCAGCCACGGGTGCCTCGGCAACAACGACTGGTGCATGCTTGCCGTTCGCTTCGACCGGAGGAGCAACGGCCTGAACCTTGGCGACGGGAGCCGGTGCGGGTCGCGGAGCGGCGGGTTGAACCGAGGCCATGCGGTTCGTAATCGACGGCACCTGCGGAAGCGGAGCGTGAGCGGTCCCGTTCGCGAGCGGAACGTAGCCGTTCCCATTCCCGTTTGCGGAATGGGCCGGCGTGCCGCCCGCACCCAGGTAGCTGAGCATCACGCTCTTCTGGGTATCGAGGAAGCGAGCCATCACTTCCTGAAACCGCATCATCACTTGCTCGGCACCTTCGGGTGCGGGCCGCGACGGCGCGTGGGTTCCATTGGTGGAGGGCGTGTAAAGCGTCGGTTGCGCGTTGGTGTTCATCGGCACTCGCGGGGCGGCGGACGGGGGCAAAACACGGGGTTGCGGAACGGGCTTGGGAGCTGGTTCCACCTTCTTCGCGGCGGCGGGTGCCGCGACCTTCGGAGGCTGGACGCTCGGGACGACAACGGGTGGCTTCGCTTCCACGGCTTTCGCGGGAAGCGTTTGGCCGAGCAATCGCGGTTCCGGCCCGTTGATGGGCCGGCTGCGAACGCCGTTCACGAGCCAGGTGGTCGGCGAATGCTTCGGCTTGCCGGTGTCCGGTCCGAGCTTCGCCAGTTCGAACGACTGCACGGCTCGGCCTTCGAACAGCCGATCGAGTTGAACCGGCACACCGGCAGCGAACAACTGCCCGAGCAGGTGGGCCAGTTGAACCAGACCGGGCCGCGTCTTGAGGTCGGACGCAACCGCGAGGTGCGGTTGCCCGGCCAGAATCTGCCCGGTGAGCCCGGTGAGAACGGCCTGCGGGCCGACCTCGACGAAGATGCGAGCCCCGGCCGCGTGCATCGCCTCGATCTCACCCGCGAAGTAAACGGGCGAAACCAGATGCTCGGCGAGTTGCTTGGCGATGGCCGGCCCGTTGGCCGGGTGCGGCGCGGCACTCGTGTTCGAGAAGACCGGCTTGTTTGGAGCGGAGAACTTCGCGACGTTCAGGGCGTTGGCGAGGGCTTCTTTCGCGCCGGCGATGAGCGGCGAGTGGAAGCCGCAGGCCACGGGAATTCGCTGCGAGCGAATGTTCGCGGCCTGGAGTTTGTCCTCGGCGATCTTCAGGCCGGCCTCGGTGCCCGCGATCACAATCTGCCTTGGCGAATTGTGGTTTGCGACCCAGGCTTCGACGTTGCCCTTGAGGAGCGGCGCGAGCGTTTCCGGGGTGGCGTCGAGGGCGATCATGCCGCCGGGGGCCCCGACCGCGGCAGCCTTCACGGCCATGCCGCGACGGTGCGAAAGGCGAATCAGGTCTTCTTCGTCCAAGGCGCCGGCGGCGGCGAGGGCCGCGTATTCGCCGTAACTATGGCCCGCGAGGAAGTCTGCCTCGACACCCAGCGTTCCGAGCAACTTGAACATGCCGAGGCTGGTCGCCCCGAGCGCGGGTTGCGCGATCTCGGTGCGTTTGAGTTCGTCCCGATTCGCGGCTTCCTGGTCCGGCGTGAACGACGACGGCGGATAGATGTAGCGGCCGAGCGGCTTGTCGAGATCGTTCGCAAGCGTGCGTTCGGCCCGGTCGATGACTTCGCGGATTTCCGAGAACGCGATGGCGGTCTGGGCCAGCATGTCCGGGTACTGCGAACCTTGCCCGGGGAACAGGAACGCGACTTTGCCGGCGGCGGATTCGGGCTTCGGTGCGAAGTAGATTCCACGCGGGTCGGAGATCGGTGGCACAGGCATTCCTGCCTGTGGCTTTTCATCCGCACAGGCAGGAATGCCTGTGCCACCAGAAGCGAGAAGTTCCAAAGCTGCTGCGAGTTTCTCTTGAAGGTCCACGAGTGAAGTCGCCACGACCGCGAGTACGGGGCCGGTCGCGGCTTTGCTCGCCTGCCAGACGGATGCCGCGAGGTCGGCCAACTGCGGCACGCCGCCCGCAACGAGTGCATCGCGGCACTGCTTCACGCTGGTCGCGATGGCCTGCACATCGGTTCGCCGCCAGACGAAGAGTTCGGCCGGCCACTTCCGCATGCCGCTGCTCGGGCGCTTGAGGTAGTCGCCTCCGTATTCTTCGAGCACGGTGTGAAAGTTGGTGCCGCCGAAGCCGAAGGCGCTGACGCCCGCGGTTCGCGGATAGTCCGCACCGTGAACCCAGGGCC
The DNA here is from genome assembly GCA_043733485.1 of Gemmataceae bacterium. Taxonomy (GTDB): domain Bacteria; phylum Planctomycetota; class Planctomycetia; order Gemmatales; family Gemmataceae; genus Urbifossiella. Next base: position 4,848 of record JAYTGN010000296.1, read on the forward strand.
GCGCTTCGGTGTTCAAATAGAGCGGGCCGCCTTCGAAGTTCGCCTTGGGGTTCGGCGTCTCGACCAGCGTCGGCGGCAGAATCTTGTGGTGCAACGCGAACGCCGTCTTGATCAGCCCGGCGAGCCCAGCGGCACACTTACTGTGCCCGATCATGGACTTCACAGAGCCGAGGGCACACGATTGAACGTCGCCCCCGGCGTCGCGGAGGAGTTGGCCAATGGCGCGGGCTTCGGTCTGATCGCCGACGACGGTGCCGGTGCCGTGCGCTTCGACCAGCGCCACGCGAGCGGGTGAAAGTCGAGCCTGGCCGTAAGCGCGGTGCAGGGCGCGAAGTTGACCCTCGGCCCGCGGCGCGGTGAGCCCCTTATCGCGGCCATCACTGGAAGCGCCCACGCCCTTGATCACGGCGTAAACGCGGTCGCCATCGCGTTCCGCATCGGCGAGGCGTTTGAGAATCGCGACCCCGACGCCCTCGGCCAACGCAATGCCATCCGCCTCGGCATCGAACGGGCGGCAGCGACCCTTCGGGCTCAGCGCGTGCGTCTTGCTAAAGGCGACGTAGGCGAAAGGAGTCTGGACGGCGTCGCCGCCCATCACGATCGCGACATCGCTGGTGCCGTCGTTGAGTTCGCGGACGCCGGCGTAGAGTGCGGCCAAGGACGAACCGCACGCGGCGTCGATCGCCATGTTCGGCCCGCCGAGGTTGAAGCGGTTGGCCACCCGGCCAGCGGCGACGTTCAACAGGATGCCGGGGAACGAGTCTTCGGTCCACTCGGGGAGCATTCCCTCGGCGAGGTCGATGACCTGCTTGCCGGTGATCGGTACGCCGGGGATGGACTCCATGAGCGGCATGCAGGCGCGGAAGCCGTAGCTCACGGAGAGCGGCATGCCGCCGCCGCCGACGCCGAGAATGGCGCAGGTGCGTTCGCGGGCGAACGGCCGATCGAGGTAGCCAGCGTCGCCGATCGCCTGGTTCACGGCTTCGAGCAGCAGCAGTTGGAGCGGCTCGATGTTCGGAATGCTCTTGGGCGTGATGCCGTACTTGAGCGGGTCGAAGGGCGTGTCGCCCATGAACCCGCCCCACTTCGAAATCATCTTGTCTTTGGCGCGGGGGTCGGCGTCGTAGTAGAGCCGCCAATCCCAGTGGGTCGCCGGAATCTCGATGACGGCGTTCGTCTTCGCGAGAATGTTCTCCCAGTAATTCCACAGGTTCCCGGCGTTCGGGTAGAAGCACGAGAGCCCGATGATGGCCACGTCGCACGGCGGCGGCGGCTCCGGTTCCTTCGGCGTCGAAGCCAGCAGAATGCCCGAATCCAGCACCGTGGCATCGCAGACGTTCGCGTGCAGTTCCGCGATCGTGGTCACTTCGTTTCGCAGAGCCGCGATCTGCCCGATCATGTACATGCCGCGGCGGAACTGATCGTCTTCGGGCACGGAGGCGAGCCCGCTGCCGTTGCCGTTGATGGAAGCCGCCCGATCGACGCCCTTGCTGGCGACCCGCAGGCGGCCGAGGTTCATGCGTTCGAGCGCGATGCCCACGTCCATCGGGCTCTTGCCCTGAGCCTGAAGCGCGCGCTTCTCTTCTTCGAACGTGTCCGCGTAGGGCGTCGGGATGCATCGGATGGCGTGGCCCGGACCCGTTTCGAGAAGCAGCGTCTCGCCGCAGGCGAGAGCTTCTTTCTGGAAGCGGGCGGTGATCGCGCCGCCGGCCACGGCTTCCTTCGTGAACAGGTACGCCGTGCCGATCAGGATGCCGACCTTGATGCCCTTCTCGGCGAGGCTCGCGCTCAGGGCGGCGACCATCGTCGCGGAAAGTGTATCGTGAATGCCGCCGGCAAAGACGACGTGCAAGCCATCAGCGGGCCTGCCGCCGACGTGTTCGATGAGCCCCTCGACCATCGATTCCCAGAGGGCGAAGCTGGCTCGCGGGCCGACGTGCCCACCGCACTCCTGCCCCTCAAAGATGAACCGCTTCGCGCCGTCCTTGAGGAACATCTTCAGCAGGCCGGGCGACGGCACATGAAGGTAAGTCGGGATGCCCTGCGCTTCCAGTTCCTTGGCCTGATCGGGGCGGCCGCCGGCGATGATCGCGAACGGCGGCTTGAACTTGCGAATCGCCTCGAGCTGTTCCGTGCGAATCTCGGCCGGCACGAAGCCGAGGATGCCGACACCCCAGGGCTTCTTGCCGAGTTTGGTCTTCGTTTCTGCGAGAAGCGATTCCGCTTCCGCCTTGCGAAGCAGGGCCAAGGCGAGGAAGGGCAGCGCACCGCCCGCCGCGACCGAATCCGCGAACGCGGCCGTGTCGCTGACGCGGGTCATCGGGCCCTGAAACACCGGGTACTTCGTGCCGTGGGATTGAGCGAACGGCGAACCCGAGGCCAGATGCTTGGTTCGGCGTGCGGCCTCGACCTGCTTGCTGGCTCGTTCGACGATGTGCTGGACGACGCCGGAGACGGTGATGCCCTTCGCCGCGAGGCCCGCTGCCGTGGCGACATCCTGCCCGAGTAGCCAGAGGCCGCGGGTCACGAGTTGGCGAACCGCGAGCCGCCAGGCCTTGAGCTTCGCTTCCGGCGTGTCTTTCGAGGCGAGGAGGCGTTCTTCTTCTTTCGCGAGTTCCTGGGAAGCCGCATTGTCGGGCCGCGAGTAGACGCGATAGGCTTCGCCGAGCTTCGCCCCGAACACGGCCGTCTCGCCGCCATCGAGCCCGGCGACGCGTTTGCGAGCAACCTCGGGAAGCGGGGATTCGCGGGTCAGGAGCAGTTGCGAATCGAGAACGACGCCGCGAGCGCCGGCCGCGAGGCACGCCGCCGCCGTGTTCGCGCCGATGCCGCCCTGCACCCAGAACGGGATCGCGAGTTTGTTGCGTTCCGCGTGTTGCCGCCACTTTTGAATCAGCACGAAGGACGTGTCGGTCCCGATTCGGCCACCGGCTTCATGGCCCTTCAAGATAATTCCATCGGCCCCAAGCTTCGCGGCTTGCACGGCTTCGGGCAGGCTCACGGCCTCGACCAAGACTTCGATGCCCGCTTCGCGAAGCGAGGGGAGTTGCGAGCAGTCGCCGCCCGCGAGGATGACCCAGGCCGGTTGAACACCTTGGGGAAGTTTCGTGTTCGTGCCGAGTTTCAAGCCGAACCGCGGTCCGGCAAACTTCGCCAGCCGCTCGATGGCCGCGACTGCGGATGCGTCGGCGAATTCGAGGTCCAGCGTTCCGCGAGCGCCCGCTCGACAGGCCGCGATGGCCGGGGAAGGGTCCAAGAACCCACTCGGGCTCAAAACGATAAGATCGGTCGCTTCCATCACGCTCCTCTCCAGCATCAGCATCCCACCGGATATAGCCCCTCGAAACTGCAATCTTTCTGCCTGTAAAGGCAACAAAGGTTCGAGTCGAAGCCCTCCGGATCGTTGAATAGCCCTCCTTCCGTGGATGACATCCAATATGGCAATCTAGGTAGTGTAGAAACTTACGGCATATTTGGACCGGGTCGGAAGGGCGAAGCGGCAGACTTTTCCGAGAACGATGAGCTCGCGTAGCAGGTCGGGCGGGTTGCGCCCAATGTACAGGGTAGGAATGTTAATCCTATCGCGGCGATTGGCCGATGCTAGGGGGTACAGGTAACTGAACGAGCCTGGGTTGTCGCGGGATCATCCGCTCTCTGGGAAGGCCGGGGGCCACAATGCGTAAATCGCTTCTGCTCATCGGGTTAGTTGCATTTCTCGGTAGCGGATGCTCCCGCTTCATCGTCAAGACGCAGAACCGCGTCGCGCTGGACGGCCCCGTCGATACGCGGATCACCGATTTCAGCCCGGTCAGCCCCGTGGCCGGCCCACTGAAGGCGGTGATCGTGGAGCAGGGCAAAGCGGGCCGGATCGCGGTTCTCGACGTGGATGGATTGATCCTGAATTCGCCGTTTGTGGGGCCGCTCTCGCTTGGTGAGAACCCCGTCGCTCTGTTCCGCGAGAAGTTGGCCGCGACCGAAGCGGACCCGTGCGTGAGGGCGGTGGTACTCCGGATCAACAGCCACGGCGGCGGCGTCGCCGCCTGCCTCACCATGCGCCGCGATCTCGAGAAGTTCCGGGCTCGTACCGGTAAGCCGGTCGTCGCCTGCTTGCTCGACACGGCAACGGGCGGGGCTTACCACCTTGCCACCGCTTCCGACCAGATCATCGCCGGCGAGGCCACCGTCACCGGCGGCATCGGCGTGATCCTCAACCTCTTCAACCTGCAAGACCTCATGGCCCAGTTCAATATCATCCCGCAATCCATCAAGGCCGGCGAGAAGGCGGACATCGGCACCTCCGCGAAGGCCCTCAAGCCCGAGGATCGCCAATTGCTCCAGGTCATGGCCGACGAATTCGACGCTCAGATTATCGCCGACATCCGCAAGGGGCGACCGGCTCTCAAGGGCGGCGAGACGACCACCGACGGCCGCATTTTCACGGCGAGCCAGGCGAAGGAACGCGGGCTCGTCGATCGGGTCGGCGATCTGGACGAAGCCATTCAACTGGCTGGAGAACTCGCGAGTTTGAACGTCGGTGCGGCGCGGCCCCAGGTGGTTCTTTATCGCCGCAACAACGACCCCGCGAACTCCGTGTATGCAATCTCGGCGAACGTCCCGCTGCAAGCCGCGGGCCTCTTCCCGAGCCTGCCCGGACTCGAACGCGCCAAGATGCCGGCCTTCCTCTCGGTCTGGCAGCCCGAACTGACCATGGAGAAACTCGGCGGGAAGTAGGTTGAAACCCGGTTTCTGCTTTGGAAACCGGGTTTCTGTCCGACACCACAAGAAACCCGGTTTCTGCTTTGGAAACTGGGTTTCTGTCCGACACCACAAGAAACCCGGTTTCCAAAGCAGAAACCGGGTTTCAACCTACTTCCCGGCGAGCCGAGCCCCGTCAGGGGCCGGGGTGGCTTCCTCCGCCAGGGTTTTACAGCATGCCGCTCACACGAAGGACGATCACCACGGCAATGCCCGCGAGCAAGGGCAGGGCCACGCGGCGAGCCAGCGTGAAGGGGTTCGTGCCCGTGAGGGTCGCACACATGAGCGCGACGGCCGAGACCGGAGACATCGTGCGGCCCGCGGCCGAGCCGAGCGCGACCAACGACCCTACGGCGGTGGGGTCGAGACCGAGTGCTTTCGCAGGTTCATAGAAGAACCCGTAGAGGCTTTGCGTGCTGGCCATGCCCGAGCCGCTGACCGCTGCGAAGGCGAGCGGCACGAGTGCGGCGAGCGGCTGCATCAGGCTCGGGAATTCGGCAATGAGTCGACCCAGCGCCGCGGCGAGGCCCGCCGACTCGATCGCCTTGCCGAAGCAGGTTGCCGTCACGATCAGGCTTACGATGTTGGCGAAGCCATAGCCCGCCCCGTCGAAGAATTGTTTGATGCAGTCGCCCGCTTGGGTGGCACCGGCTTCCAGCCGGTGCTGTTGAGGTTGCACCGGCTGGAAGCCGGTGCCACCCAGTTTGCTCGT